>DATKUX010000021.1:0-6562 GCA_035530395.1 Spirochaetia bacterium
CTCATCATTCTGTTGGGCATGATGGTGCTGCCGCGTATTCCGACCCACGCCAAGCCCCGCCTTGACATACCCGGCATGGTTCTCATCGTGGCCGGTGCCTTCAGCGTGCTTCTGGGCCTCTCCCGGGGTCAGAGCGTGGGCTGGCACACCCTGAGTATCGTCGCTACCCTGACCGTAGGTGTTTTTGCCTTGATCATCTTCATCCTCTGGGAGCTTACTACCGACCACCCGATCATCGACCTCCGGGTGTTTAAAGGCAATCCAGTCCTGGCAGCCAGCTTCGCCGGCACCTTCATGGTCACCATAGCCCTTTATGCCGGCATCTTCCTGGTTCCGATCTTCACCCAGCAGATTATGGGCTTTACCCCTTTCCAGACCGGCCTTCTGATGGCGCCGGCAGCCATAGTCATGGGCATCTTTTCCCCCATATCCGGCCGCCTGTTCGACCGTTTCGGGGCCGTGCCGCTCGTCCTGGCCGGTATCGTCATAACCTCGGTCACCACCTTCCAGCTGAGTCACCTGGGCCTCGATACCTCCTACCATACCCTCCAGATATGGTATATGGAGAGGTCGGCCGGCTTTGCCCTGTTCATGCTGCCCATGACCGCCATCGGTTTGAACACGGTGCCCCGTCACTTGATGAACCGGGTCACCTCCCTCAACAGCCTGGTGCGGCAGCTCTCGGGTTCCCTGGGCATCGCCTACATCACCTACCTCTACAACCGGCAGCAACTCGTTTACGGCGCCATGTACGGCGAGAAGATCACCGCCACCTCGCCGCCGGTCTCAGGATTCATCCACGGCGTCAGTGGCTACCTGCTGTCCCACTCCCTGCTGGGAAGCGCATTTATCCGGCCTCTGGCCCTTGCCGCCCTTCAACGGGCGGTTGCCAACCAGGCCACCGCCATGGCCATCGATTATACCATGATCTTTGCCGCTATAATCATCATCTGCGTACTGCCGGTGGTGTTCTTCCTGCGCCGGCCGAAAAACGTCCCCGCCGGGCCGGCGGGACCACAGGGAGCGGGACCGGGTCCGCCCGGGAACACGACTCCGCCTGGGCAGTCGGCCCCGGCCGCCCGGTAACCGAAAAGGCGATCCTTAGCCTTCCTCTGCCAGGAGCGCCTCCACCCGCTGCCGGATTTCGTCCCGCACGGCCCGGAACACGGCCAGAACCTCGGCCTCCGTGCCGCCCGCCCGGGCCGGGTCAGGCAGCGGCCAGTGGATACGCTTGACGGACGGCGGGGTTACGGGGCAACTTTCGGTGGCGTCGCCGCACAGGGTGACCACCACATCTACGGATGCAAGCAATTGCCCGTCCAGCGACTTCGAAGCATGACCGGAAATGTCCACGCCCGCCTCGGCCATGACTTGCACCGCCAGCGGATGCAAGCCGGCCGGAGCGGTGCCCGCGCTGTATACCTCCCACCTGTCGCCGCCCAGAGCGCGGCCGAATCCTTCGGCCATCTGGCTGCGGGCGGCGTTGCCCGTACAAAGGAACAGTACTTTCCTACTCATAAAAATCAGACCTTTCCTCCAGAATCTTCAGCCGCAACCAGTTGCGCCGGCCCTTCCCTTTCTCTGGGCGCCTGCACCCAAAGGAAATGCGGGCGGCCTCCCGCCCTTGCCGTAAAGAGCACAACGAATCAACTTTTTGGATAAGCGGTAGCGGCAAAGTATTTCCGTCCGATGGCGAAGGCTACGTTGACCAGGCTGATCATCACCGGCACCTCTATTAGCGGACCGATCACGGCGGCAAAGGCCTCCCCGGAGTTGATGCCGAACACGGCCACGGCCACCGCGATGGCCAGCTCGAAATTGTTGCTGGCCGCCGTAAAGGAAAGGGTAGTAGCCAATTCGTAGCTGATACCCATCCGGTAGCTGACGTAGAACGATATGAAAAACATGATCGCGAAATAGAGAATCAAGGGAATGGCAATGCTCACTACGTCCAGCGGCAGCCTGACGATATAGTTTCCCTTGAGGGAGAACATCACCATAATGGTGAAAAGAAGGGCTACCAGGGTAAAGGGGCTGATCACCGGGATGAATTTGCGGTCATACCACTCGCGGCCCTTCAAAGGGCGCAGAATAAGGCGGGTCAGGAGTCCGGCGCCGAACGGAACGCCCAGGTAAACGGCGACGCTTTTGGCCACCGCCCCCATGGAGATATGCACCACGAGACTACTCAGGCCGAGCCAGGACGGAATAAGGGTGATGAAGAGATAGGCGAAAAACGAGTAGAACACCACCTGGAAAACGGAATTAATGGCCACCAGGGCCGCGGCGTAGTCGGCATCCCCCCGCGCCAGGTCGTTCCAGACGATGACCATGGCTATGCATCTGGCCGAGCCGATCAGGATCAAACCGGCCATAAAGTCCGGCTGGTGGCGCAGGAAGAGCACGGCGAGGATAAACATCAGAACGGGGCCGATAAGCCAGTTTTGGGCCAGGGACAGGGCAATCACCCTGACGTGCCGGAAAACCCGGCCCAATTCTTCGTAACGGACGCGGGCCAGCGGCGGATACATCATCACTATCAAACCTACGGCAATGGGAATGGAGGTGGTACCTACCTGGACCTGTTGGAGAAGATTCTGTACACCCGGATAGAAGTAGCCGGTGGCTACACCGGCGATCATGGCCAGAAAAATCCATAGGGTCAGATAGCGATCGAGGAACGGTAAGCCTGTTGATCTTTGGCAGCTAACTTGCTCTTCCATATTAAACCCTCCAAGTACGGAATTTTCCAAGCGAAATAATACTTTTCCCTTCCATTTCTCATAATGTCACTTTCCCGATTTCCTTTATTCTAAGTTCCAACGCCATCCTGTCCAGTTTTTCCATGGGGAGGCTTAGAAAAAGGCTAAGTCTCTCAGATATATCACTCATTGTTTTTTCAAAGAATTTTAGTTTCTCTTCCTCTGCACCCGCAAACTCAGCCGGGTCGGGCATGCCCCAGTGCGCTAGTATAGGTTTACCAGGAAATATAGGGCATTCTTCCTTCATTCTGTCGCAGAGCGTAATGATAAAGGCAAAGTCTTCATTGAGATATTCCTCCATACGTTTGGGCATCTTTCCCGACATATCAAACCCTGCATCGGTAAGAACCTTCAGCGCCAAAGGATGAATTGCCCCTGCCGGCCTGGAACCGGCACTGTAAGCGATAAAATTATCACGGCCCCTGTAGTTTAAAATAGCTTCCGCCATTTGGCTTCGTGCTGAATTCTTAGTACATAGGAATAATACCTTCCGTTTCACTTTCTCAGCACCCTCTTTCAATGATTGCCCATCTGGCTGATCCTGGTCCTCGCAGCAACTCTCCGGGCGAATCTATCACCCCCCATATATACCTGTATCTTTATATAGTAATATACTTGACGACATCAACCCCTTGTGTCCACGCCATTGAGGCTTGCCCTGCTTACCAGACCAGTCCGGATACGGCCGAGCAAACCATGTCCGGATCCATTACCCGCAAGCGCTCCTCCCGCGGCAAAGGATGCGGCAACGCCGCCAACGCAGCCGTGACCAAGGGCGGCAGGTCCTCCGCCAGACGGTACAATACCCACATGCCCCGACGGTGAGCAGTAACCAGACCGGCTTCCTTGAGCCGGTGCAGGTGTTGACTGATCGCCGGCTGGCTCCGCCCGAAAAGTTCTACAAACTCGCAGACGCAAATGTCGCGCACCTGCAGGAGGCCGAGCATTTCCAGCCGCGTCGGATCGCCCAGGACCCGGAAGGTGGCGGCCAGCGAATCCAGCATCTATATCACCTTATTACGATTTTCTTATATCCTATGCCAGGACCCCGTCCCTGTCAAGATCCTAAAACCACAATATTTCCGGTGCGCAGGCTGATACATCGGTCAGCGGGAAACCTGGTACCCCACCGATAACGGGGGAAGCTCCATCCACTCGGCAGGTACCAGGCCGGTTACCCCTAACGGTCGCTTTCTCATCCTTCCATGGGTCCGGGTCAGATACTTGGCGTCAGGCGTCCCCAGCCTCTTAAGCCACCAACTCACCTCCGACTACCAGGACATCCCCGCCAGTATTCCAACTGTAGATGGACATGGTAAGTCACGGGATCCTATTGACGGTATGATTTATGGTATGATACTGTGTAGGCAGGAGGTGTCCTTAATGACTGACAAGATCACCGTGAGCCTGCCCGCCCCCCTGATTCTTACCCTGGACGGCCTGGCCGCGAGGTGGAAAACCACCCGGAGCGGGGCCGTTGCCGAGTTGATCCGTCAGGCAGAGAAGGCTAAATTTGAGAGCGAGTTGGCCGAGGGTTACGCGGAATACGCCGCCCAGAACCGGCGCGATGCTGAGTTCTTCCTGCCGGCCCAGGCGGAGGTTCTGCCCAATGACAGCGATTAAGCGGGGTGAAATTTATCTGGTTGACTTCACCCCCTCGCGTGGCAGCGAACAGGCAGGCTACCGCCCCGCCCTGGTGATTCAAAACGATGCCGGCAATAAGTACGGCAACACCACCATCGTTGCAGCCGTATCAACAGCGCTAGGCAAGGTGTACCCTTTCCTTGTCC
The DNA here is from genome assembly GCA_035530395.1 of Spirochaetia bacterium. Taxonomy (GTDB): domain Bacteria; phylum Bacillota; class Desulfotomaculia; order Desulfotomaculales; family JAJYZD01; genus JAJYZD01. The sequence continues at coordinate 4,553 of DATKUX010000021.1, forward strand.
GCCTGGCTGCCGGTCAAGGCGGGCTGGAGCGGGAAAGCGTGGTAAACCTGTCGCAGATATTGACGATTGACAAGGGGAGACTTCAGCGTAAATTAGGAGCCCTCTCCCACGACAAGATGGCCGAGGTGGATAAGGCCGTTATGGTGAGTCTGGCGCTCTATTGACATTCCACAACTGAGCTCCCGACCAGCCAATTCGGCCGCAGTAACCAACCGTCGTTGAAGCACGGGAATTCATGAAAGGGCCGGACCGTAGTAACAGCTACGGCCCGGCCCCTCCCTTTTTTCCACTTCCAACGTTTGCAAGGCTTTTCCTTGGCTCAGTGCCCGCTCAGGTGCATCCTCTTCACCCGCACGGTCGGTGCGCCCACCCCGCCCAAGAACCGGAGGTCGTTGGCCACGCCTTCGATGCCCATGAGCAGGTCCATGACGTTACCCGCTATAGCGACACCCCTGACCGGTTCGGCCAGCTTGCCGTTCCTGATCAGGCGGCCCGTAGCCCCTACGGAAAAATCACCGGAGATGGGGTTGGCGGTGTGCATGCCCAGTACCTCCGTCACCAGGAAGCCTTCCGCCACGTCGCCCATTAAGGTGGCAGGGTCCACCTGGCCGGGCTCCAGGTAGAAGTTGGTCACACCGGTTTCGGGCGTGCTCTTGAAGGAGCCCCTGGTGCCGTTGCCCGTGGACTTGCCGCCCAGGCGGGCGGCCGTGTAGGTGTTGTGCAAAAAACCGTTCAAACGGCCCCGTTCGACCAGAACGGTGCGGTTGGTGGGCACGCCTTCGTCATCCACCGGGGCCGAGGAAACACCACCGGCCAGGGTACCATCGTCGATCAGGGTGACACCGTCCGCCGCCACCTGTTGACCCACCCGGCCGGCAAAAAGGGAGCGCCCTTTCAGCACTGCCTCGCCGGTGAGGGCCGAGGCCACCAGGCCGAGAAAGCCACCCGTAACGTAGGGATCCAGACACACGGTCATCTCCCTGCTTTGAACCGGCCGGGCGCCCAACTGGCCCACGGCCCGTTGGGCCGCCTCGCGGCCAACCTTCCGGGCATTGAGATCACTGTACCTCAGAGATTGTTCCAGGGCAAAGCCCGTCTGGCTGTCCCCGTCCTGGCTGGCGACCAGGGACAGGTAGGCGGCAAAGTTGGCGGCGCGGTAAGTTTGCCGGAGTCCCCCGCTGTTGGCCACCGCTACCTCCACCTCTTCATCCTGGTACACAGAGGACTCGATGATGCTGACGCGCTGGTCCTCTTCCCGGGCCACCTTCTCCATTTCCAGTGCCAGCGTGATCTTTTCCGCCACCGGGACCTGCCGGACGGCGGCGTCGTAGAGGAAGAGCCCTTCCACCGGCGCGGCCGGAGCCGGAAACTGCCGGTACTCGTCCCGGGCCGCGGCGGCGGCATTGGCCGTAGCTGCCGCGGCAACCCTGGCCAGGCCTTCCCGGGAAAGGTCGGTCGTATAGGCAAAGCCCAGACGGGAATCCTTGATCACCCGCAGCCCCAAGCCATGATCCCCGGCCTGCTGCAGGGTCTCCACGCGTCCTTCGCGGACCTCGACGCTGAGCTTTTGGCGCCTTTGCAGGTAAGCCTCCCCTTGAGCCCCGGCTTCCACCAGGGCTAGCACTTCCTCAAGAGTGTCCAAAATATCGTCTTTCATCGTTATCCCCTTTTAAAAGTGGTGTTCATCCCGTGACCGGCTACCCGGTCTCCCTGGGCGGGGTACCCGCCCCCAGCGGGTGGCCCCGGCTGTTTTACTCCCGCTAGGATGCCGCCTGAGGCACCTCCCGATACCGTATAATGTCCCGCCCGGCCGGGAAAAAATAGCAGGAGAAGCCATTTTCCAAAAGAGAGGGGCAAGTTATGGAAATCGAACAGGCGCGCATGAACTGGGACGACTGGAAAGGTTACCTGGGCCACATGGTCGAGTTCGCCGAGGAACTGGGTCTATCCCAAGACCGCATCAAGAATATGGCCGCCCAGGCGGGCAACACCCTGGCCCAGCACGTTCCC
>DATKUX010000022.1:0-27108 GCA_035530395.1 Spirochaetia bacterium
GAAGAATACCAGCAACCGGTGTTCTGCCTGTGGCTTTCTGGAAACAACCCGCAATAGCAACGTCCTAAAGTGCAATAAATGCGGTACCGTACACAACAGCCACGTCAACGCCGCCATCAACATCGGCGTCTCGTGGTTCATACGGGAAAACAAACGCCTGCAATCGCAGGCAGGTTGATTCTCCAATTGCGAAAGCCTGCTACTCCTGAAAGGGAGGGGTCGCCGCCGGGTCGCCCGGTTGGTGTCCGGGAATCCAGGAACCCGTCCAGCCTACTGGGTCAGGCAAGCCTGGGTGGCAGCCCCGCTGCCGAATACCGAGACTTCGCCCTTGCTTATGGATGGATGCCGTCCACCTCGGTGGAGGGAGGATTCACGCTGGATGCTCTTGCTTTTGCCACGTCTTTAGTTTACCATATTAACGTGTAAAAGAATTAGTATTTGGGAAGACGGAAGGGGGACAAACATGACGGTCAAGAGAGCTTTGATCAGCGTTTCCGACAAGACCGGGGTGGTGGAGTTTGCCCGGGCCCTGGCCGGTCAGGGTGTAGAAATCATTTCCACGGGCGGTACATATCAGGCGCTGATGCAGGCCGGTGTACCGGTGCAGCAGGTGTCGGCCGTTACCGGTTTCCCGGAAATCCTGGACGGACGGGTGAAAACCCTGCATCCCGCGGTCCATGGCGGTATCCTGGCCCTGCGCGAGCCTTCCCACTTGAGTCAGTTGACCCAGCACGGCATCGGCACCATCGACCTGGTGGCGGTAAACCTCTATCCTTTTGTCCAAACAGTGCAAAAGGCGGGTTCCACCCACGAGGAGATTATCGAGAACATCGATATCGGCGGTCCCTCCATGCTGCGTTCGGCGGCCAAGAACTACCGGTACGTGGTAGTGGTGGTCAATCCGAAACGTTACGGGGAGGTGCTGGTCCGCCTGCAGAGCGGCCAGGCGGACGAAGACTTCCGGCTGAGCCTGGCGCGGGAGGCTTTCGGCCATACGGCAGCCTATGATGCCGCCATCAGTTCCTACCTGGCGGCCCGGGAAGGGGAGCCCTTTACCCCTACCTTCACCCTGAGCGGCCGGCGGAGCCAGATTCTGCGTTACGGAGAGAACCCCCACCAAAAGGCTGCCTTCTACCGTGATCCGATGATCCAGGGGGCCTGCGTGGGCACGGCCCGCCAAATGGGCGGCAAGGAACTCTCCTACAACAACATCCTGGACTTGAACGCCGCCCTGGAACTGGTGCGGGAGTTCACCGAGCCCGCCGCGGTAATAGTCAAACACAACAATCCCTGCGGCGTGGCCTGTCGCCCCACGCTGGACCAGGCCTACCGGCTGGCCTACCAGGCCGACCCGGTGTCCGCCTATGGCGGCATCGTGGCCTTTAACCGGCCGGTGGACGAAGCCTGCGCGCGCGCGATGGCCGAGATCTTCCTGGAAGCGGTGATCGCACCCGGCTTTGAGTCTGCCGCGCTGACCGTATTGACGGAGAAAAGAAAGGACCTGCGCATTCTGGAAACGGGTGATGTGAGTGTGCAGTCGAGCGACCGTCTGGAGGTGCGCAAGGTCAACGGGGGCTTCCTATTGCAGGAGTTCGACAGAGGTACGCCGGCGCAGGCCGGGTGGCAGGTGGTTACCCGGCGGGCGCCCGGGGAGGATCTAAAAGCAGATCTTCTCTTTGCCATGACCGTGGTCAAACACGTCAAGTCCAACGCCATCGTGGTGGCCAAAGGGCAGCAGATTCTCGGTGTGGGAGCCGGCCAGATGAACCGGGTGGGCTCCGCCCGCATTGCCCTGGCCCAGGCGGGGGACAACACCCGGGGGGCCGTCCTGGCTTCGGACGCTTTCTTCCCCTTTGCGGATACCCTGGAAGAGGCGGCCCGGGCCGGGATCGCCGCTATCATTCAGCCGGGTGGCTCGGTCCGGGACGCGGACTCCATCCGTCTGGCCGACGAGTACGGTCTGGCCATGGTGTTTACGGGCATGCGCCATTTCAAGCACTAGGGCGGGGGTGTAAAGCGTGACGCCTATGCAGGTACTGATCGTAGGGGGAGGGGGCCGGGAGCACGCCCTGGCCTACAAGATCGCCCAGAGTCCCCGGGTCGGCCGGATCTACTGCGCCCCCGGCAACGCCGGCACCGCCGGCCTGGCCGAATGTGTGGACATCGCGGCCACGGACACGGCCGGACTGGTGGCCTTTGCCCGGAAGCACAGCATCGACCTAACGGTGGTGGGGCCCGAGACACCGCTGGTGGGGGGGCTGGCCGACGAACTCCGGGCTGCGGGGCTCACGGTTTTCGGCCCCGGGGCCCGTGGGGCGGCCCTGGAAGGGAGTAAGTCCTTCGCCAAGGAGATCATGCAGCGTTACGGCATACCCACGGCCGCCTGCCGGGTCTTCACCTCGGCCCGCGAGGCCCGCGACTATCTGGGTGCAGACGGGGGACCCTGGGTTATCAAGGCGGACGGCCTGGCGGCCGGCAAGGGTGTGGTGGTTACCGCCGACCGGGACGAGGCCCTGCGGGCCGTGGAAGCCATGATGGTGGAACGGGTCTTCGGCGCGGCGGGAGACAAGGTACTGGTGGAGGAGTGCCTGGCCGGCGAGGAGGTCAGCGTCCTGGCCTTTACCGACGGTGAAACGGTGGTACCCATGCTGGCGGCTCAGGATCATAAGCGGGTTTTTGACCTGGACGCCGGCCCCAACACCGGGGGCATGGGAGCGTACGCCCCGGCTCCGGTTCTGACCCGGGAACTGGCCGCGCGGGTCAGGGAGGAAATCCTTCTGCCCACCGTAAGGGGGCTGGCGGCGGAGGGCATCGTCTTCCGGGGGGTGCTCTATGCCGGCCTGATGATCGGTCCGGACGGACCAAAAGTATTGGAGTTCAACGTGCGCTTCGGCGATCCGGAGGCCCAGCCGGTATTGATGCTGCTGGAGTCGGATCTGGTGGAGATCATGCTGGCGGTGGAGGCGGGGCGCCTGGCCCAAACACCGGTTTTATGGCGTGACGGGGCGGCCGTTTGCGTGGTGCTGGCATCCGGGGGCTATCCGGGCCCGTATGACACGGGGATTCCTATCGAGGGCCTTGCCGACGTGCCGCCGGAGGTAGTGGTCTTCCACGCCGGAACGGCTCTGGACCAGGGCCGGGTGGTCACGGCGGGCGGGCGGGTGCTGGGTGTCACCGCGGCCGGTCCGGACATAGCGGGTGCCTGCGCCCTGGCCTACAAGGGCGTGGCAGGCCTAAGTTTTGCGGGTATGCATTACCGGCGCGACATAGGGCGACGGGCGCTGGCCCGTTGACCGGTCCGGAGGGCGGGTGGCTGCCATGGCATATTCCGGCAAATTGAAGGGTGATCATCTGGACCACCTCTTTGCGGCCGTCCTGGTCCTGCAGGATGTGGAAGAGTGTTACCAGTTCTTCGAGGATGTCTGCACCGTAGCCGAGTTGAAGGCTATGGCCCAGCGCCTGGCGGTGGCCAGCATGCTCCAGGAAAACTGTACTTACGGGGACATAGCCCGGCGGACCGGAGCCAGTACGGCCACCATCAGCCGGGTGAAAAAGGCTCTGAACTACGGGGCCGACGGGTACCGGCTGGTCCTGGCCCGGCTGCGGGCAGGGGATGCCGGCCCCCCGGGCCGGGGTGAGGAGGGCGGGAGGTCATAGACCACCGACCCGCCTGGACCCGCGGGTGCCCCGGTGCCCGGAAGGTGCTCAGGCAGGGGTATCCATGCAGCAGAAAGGTGAAAACAATGCAGCTAAAACTGGGTTTACCCAAGGGCAGTTTACAGGAAGCCACTTTTTTACTCTTCAAACGGGCCGGGTTTAACGTGTCCCTGCGCGGCCGCTCCTATTTTCCCGTGGTCGACGACCCGCAGCTGGACCTGGTCCTGATGCGGGCGCAGGAGATACCGCGTTATGTGACCGAGGGCGTACTTGATGCCGGCATCAGCGGCTACGACTGGATCCGGGAGAATGAGGCGGACGTGGTGGAAGTGGCCGACCTGGCTTACGCCAAGCAGACCACCGGGCCGGTGCGACTGGTGGTTGCGGTGGCCAGGGACGGTCCCATTCATACGGTGGGGGATCTGGAGGGCAAGCGCATCGCCACGGAACTGGTGCAGGTCACCAAGAGCTTTCTCCGCCAGCACGGCGTCAATGCCACCGTGGAATTCTCCTACGGGGCGACCGAGGTGAAGGTGCCGCACCTGGTAGATGCCATCGCCGACCTTACCGAAACGGGCAGTTCGCTAGCCGCCAATAACCTGCGTATTCTCACCACCATCCTGGAGTCTACCACCCGCCTGCATGCCAACCGTGTGGCCTGGGAGGATCCCTGGAAGAGAGAGAAGCTGCAGAATCTGGCCGTTTTACTGGAAGGGGCCCTGAGGGCGGAAAACAAGGTCGGCCTCAAAATGAACATCCCGGGGGACAAGATGGACTCCGTACTGTCCCTTCTACCCTCCATGAAGCACCCCACCATATCCCAGTTGGTGGCCAGTGACTGGGTGGCCGTGGAGGTAATCATCGACGAGCACGAGGTGCGCGACCTGATACCGCCGCTGAAAAGAGCCGGCGCCCAGGACATCATTGAATATCCCCTGAACAAGGTGATTCCCTGATATCCGTGGCTTTCAGACGGCCCGGAAGTCGGGGGTAATTGAATTTCCTGTGGGGGGGGGTAGGCTCCTCGCGGCGCCGGAACCTTGACGGAGCAGGTTGTCCGCCCTGGTTCGGCGACCGGCAGGGTCACCCGGAAGGCAGTTCCCTGACCGGGCTGGCTTTCCACGGTCACGTGCCCGCCGTGGGCCTCCACGATGGCCCGCACGATAGGCAGACCAAGGCCGGTGCCCACGCCGCTGCGGGTGCGGGCTTTATCCCCCTTGTAAAAGCGCTCCCAGATCAGGGACAGATCGTCCGGCGCGATGCCTGGTCCGGTATCGGTCACCGTTACTTCTACCAACCGGCCGCCCTGCGCGGCAGTTGTCAGGTTGACTTGCCCGCCGGGCGGCGTGGCCTTTAGGGCGTTGTCCACCAGGTTCACAAAGACCTGGTGCAAACGATCCTCGTCGCCGGCCACGGCCGGAACAGGTGCCAGCGGGGCGATGCAAGCCCCCGCCTTTCCGGGCACCCGCCGCAGGCGGGTCGGGGGTCTATGACGGATCTTGTCCTCGTTATCTGCGATCAATACTCTAGCTTTGGGAAATTGATCCGGGAGCCGTTGTCCGGTTCCCCCACCTCCTCTTGGAGCCAGGGTAACCTCGGGAAGGAGGATGGGTTACCGTGTGGCTCCGGTTTCCTCACGTTAGCCTCTTCCGCCGGATTGCCTACGTCAAGAAAAGATCGCGCGTAAAAGCTGCACAGGTAGTCGGGCGTCTTCTCTCCGAAGGATAACTGGTCGCCGATGTACGCGTACTCCACCCCTGCTACGCTCATTTTCGCGGACGACACACTATGCACTCCTTCCCCTGTGGATTATTCGCGGATTGTGACTAAGAATACTGGGACATACAGTACTATAAGTCACAAAATGGGAAAATGTAAACGTCCCCCTTACTGTAATGAGAACCTTAAATTAAGTCAAGAAAAAAATTACTGCATGGTTCTCTTAACTTCGACAATGGTTTTGACAATATTACTCAATTGTTCCGCTGTAATTCCTTCCTTCGCCGCGTCGGACGACATTTTTATCCATGGGGCGCTATGTCTATCCATGACGAATTTTTTCTCGTCATCCGTGAGGTGGGTGAGAATTTCCCCGGGTCCAATGGTGTCCTGTTCGATGAAGTACATGACGTGGATGTTTAAGGCGTTGGAAATTTTTTGCAAAGTTTCCAGGGACACGTTGGTCCTCTTGCCGTTAAGAATCTCGCTTACTAACGACTGAGAAATGCCGGCCTTTTTGGCCAGAACATTCTGTTTCAGACTCCGGACATGCATGAGTTCCTGGAGCTTATCCTTCAAGGTCATACAAGCTTCCCCCCTGCTGATGAATAGTACCTTATAGCAATTTTACTCTAGACTATGAACCTTGTCAAAGATGTGATTATGATTTCGCAGAAAAAAAGGGAAAATGTTTTGGCCGGCGGCGCATCGGGGGAGCACAGAGGTTAATTGCGCCTACGCCGGGGCGGGTAGACGGGGGAGATGAAATCCTTCACCGGTTGTACTACAGTACAGTGACGCCTTTGAGGAGCCGTGTTATCATGACTGCAACCAGGGGCTCATCTGTGCGCCGGATGTTGCCACTTACTGGTTGGCCAGGGCCGACAAGGCCTGGATTCAATTGGAGCTATTCATCTGGGCTCTTCAGAACCATAGGGCGGATGGCGATAGGACTGTAAGGCTATATGCAATGGTCGTAATTGTAGCTCTATCATTTAGTAGAGAGAAAAGGAGGTTATTTTGGTGTCTGAAACTGATACGTGGCTACTCGAACAATTGGTCAGTGTTGCAGACATTTTCTGGAACGTTCTAGGTGGGCAGAACCTGGTATTAGTTGTCGATACCGAGAAAGTGCTATATGCAAAAGATGGGAAGAATACTCACTTCAATCTTAATTGTGGTGACCAGCTTAAGCCTCAATGGATCACATCGCGGGCAATAGCATCCGGCAAACGGGAAGTGGACTATGTTTCAACTGAGAAGTCAACATTTGGGTTTCCGTACGCTGCAATGGCGGTGCCGGTTACTAAAGATGGTAAAACCATTGGCGCATTGACGGTCACCAGTTTGATGGAAAAACAGCAGGACATGAGGATCCATTCGGAGGCACTTACTGCTTCCTTTTCTCAATTGAGCGAAGCCAGTGACCAAATAGCCTCATCCGCAACAACACTTGCAGATCGTTCATCAAGTATGGAAAAAACGGTTAACAGTATTTTGCAAAATGTGGGTTCAGTGGAAGAGGCCATAAAACTTATCCAGGACGTCTCAGACCGGACCCACCTCCTTGGACTCAACGCAGCCATAGAAGCCGCGAGGGCAGGAGAGCTTGGGCGGGGGTTTAATGTTGTCGCTGGTGAGATCAGAAAACTGGCCTCCACTGTTAGAGATAATGTCAAGACAATTAGTACAAGCTTAAGTGAGATGGCTATGGATGTAAAGAAGAGCGCAACGGACGTATCACAACTTACTATTGTTGCTCACGATCAGGCTGTTGTAACCGAGCAAATGAGTGCGACTATGCATCAACTAGGGGAGAATGTGTCGGCACTCGAGGTCATGAGTAAAGAGGCCTGGCTATAGATGGTGTTATCCCTGGAAGTTTCGGGTAGGGCTCCTGCCGGAGATGCCGCGGAAAAGGTTTAGGCGGACGGTGTGGAAAGCGCTGTGAGACCCCGCACCCGGTTGACGGCGGAAGCAGAGGCGGTTCCTTGAAGAAGGTGACCGTCTTTTTCGTTTTGTTTCTATCGGAGGGACCCATGACGCCCCTGTCTGTCGCTGCGGCTTAGTTCAACACAGCGTAAACAAGGAGGGCTCGGAGGATCCACCGACAAGTAATGATTTCGCCGGAGAAATGAAAACTATTTTGGTCACGGCATTAGTACAACGGCCGTTTTGTCCATTTTCGCCTCCGGGTCCGGAAATTATTTCCATAGGTTGCCATGCCCCTTCTTACCATTTCGCGCACAGCAGATTGCCATGTCCAAAGCCGGAAAGTTGTAGCTGGAGCTCTTGCGTACCTTCGGGGTGGATTCTTTCGCCACGCCTAGTTATACTTTATTTGAATATTGGTATTGACATCATGAAGATGTGGTACTATGATAGATCATATCTCAAAACAAAAGGATGTTTCTGGGCCGGGAGGTGGATGGTGGATGGGAGGCAGGCCTATAAAGCCCCTACCGGAGATTCCCGAAGAAGGTTTAACCGCTCAGCAGGCAGCTTTATTCAACCTGGTCAGGGCCGGGCGGACGGTGCGGGAAGCGGCGGCGGAGCTTGGTATCCCGGCCAAACAGGCTTCCAAACAACTGGCGGCGGTCCGCAAAAAAGCTGGTTCATTTCCACCCACGGATGCAGCGCGGGGACCGGGGGATACCCCTGTGCCGCGGGAAGCATGGCAAAACGAGGCCCTGGCCCTGGTGGAGGGCCGGGGCCTTTCTCCTGAGGAGGCGGCCCGCCGGCTGGGGCAAAGTCCCGGGACCGTGCGCAGCCTGATCTGCCGGTGGCGCAAAAACACGGGGCAAATACCCCGCTCGAAAACGGCCTGCTACCGGTTGGGGGAGGAAGGGTACCTGCCTCCGGTCGCCCACCCGGGCACGGGTTTCGGCTTGCGCCTGCGCAACTGCCGCCGGCGGGCGGGTGTGACGCCGGAGCAGTTGGCTGACTTGGGCGGGATAACGGTCACCATGCTGGAACGCCTGGAGAAGGGGGAATATCTGCCGGACTGGCGGTTGGGGCAATTGCTGTGCCATGCTTTGGGGGTAAAGCTGGCCGACATGGTGGTGCCGTGCGGCCGGGTGGAGCTCACCAGGGAACTGGTCCTGAGGTCGGGCGGTATGAGGGCGGAGGACGGCCGCCCAAAAGGGGGGCGTGGCCGGGCGGTGCGCCGGCTGGCGGCGGCGGGCGGGACGCCGGTGGTCCTGCAAGGGCCGGGGGGAAGCGTGGTCATGCACAGCAAGGGAGGCTGCTTCGTCCTGCACCTCGACCGGGCAAGCCGCGGCCGGGTAAAACGAGTGCTGGCCGACCGGCGGCTCAGACTCCTGGAATTGACCGGCGACGGAGGTGCGCTCTACCTTTCGTCTTCTCCCGACCTGGCTGCCGTGCGGGAAGAACTGGGCCGGGGGGATGATTAGCGGCCTGGAGGTCGTCGGGATTTGGCGAGGCACGGTGCGGAAGGATGGCCGGACAAGGCGGGTTCCGGCCGGGTGGCCGGCTACTACCTGGAAGTGGGTACGTTCGGAGGCGGGTAAAGGGGGAAAACGGTATGGAGAACGAGGCTGGCACTGAAAAACCGGTCTTAGGGGAGGTCATGAGCGGGACTTGCCGGCCGGGCGGTTGGGGCCTGGGCCGAAGGAAACTGAAAAAGCTGCTTCTGGTGTTTTCCTTTTGCTTACTGGCCGGCCTTTGGGGCGGCCTCTTTGCGGGTGGGGCCCAGGCGGACACACCGACCCCGGATGTGAACAACGGCACCTTAAACGGTCTGCCGCAGGCGGATGTCAACCAGATCGGGGTCGAGGTGCGCAAGGTGTTCAATATCTTTTTTTCCGTTCTGGGCTTCGTGGCCGCCGGGTACATCGCTTGGAACGCGGTCAACCTGGGGCGGAAGGACCCGCGGGCCAGGCAGGAGGCCATGGCCGGTCTAGGCTACAGCATCGTGGGAGCCATCCTGTTGTTCGGCACCTGGTTTATCATCAGTCTGGCCGCCGGCTTTTTGAATTCGGGGGGATGATGCCGCGGTCAATCACCCCCGACTGAAGTCGGAGGCTTGTGGGGGAACCCGTGAGTGTTGCGCTTCAGGATGTTGATTGACCAGGGTAGCGCCGGAGACTGCCCCCGGGTCGTTTGTACGGCGGAGCTTTATGCTTCGTGGGAGAGGGATGCGCCCTCGCTGACCACGCACCGCGCGCGGAAGGTTTAAAGACCCACTCCGGGATGCTTCTTCAGTCCCGGACCCTGGAACCGGGCACCCGCCGGAGGCGGGTCTGCAGACAAACTTGGGGTAAGCCGACGACCCACCTACGGTGGATGCCCGGCGGGTAGAACACCGTTCCGCTGCATTTCCGAGAGGAGGCTGAGGGTGGGCACACCCAAGGCGTCACCGTCATGAGAAAGTGAGGAAACTCGAAGTGCACAACTGGGTATTCGTATTGGATAAGAAACACAATCCTCTGATGCCGTGTCACCCGGCGCGGGCTAGGGAACTGCTGAGGCATGGGAAGGCCGTGGTCCATAACCTGAACCCGTTTACCATCCGACTCAAAGGCGAAGTATGTGCCGCGAACGATCCCCTGCGGTTAAAGATCGACCCCGGCAGTAAAGTGACCGGCCTGGTCATAATCCGGGAGAAGGACGGTTACATCGTTTGGGCCGCGAACTTGAAGCACCGGCAGTTTCTAAAAGTCAACAAGGATGGTAAGCCGGTGACGATCAAGTATAAACGTGCGATGCTTCGTCGTGGCCGGCGAAGCCGGAAGACGCGTTACCGGGTGGCCCGGTGGAACAACCGCAGGCGTCCTCCGGGTTGGCTTGCGCCGACCTTACGGGCCAGGGCCGACTGTGTGGCTAACTGGGTTAATAAGCTGATGAGGCTGTGCCCGATCACCGCGGTCTCCGTGGAGACGGTGCGGTTTGACACCCAGGCACTCCAGAACCCGGAGATCTCAGGAGTACAGTACCAGCAGGGCACCCTGTTCGGCTACGAAGTCCGGGAGTATCTCCTGGAGAAATGCGGGCGGAAATGCCAGTATTGCCATGGCAAGTCGAAAGATCCCGTGCTGGAGATAGATCACATCATTCCGAAGTCCCGGGGTGGCAGTAACCGGGTAAGTAACCTGACTCTTGCCTGTCACACCTGCAATCAGGACAAGGATAACCGGACGGCTGAGGAGTACGGCCACCCGGAAGTGCAGGCCGAGGCGAAGAAATCATTCAAGGACGCTACGGCGGTCAATGGTACCAGGTAGTATATCTGGAACCGTCTCAAGGCGATATCCTTGCAAGAGGGTATGGACTTGGAGATAGGTACCGGTGGCCGGACGAAATACAACCGGACGAGGCAAGGTCTGCCCAAGGCCCACCATCTGGACGCTGTCTGCGTGGGCGCCAGCACTCCGGAGTTGAGGAACACATATATCAAGCCGCTTGAGATCCGGGCCGTGGGCCGCGGTAACCGTCAGATGGCGCGGGTGGACAGTTTCGGCTTTCCGAAAGGGCATCGGAGCCGGAAGAAGGTCCACTTCGGCTTCCAAACGGGGGATATTGTCAAGGCCGTGGTGCCGGGCGGCAAACACCCCGGTATTTACGTCGGTGCCGTGGCCATCCGTGCAACGGGTACTTTGACATCAAGAACGTAAGTGGCAAGGTCATAGCTCAAGGGGTCAAACACCGGTATTGCAGATTGTTGCAGCATATTGACGGCTACATGTACTCGTAACCCAAGAAAGGGGGAAGGCGGCGCTCCTCTCCTGACTGAAGTCAGAACTGTCCGCGCCGCTGTATTTTCATGAAGAGCTACCGGATGCCGGTCTCCCTGAACGAAGAGGACAAGGTCTTCGGTGGCGTCTTATCGGCCCGCCAGTTTATCACCCTGGTGAGCGGTTTTCTGGCCGGCGGGGCTGTGGCCCTGGCGTTGCCGCCCGGCTTCTGGCCGGCCGTGTTGAAGGTTGTATCCATGGCTCTCTTTTTGGGCTTGGGTGCGGCCCTTTCCTTTGTGCGGGTGACCGCGCGGGAACTGCGCCTTGATCAATACCTGGTGCTGCGCGTTCTAAGCCGTCAGACGCCGAAGGATTACCCTTACCGGGGCTACGACCCTCCGGTGGAAGCAGAAGGGGCGCAAGAAAAAGGCGGGCTTTTGGCCTGGTTTACCGCAAAAACTGGCAGGAACGAGGACTCCGCCGGGCGCCCAGGACTTTCTCGGCGTGGAGGACATCCACGAAGAGATACTTAAGGTGGCCGGAGGCTACCGTCTGGTGCTGGAGGCCGGCACCCTGAACTTCGCCCTCCTGTCGGCCGGGGAGCAGGAAGCCGTGGAGGAAGCCTTCGGCGGGTTGTTGTTTTCCCCGACTTTTTACCTGCAGTTCTTCATCCAGACCAGACCCGTGGCCCTGACCGGGGAGGTGGAGCGGGTGCAGAAGGGAGGGGCCGCCTTTAGCGGGCCCTCCCACCCTTTGGCCAGCCCCTTGTACGGGGTCAGGGTACCGGAAGAGGTGCCGTCAAGAGACAAGTATGCTGTTGCCTCTGGGGCCGAGACACGGTAGAATACCTGTAGGAGATGGTTCTTAAAAAAGGTCGGTGAGAAAATTGGGCGACGCGGTCAACATGGCAACAGCTTCTGTCCGGAACAGGTTAGAGGAAATTATCGATAGCCTCTCAGAAGAAAAACTTATCGTGCTATTTAACCTTGCTCTAAAGGTGAAGGAGGGAATGGCGATAACTGAAACTGACGAAATCCTGTCGGCTGAGGAGGTTGAGATGATGATGGCCTCTGAGGCGGAATATGTCAACGGTGACTGGGTTTGGTGGAGGGATGTGAAGCGTTCTGACGTTTAGGATCAGGTTGTCGAAGGCCGCATTGAAATACTATAACCAGATCACAGACAAGGGTCTTCTTCGAGATATTGATAAATGCCTTTCGCAAATGGAGAAGAATCCTTTCTTTGCGCCAGAGATAAAGAAGATGAAAGGTGATTATAAGGGTTACTACAGGATAACGACGGATGGATATAGGATAGTGTACAGGATAGACAAAATCAACTTTATTGTGGAGATTGTGTCAATCGGCCCGCGTGGCGGTGTGTATAAATGATTCCACTGCGAAAAACCGTGGCTCCTCGATAGAGGTTTCAGGTCAATTGGACTTTTTGCAGCAGAATCGTAAATGATTTGCAGTCCGGAGGGCTGTTTTTTGTTTTAATTAGGCCCTGTCCTTGATCGAAGGCCGGGGCCTCCTTCCATGGGCGGCGGTTGGGGTTGAGCCCGGAGCCGTGCGTAGCCTGCTCCAGCAGGCTGGGCTTTTGCTTAATCGGATGACTGCCCTGGGCGGACTGGAGGCCGTCTAGAAGGGCCCGTTCGGAACGGTATATTCTCGATAACTGCTCCCGGTGTTGTCTTTTAACCTGCTGGCCGGCCTTTGGCCGGCCTCTTTGCGGACGGAGTCATTTTCGCTCGCCGGTTCAGAATTCTGGCGGGCGGTTCAATGCCGCTGGCGCTTTCGTTCTAATGTTGCCGCCGGGCTTCTGGCCGGACGTGTTGAAGGTCGTATCCATGGCTCTGTGTCTGGGCCTGGGCGCGGCCCTTTCCTTTGTGCGGGTGACCGCGCGGGAACTGCGCCTTGATCAATACCTGGTGCTGCGCGTTCTAAGCCGTCAGACGCCGAAGGATTACCCTTACCGGGGCTACGACCCTCCGGTAGAAGCGGAAGGGGTGCAAGAATAAGGTGGGCTTTTGGCCTGGTTTACCGCAAAAACTGGCAGGTAGGAGGACTCCGCCGGCCGCCCAGGACTTTCTCGGCGTGGAGGACATCCACGAAGGGATGCTTAAGGTGGCCGGGGGCTACCGTCTGGTGCTGGAGGCCGGCACCCTGAACTTCGCCCTCCTGTCGGCCAGGGAACAGGAAGCCGTGGAAGACGCCTTTGGCCGGTTGTTGTTTTCCCTGACTTTTGACCTGCAGTTCTTCATCCAGACCAGACCCCTGGACTTGAGCGGGGAGGTGGAGCGGATGCAGAAGAGCGGAGCCGCCTTGAGCGGCTCTTTGCAAAAATACACTGCGGCCCTGGCGGAGTACCTGAGGGAAATGATGGCCTGCCGGTCGGTGCTGGTGCGTCGTTGTTTCATGGTCATCCCCTGGGAACGGCCGGGTACGCCCGACCCACCCGGTGGGTGGGTGCCCCGGGCCCGCGTCGAACTGGAAAGACGGTTTGCCCTGGTGGCCGACGGACTGTCCCGCTGCGGCAACCTGGTGGCCCGGCGGCTCTCCAGCGAGGAACTGGTAGAGTTGATCTACAACCTGGGCAACAAACACCGGGCCACCAGTGCCCGGGTGGGGAATGCGGCCGCCCGGGGTTTCCTGGGGCTTTGCGCTACCGGGCCGGCCCGGGCGGTGGAGAGTACGGCCACCCTGCAGGAAGGCTGTGCCCTGCCTCTGGCCGGCGGGGTGAGGGGCTTGACTGACTTGCTGGCCCCGGACGGGTTTCAGGTCAGCCCGGAGGAGGACCTCATTCGCATCGGCGCCAAACGGGTGGTCCGCACCTTCTTCCTGGCCATGGTTCCGGGTCGCGTCTCGGTCGGCTGGCTCGACCCCCTTTATGGCTTCGGGGACGTCGACGTTAGCATTCACCTGCGGCCGGGCAAGGATGCCCATGTTATCAACCAGTTGTCCCGCAAGATCACGGTTTTGGAGTCCCAGCGGATTTTGGACTTGAAGCGGGGTGACCACTACAACCTGTCCCGGCTGGAGCGGGCGGTCAAGGATGCCTGGCAGCTGCGCGACGCCGTGCAGATGGGCACGAACCGGGTCTTTTTTGTAACCGTGCTGGCCGCGGTGGCGGCGGGTGAAGTGCGGGCCCTGGAGCAAAAGTGCCGGCTTATGGAGGAGACCCTGGCCGGCAGGGCTGTACATGTGCGCAATGCCTTCCTCCAGCAGGAGCAGGCCTACCGCAGCGTGGCGCCTCTGGGCACCAACCAGCTGTCATCCATCTATCGCAATTTCGACCTGGGAGCCGGCATATCGCTTTTTCCGCTGGCCCGGGCCGACCTGGCCCACGCCGGCGGGGTCTTCATGGGGACCAACCTTTATACCGGAGCGCCGGTGTTTTTCAACAACTTCCTGTTCCCCGGCCTGACCAATTTCAACCTGAACATCTTCGGCAAGTCAGGTAGCGGCAAGTCTACCACCGTCAAGCTACTGGCGGCCCGCTCGGCCGTTGCGGGGGTGCAGACCGTCTTTCTGGACGTGGAGGGGGAATACGGGGCCTTGACCGGACAGGCTGGAGGGCAGACCATCTACCTGACCCCCAACGGGGGACAGGTGATCAACATCTTCGACCT
Source organism: Spirochaetia bacterium (assembly GCA_035530395.1). GTDB lineage: Bacteria > Bacillota > Desulfotomaculia > Desulfotomaculales > JAJYZD01 > JAJYZD01. The sequence goes on from DATKUX010000022.1 coordinate 14,701, forward strand.
GGAGGAGGAAGAAGAGGAAAACGGCGAGCGCATTCTCAACCTGGTGGACAAGGTTCTGGAAGTCAAGGGACTTCTGCTGGCCATGATCGAAGCCGCCACAGGGGGCCGGGAGAGTCTGTCCGCCGAGGAGATGGCCGTTCTGGAAGAGGCAGTGGCCGCCGAATACCAGTCACGGGATATCCGGGACGGTGACGTGGCCAGTCTCTATGATCCGACCGGGGCGGCAGGGGGAGATGGGATTTCGTTCTCCCCCCGCAAAAAGCCCATGCCTACCATCACCAGTTTATACGGGCGGCTGGCCGGCCGGCAGGATACGCCGCGCCACCTGCTGGTTTTGCTCAAGCCTTTCCTGAAGGGGATGACCCTGGGGCTATTCGATGGCCCGACGGGGATCAGGTTGCGGGATGCTCCCCTCATCTGCTTCGACCTTTCCCGGATGGAGGAAAACTACCTGCGGCCGGTGGCCATGCATGTTCTTCTGCAGTGGTTGTGGGAGAAATTCGTCAAGAAGAACCCGCGCCGGAAGAAGAGGGTGGTGGCGGAAGAAGCCTGGCTGATGCTGCGTCATCCGGAATCGGCGCGTTTTTTAGAGAGTATGTCCAAGCGGGCCCGTAAACGGAGTTGCTCCCTGCTGGTCTCCAGCCAGGGATTTAAGGAATTTTGCGTCCATCCCCAGGGGAAAAGTGTTCTGACGAACTGTGCTATTACCGTTTTGATGAAGCAGGACGCCACGGACATTGATTACATCTACGACAACTACCACCTGTCCGAAGGGGAGAAGGGTTTCCTCCTAAGTTGCGGGGTGGGGGAGGCGCTGTGGCGGATCGAGCGCGAGTCCACGGCCCTGAGGGTGGTGGCGGCCGACTTCGAGCGCCCTTATATTGCCACCGGCGAGTTTAGAGCCAGCGGGGTCGGCAATCCTTGATACTTGCGTAAGGCATCGGGCGCAACATGTGGCGAAGAGGGGGTGGCAGCGATGGCCAGGTGGGGCGGCGCTGTCCTGGTCCTGTTTCTGGTCCTGGTCCTGGCCCTGGGCGTGGTCCCGGCGCGGGCCGCTGCTCCGCTGGACGGTGGGGGGCAGGACACCGGCACCTTGGCCGAACGGCTCATCTCCCTGCCTATCGAGGGTCTGACCAAGGCCCTCGACCTGCTGGGTCTGGTGGACATACAGCAGTTGGTGTTCGTGCCGTCCCAGCCCCTGAGCGGCCCGGTCCTGTCCCTGGTGCTGCGCTGGTACACCCAGCTTATGGTGGTCTGCTTCTTCCTCCTGGCCCTGGTCTTTGCCTGGCACGCCGCCTGGTTGGGGAAGGCGGTCAGCGCAACCCAGCGGGCCCAGGCGAAGGCAGGCCTGGCCCGCTGGGCGATGGCTCTGGGTGCTGCCTGCTTTGCCCTGGCCCTGGTCCAGATTCTCTTTGCCCTCAACAACGGCTTGGTCAGTTTTGCGGCGGCCCACGCAGCCAACTTTTCGGTGGATGCCGTCCAGAGCACCGGCAGTGTGCTGGCCACCGCGGTGATCAACCTGGGTCTGGCGGCCCTGAAGCTTTATTTCAACCTCCTGTACACCGTGCGGCTGGTCTTCATCGTGGTGCTGCTGGCCATTTCCCCACTGGTGATCTGGTCTCTGGCCCTGAGATCCGTTAGGGGCGGTTTCGCCCTCTGGGCGGCCGAACTGTTTGCCAACATCATGATGCAGGCCTCCCATGCCCTGACACTGGCGGCCCTGGTTTCCCTGCTTACCGTGGGGCCTACCCATACCCTGCTGGACCGCTGGTTTGCCAAGATAGTGGTCATGACCCTCGTTGTGCCCATCGGGCAGTTCCTGCGCAACTTGATCAGCAGTTGGCTCTATATGGTCGGTCTGGCCGAGGACCAAACCGCCGGCCTGCTGGGCGGATTGACGCACGGCTTGGCCAACCTGGGCCGGATGGTTGGCTGGGGCGGTGGGAGCGGGGGTGGTTTTACTCCGCCGGGGCCGGGGGAGGAAGGGGGCAACGACTACCAGGTCGGGGGCTGGCCCTCGGATTCGGGTGCTCCGCCGGGTGGTCTGCCCGGCGGAGGGGTCCCGGGGGGCCTGGAAGGGGGTTGGGGAACCGCTGCCGTCGGCAGCGGGGTTGCTGCGGGAGGCGGTACGCTACCCGCCCCCTATGGGGGAGCGGCGTCGGGCGGCCCCGGGCCGCTGGGACTGGGGGGTGGGTCTGGGGAGTCGTACGGCGAAGTGGGCGGCGGACGGGCGACAACGCCGAACCCGCCATACGGGGAAGAGTCCTCCGGGGGCGGCCGGATCGCCAACGGGTCGGCCGATGGGCCTGGTGTAGGGGCTGGCTGGCCCGGGAGCGGGGAAACACCGGTTTTCGGACGCGGAGAGGGTTTGCCGCCCGGTTCCGCTGGGGAGGGTACGGGTTGGCCCCCCACGCTGGACGCTCAACCGGACTGGCGGGGGCTGGGCGAAACGGGCGAGTTGCCGTTGGAATTCTGAAGAAGGCGGCTGACTTGGGGGAAAGGGGTCGATCGTCACGGGCAGGTCCAGGCAGCCACTCATGCGCCTGGCCGTCAGGCTGGCCGCCCGGGGGGCCGGGCGGGGGCTGCTGGCCTTCCTGGCTCCGCTCGGGTTATTGGGAGCCGGCGTTCTCTTTCTCCTGCTGGTTATTTACGGGGTGTTGCCGGTGGCCGGCTCCGGCCCCGGCAGTCTGAACAGCCAGGTAAAGACCAGTTACCAAAAAGCGACCGCCGGGGTAAATCCCCCAGTGGTATCCTACTACGGCTTCGAGCGGTCGCACCTGCTCGACTGGAGTCTCCTGTACGCGCTGGATTTCTTCCGTTCCCAGGTACAGGGACGGACGGACCTGTCCTTCGACGCGCTTACCCTGGGGCGGGAACTGGCTCCCCGTTTTGCCTACCGCTCCTCTCTGGTGACCGTCACGCGGGAGGGCCAGGACGGTAAGCAACTGACCAGCACGTCGCGGGTGCAGCTTCTTACCCGGGCCGATACCTTCCGGGGCATCTACCTTTATACCTACCAGCGGGTGAGTCAAAGGGAAGTTGCCCCGGACGGCACGGTTACAATCACTTCCCGGGAGGTGCCGGCCGGGGTGGTTTACACGCCGGACTGGCGGCGCCTGGACAGCGTGCTGGCCCAGGTCCTGGGCCGGGGCGACGCCACATCGGACGACCGGACGATGGTTCTGGAAGCAGCCGCTGCCTTTTCCGGCACTCAGCCTACCCTGGACTGGCTGGGGGGCGGGCCAGCCGCCACTACCGGGCCGGGCGGGGCGAGTGTGGTCGGGGTGCCCTCAAGCTATCTCCCCTATTTTCAGGCGGCGGCGGCCCAATACGGGGTACCGTGGCACGTGCTGGCGGCCATCGCCCGGGTGGAAAGCGACTTTGACCCCTACGCCGTGGGTCCGCCCAACTATACCGGGGAGTTGGCCCAGGGCATGATGCAGATTTTGCCCTCCACCTGGGCCGAGTATGCCGTAAAGGCTTACGGGGTGGGGCAACCGGATCCATTTGCGGCAGCGGACTCCATCTTTACGGCGGCCCATCTTTTGGCCGCCGACGGGGCGGGACGAAACCTGCCGGGAGCCCTCTTCCTTTATAACCATTCCCAGAGTTATGTCCAGGAGGTGCTGTTCCTGGCCGGGCAGATGGGGCAGGGTTTGGGCGGGGGGGCAGGACAGTAGCGGACAAAAGTCGTAGTGCCGAGGTGAATAGGGGGGACATGGTGAATCAGACCGAACCAGGGCCAACGGTCCTTTTGGCCACCGGTAGCGAGGTACTGGACGCGGAACTGGCCGTCCGCCCTTCGTTTCGCATCGGCGGCCAGGTTCTCTACCGGGAGGCGGTAGTGGGAAAAGCCACTCGCAGCGGGGCGGTCGTGGTGGTACTGGCCTGCTCCCTGTCCGGCTCCACGGACCTGCCGCAAGTAATCTACAATTTGCGCCGCCTGGATATCCGGGTGATCCTCCTGGCGGGGGACCCGGAAAACACGGATGGCGGGCTGCTCAGTCAGGCGGTGGGGCTGGGCGTTTATGACCTCCTCTTCGACCCGGTGCGGCCGGATGAGGTGGCCCGGGCCATCCTGCAACCGGCGGGGTTTGCCGGGGCGGCGGTCTGGCTGGACGGTAACGGGGACCAGGCGGTCCGGCCGGCGGCGCCAGCTCCCGTGGTCGTTCCAGAACGCCGGAAGGGAGTTGTTCAGGGACTGGGGCGCCGTCTGTGGCGATCGGCAGCCCCCAGGGCCGCAGAGGAGAGAACCGGGCCGGACCCGGATTGTATCGTGGCCGAAACCTGTGAAGTTTACCGGGCCCAGGTTCCTACGGTGCCGGGACGACTGATTGCCTTCGCCTCGCCGCGGGATGGTGTGGGCCGCTCCTTTTTGGCGGCTGCCTTGGGCATCTGGCTAGCCGGGCAACAGGAGGCGGTGGCCTTGGTGGACCTGGACGGGGGCCCGGGCAGGACTGGCTCCGTGTGGAACTGCGGGATCGCTCGCAAAGGCCGGGGCGAGACTCTGCTGACCCACCCCAGCGGTCTCCGGATAGTCAGGGAGGGTGCGGGAGACGGCCCTTCCGGCCGGCTGGTGACGGTAGAACTGGTGGGCGGGCTGGCTGCTTCTTTTCAGACGGTGATCGTGACTCTTCCGGGCGCCGGGCAGGAGGGCACATTGGCTGTGTTGACGGGGGCAGCGCGGATTTTCCTCGTGGCCACGCCGGAGCGGGGGGTGCTTTACGATGTCCAGCGCGAGCTTTACCACTACCGGCACCTGGGCCTGGACCCGGCGGTTGTACAGTTGGTTCTCAACCGTTTGGGCCGCCGGGCCAAATTCAGGCTGGGCGAGGTGGGAGGCCTGCTGCCCCTGGCCCTGTGCACTATTGTACCGGAAGCCGGGATGACGCCGGAAGAAGCGCTGCGGGGACGCCGTTTCCGGCGCTGCATGGAAGACTTGGGCCGGGCTATAGTTCCGGGGTCCCCCGGCGGACTGGCCGGGCGGGCGGCCGGGGCCAAGCCTGCCCGGTCGGCGGGCCGCAGGGGGGAACGTAGCAGCTGCCACTTTCTTGACAATTGTTAATCAATGCTGCTAAAGCTCATATCATGATGGACCTAGCAATTTGAGAAGCCCTGAGACCGGGTGGGCCTCTGAACAGCTATCAGAATTACACGACGGACACTAATTAAAGCGGCCCGTTTCGGGCGGTCAATTCGGAGATGCCTATATTTAAGGTGCGGGCTAATTCTCGTCAAGACCCGGCATCGTGTTACTGTCCCCGGGCTCGGAACGTGAACTGGACATCCCCGGAAAGTTGGACAATTGCCGCAACAAAAAATCCCGGACACCGTACACCCACCGCAGGTGGTTGGTATAGCCAAATTCCAAGGCCATATTTCCGGTACTGGAAAGTTACCCCAAAATATACCTCATAAGTATTGACAGGGTGTTGACAGATGGTGTACGATGACTAATATATATATCAACAAGTAATTCGTCTCCAAGACTGTAGTCTCATACGACCATAGGCGTAAGCCTGCCTGCCTCCTGACGGAGATGAGAGAAGGCTTGAAGGGAGATCTCGCAGCCTGGTTGGATATGCCTGAGCATGACCATCTTTGGTTGCGTAACCACCCGGGGTGGGTACACCGAAACCGGGCGAACGGGTTACGGCACAATGGTGGCTGAAAGTCAATGAGGGTGGAGAAGACTGCCGCGGGTTAAGGCAATTTATTTCGGGGTGGATCCGGATGAAGAAACGGGGCAAAAAGAAACGATCATCCAGTGACGGGATAAAGTTTACCGTTATAGGCGAGTGGTTCCAAGGGCCGGGGCCGGCCGACCGGCAGTGCAAGGAAGGCGAAACTCCTGTCGACACCGAGGCCCGGCTGTCTTGCGCCTGTGTAAGGTGGTCGTTCAACCGTCTCCTGGAAGGCAAGACCAGAGAGGAACTGAAAGTGGAAGGCCAGGCCCTGTTCGGGCTCAACTCCCGCCGCGTTGACGATGCGATCTTCAGAGCCCAGGAAGTGATCAGTTCACAAAACGAGCTTTTGCCGCTTGAGATCAAGGAAACACAAACAAAGTTGGTCAGGGCAAGAAAGAAACTTTCCAAGGCGGAGAAGGACCTGGCCAAGACAAAACAGGAGAACGATTCGGTAAAGATTGACCAGGTCAAACGCACCGTGCACGGTCGTAGGATGAGAGTAACAAAGCTTTCACGGAAGCTGGCCGTTCTACTTGGACATCAGACTGCGGGCACCATCCCTAAAGTCGGGCACCCACCGAAGGTGGGTCGCGGCGGTCGTTCGCTTTGGGAAAGGGTTTGTAAAGGCGTGGCAACCAACGAGGAATGGAAAGCGTCCCGCCAAAACCGGTTGTATGCCCGCGGCGATGCGACGAAGGGCGGTAATCCCACTATCAAGATATGGCACAAGGACGGAGCATTCTGGCTAGCCGTAACCATCTCTCACCTGTCGGAACAGGATGGACTCGACAAACTGGGCAGGCCGAAGATGAGCCGGGCGCCCCGGGTCGAGGGCAGGCTTTGGCTGCATGAGAAGCACTGGTGCAGGGTTTATGAGCAACTCCGGAGCGGCGCGCCCTACACGGTCGAATTGATCAAGGCGCCGGACGGCCGAATAAGAGCGCATATCACGTTCACCGTCAGCAGGCCTGGGTTGGTTACCAACAGCAACCGTGGCTTTGTAGGCATGGATACGAACCCGGACGGCGTGGCGCTGGCCAACGTGGGCTTCACGGGCCAGCCCGAGGCCTGGCCGGAGGGCTTCACGGTGCCGTATCCGAAAGCCCTGCACAAATTTGCGGGAGAATTTCAGGTGACGGTGCATGCAGGCGGCTTTCTGTACATCACGATACCCGAGCTGGCTTTCAGCCGGTCCTTTCGGCGGACATACCTGATGGGTGTCCTGGCCAAGGTCGTGGTCGAGATAGCCAGGAGCCTGGGCAAGCCCCTGGCCTTGGAGAGACTGGGTTTTGGTAAGGACCGGCTGGACACGAACAGACGGTTCAACCGAATGGCAACCAACTTCCCGTTCAGGAAGATGATAGATGCGGTTATCCGGAAGGCCTGCCGGGAGGGCGTGGGAGTAAAACAGGTCTGGCCGCCACACACTTCCACGATAGGATTCTGGAAGTATATGGCGAGGCACGGGGTCGTCATTCACCATGCGGCGGCCCTGGTAATCGCGCGGCGGGCAATGGGTTTCAGAGAGCGGATAACGAACGAGTTGAAGGCGAAGGTCGAGTCGATCAAAGAGAAGCTGATCCTTGCGGTTGGTTCCCGTCCTGAGGAAGGATCCGGAATGATCCGAAAGGCAGCGCGACGTTTCAAGCGGCTGGACGGTAAGTTAGCGATGCACAACGGGCTCACCCGTTTCAAGCAGGAGGCTTTCCGGTCCGTCTGGTCCGATTTGAAGCAGTTGGCGTGGTCGAGTAGGTGACCCCGTTTAGCCGGTGTCGGAAAAACCGGTAGGCGATTTAACAGATCGCGGGTGGTGCTCGCAAGAGCCGCTCTGTGGTCCCCGCGGGATGCGGGCCGGGGGAGGGTCCTCGCCCTTGGTGAGCGTTCCGTGCCCACGCAGCGCAATTCTCCCGTTCGGGTGAGACTCCCGGGCCGAGGTCTCCCTGTCGTTGGGCCTGCTGCCCCCAGGGGTGGGCTACTCAAATCCGAAAGGAGCGAAAACCTGGTCATGGGGAGGCCGGGCTTTGATGATTGGTAACTGTTGTTGGCAATTGTGAGCTTTTTTGAACCAGGTATACCGTGCTCACTGATTACCATCTGGCGGGAGTATTCTACCGGTACCTGGGGGTCTTCCTGTTAGCCCTCCTCTTCCCGGTCGCCGTGCGCCTGATCCGCGGCCCCGGCTGGTCGCCGGGGGAAGAGCCGGACGTGGTGGTCTGCGCGACGCCCCGGGGCCGGCCGGTGGTCCTGCCCCACCGGGACCGCTACCTGCACATGCTGGTCAAAGGCAGCACCGGCACCGGAAAAACCTCCCGGGTACTGTCACCGATGATCCGGCAGGACATTGCCCGGCTGGCCGCCGGGCAGGAGCTCGGTCTCAGCGTGTTGGAACCGAAAGGAGACCTGATAGCGGAAATCGCCTGCTTTTGCCGGGAAGAAGGAGTGCCCTGCCTGGTTCTCGATCCTTTGGACCCCGGACCGGCGGGTTTGAATCCGTTGGCGGGTGAGGCCGGTGCGGCGGCCGAGGTGATGCGCAGTGTGCTACGTTCGCTGTTCGGTCCACAGGAGGCCTTTTTCGCCCAGTTGCAGGAGACGGTGGTCCGCAACACCGTCCTGCTGCTCAAGGAACTGCGGGGTGACGAGGTCAGCCTGGTGGACCTGACCGGGGTGCTGCGGGATCGCGCTTCGCTGGCGGGTCTGGTGGGGGAACTGGAACGGCGCCGGCCCGGCAGCGATCTGGCCGCCTACTTCCACAAGGAAATCCTGGGTGAAACGGCGGAGAAGGTCTACCAGTTTCTCACCGGTGTGCGCCAGCAACTGGACGATCTGGTGCAGTGCGCGCCTCTGCGCCGCATCTTTACCGGACGGTCGGTCGTGGACCTGGACCGGCTCCTGGCCCAAGGGGGCGTACTGCTCGTCAACACGGCCATGGGGCCTCTGGGGCATCTCGGCGACGTCTTCGGGCGTTTCGTGCTGCTGGAGTTTCTTTATGCCGTATTCCGCCGCCCGCCCGGCAGGCGGCCGCCCCATTTCCTGTACGTGGACGAACTGCCCCGGTACTTGCTGCGGGATGTGGAAAGGCTCCTGGCCCTGGGCCGCTCTTACCGGGTGGGCTGTGTTTTTACGGTCCAGTCGGTTGAGCAACTGGCCCTGGAGGAGGGAGAGGTGTTCAAAAGGGCGCTGGTGGACCTCCTGGCGACCAAGATGGTCTTTGGGCGGATGAGCGGGGCCGAGGCCCTCTGGTGGCAGGAGGAGTTTGGCCGGCAGGTGACGCTGGCCGAGTCGCATACCTTCCGCAAAGGCGGCCTCTGGCCGGCGCCCTGGCTGGCGGACAGCGTGCACCGCCAGGAAGTGGAGCGACCCTATTTCCCGGCGGGCCTCCTGCAGTTTCTGCCCGCCGGAAGGGTGGTTTACCGGATCGTGCGCGACAACAACCTGTTGTTACCGGCCGAAGGAAGCGTGACGCTGCCGCCGCGGTATCCTTGCGCAAGCGGGTCATGGCGGGCGGCTCCGGAGAGGAACGGCGGGGCCGGTGAACCTGCGGTACGGGCGTTGAACGAGGATGACTTTTTCGGTTGATCGAGGCAAGAAAGGGGGGCTCATGATGGCGTTTGATCCTTCGGCATCTTCAGCTGTGCCCGGTCCGGCGCAGCCTTGGCCGGCCGTGTACCGGGCCCTGCAGAACGGCACCGTCGGCTGGGCCACGGTGAGGGGTGTGGAAGAGATTCATGGTGAGGCCTGCCTGGTCGTGGAACTACCCGGGGGGATCAAGGGCATTGTGCCGGCCGCCCAGGCCGGTCTCTGGCCCGGACAAAGCATGCTCGAACTGGTTGGGGAGAGTGTTCCCTACCAGGTGACGGCCCTTGACCGGGCCGCCTTCGTTGCAATCCTCTCCCGCCGCGAGGCTCTCGAGCAAATGGCCCGGGAGACCTGGCGCACGGTGGCGGGTGGACGGGAGATTGAGGCGCGCGTCATAAAGGTGGGGCAGCGTCTGGCGGTGCTGGAGGCGGGAGGGGTGACCGCCCTTTTGCCGTATTCCGAGTTGTCCCACGGCTTTGTCGCCGATCCGCACACCCTGCTTGCTCCCGGCCGGGCGGTGCGGGTCCGGGTTCTGCGCTGCGAGCAGGCGGCCCGGCGGCTCATCGTCAGTTTGAAGGCCCTGGCGCCGGACCCCTGGCTGAACGTGCCGGCCCGTTACGCGGTTGGTGGTCATTACCTGGGCACCGTCCACAGGGTACGGGAGCGCGGCCTGTTCATAGAACTGGAACCCGGGGTGATGATCAGTACCCGCCACCACCGCCACCAGCAGCCTGTTCCGGGGGACCGGGTGCTGGTCCGGCTGGTGGCCTGCGATGTGGCGAACAAACAGCTCTGGGGAGCCTTGACCGTAGCGGGGCGGGATAAAGGGGTGGGGTCGTGATCCGGGAGGTGCCCCCGCCGGAAGGGACTGCGGTGTCGCCGGCCTGGCAGGGAGATGCCGACTGGGTCTTCTTCTACCGGGCCTGGCAGGGTAGGGGCGTTTTCAAGGCTTGCTGCGCGGGTCTGGAGGAGGAAGGGGCCGGCCGGCGCCTGGTGTTCCGCCTGGGCCGGATAAAGGGCTGTTTGCCGGAGGTGGAGGCGGCCGTCGGGCGGCACATTTTGTCCTTGCCAGGGCGTTTTTTGTACTGCCTGATCACGGATATCAGGAGGGGGACCGGGGAGGTGGTGCTGTCGCGCCGGCTGGCTCTGGAGCAGGTCAGGGCGCTGACCTGGCCAAGCCTTGCCCCCGGTTTGACCCTGCCGGCGGTGGTGGAGGCGGTTTATCCGGGCCGGGGAGCGCTGGTGGACGTCGGCGGGGTCAGGGCCATTTTACCGCCGGCGGAAATGGCCTGGGGCTGGGTGGCCGATCCCCGCCGGGTGGTACAGCCCCGCCAGGTGATCACGGTGCGGGTTCGGTCCGTGGACCGGGCGGCCGGCAAGGTGCTGGTTTCCCTGAAGGACTTGCAGGAGGACCCCTGGCTCACCCTGGCTGACCGTTACCGGGAAAACGCGCGCTACATGGCCACGGTAACAGGCACGGCCGGGGACGCCGTCTTCGTCAGCTTTGAACCGGGTGTGACGGGCTGCTGTCGCGGGGTGCGGGACAGTCCGCCGCCAGGCGCCGGGGTACTGGTGCAAGTGACGGAAATTGACAGGACAAGGAGACGAATGGCTGGGTGGCTGGTGAAGCGGCTGACGGCGGTTTGAAGGATACCGCCCTGGATCCAGCCCTGTCCCCGGGTCCGTATGCTGTGCCGGCCGGAGTCCTGGGGGCGCTGCGGGTATTACAGACCGGACGGGGGGAAGCGGGTGACACCGGCTTCCTCGTGGCCCGGTTGGGCCTGGTAAGCGGCTGGCAGTTGCGCCGCCTCCTGAGGGCCGGGCCTGCGGATCGCTCCCTGCCCGGGCGCCTGGTGCGAGCCGGTGTTTTGACCGCCCACAGCGTGGAGGGGCCGGTCCGGTTACCCCGTTTCTACGGACCGGGCCCCGGGGTGCGCCCTTTATGGCCCCCTTGGGACGGCCTGGTGGCGGTCAACCAGGTGGTGGCCAACCAGTTCCTGGTCAAATTGCTCAGCCTGGGTCCGGTACAGGGGGCGGCCTTTTGCGCGGATTACGGCCCTGGCCTGACCGTTGTTCGGGGCGGGGACCGTTTTACGGTAGTAGCCTTTCGAGAAGGGAGGGAGGAGGAGCAAAGGTTCAAGGCCTTCCTGGAGCTGTACCGGCCCGGGGAGGGCAAAATCGTGGTGGTGGCTTCGAGCGTGCGGCACCTGATCCAACTGTCACTGCTGGCGCGGGAACGGGTTTGCCCGCTGCGCTTGACCTGGGACGGCGCCCTTTTTCATCTGCCCCTGGCGCGGGCCTTTTGCCGGGTAGGCGGCGACGGGCCGGTGCCCGTCCTAATGAGCGGCCTGGGGGCGGTGTGATTAGACGGGAAGTAATTTATAATCAAAGGGGGATTAACTTGAACAGGGTTGAATTGATCGGCCGGTTGGCCAGGGAACCCGAACTACGTTATACCGCGAACGGCACGGCCGTGGCCCACCTGGTGCTGGCCGTGGACCGGGGGCTGGCGGCCTCCGGTCAAAAAGAGGCTGATTTCTTGGATTTGGTGGTTATAACGTGTAGCTGACCTATCATAATCTATCAAATCCATATCAAATCTAGCCCTAAAAATCAAGGCCTAAAAATTTTTGGAGCAGTATCCTTAGGCTTGACGTTGACGAACTAACGTATTAGACTAGCACTATTATGAATGATACCCATAATCTCTCTGGAAAACAGAAGACCAACCATAACCTCGCCACCTTCCTCTCATGGATTGCCTGCAAGACCCCTCCGACTTTCGGGAGATGGTCGTGCGCGGCCAACTATCGCGCCAAGAGATAGCTCGGGAGTGCTGCTTCGCCCGATCCGTGCTATTGCAGATCCCCCCGCGTGAGGGACGAGCTCAGGAGCCTCGAAACGAAGTTGCGCGAGCGTGGCGTCCTACCCTCGGTGGCCAGCGATGCCGCCGCCTGTGGCCCAGGCGAACCCGCATGCAACTGCCGACAAAGCCCGCCTAAAGAGCCTAGGAGAGTGTTGCAAAACACCCGCGGAAAATGGTAGATATTTACTTAGCGCTGTCCATGACACAAGCCTAAGCCAATTTTGGTGGTTTTATCCAGGCCGAGACCCTATTCGCAAGGGCATCCAGAGAGGGGTTCGG
>DATKUX010000023.1:0-37564 GCA_035530395.1 Spirochaetia bacterium
TTGGCCGCGGGCCTGACGCTCGACGTGCAGCAAAAAGATGTTGAAGTCAACGGGTGGGCCATCGAGTGCCGAATCAACGCCGAAAACCCGGAAACGTTCTTGCCGTGTCCCGGACAGGTGCACGTGTACCAACCACCGGGCGGTTACGGCGTTCGCGTGGACAGCGCGCTTTATCCCGGCTGCGTGGTCCCGCCGCACTACGACGCTTTGGTTGCCAAGTTGCTGGTGTGGGGCCAGAACCGGGAAGAGGCATTGGAGAGGATGAGCCGGGCCCTGGCGGAGTTCCGGATCGAAGGGATCGATACGACCATACCTTTTCATTTGCGGATCCTGCATAACCCGCGGTTCCGGGCCGGTGCATACCAGACCGACTTCGTGCATCGTTTTCTAATGGAAAACAGTACCCCCGCGGCGCTGCCGGACCCCGTGATGATGGCGGCCATTGGGGCGGCTCTGTCCGCTTATTTGGAAAAGGAAAGGACGCCGCGGCGTGTCGCCTATCTAACCCCGCAGCGGCAATCCCTCTGGCGCGCCGATGCCTTGCGCGAGTCGATGCGGCAGTACTTCTGAGAACCGGCCTTACCCGTCCCGAAAGGGACGGGTTTTTTCTTGCCGGGCAGGGAAATGGGAGCATGGGCAAGAAATTCTTAATCTAGACAGAATACTATTGAGATATGTTCTAAGGGATGAGGAAATGGAAAACCTTTTACAGCGTTTTTGGGCGGGAGATCAGAGGGCCCTGGCCAGGGCGATATCGGTCATCGAAAATAGCGATGAGGGCCGGGAAGAGCTCCTGGTCGCCGTCTCCCAACGGACCGGGCAGGGTTATATACTGGGCCTGACTGGTTCTCCCGGGGCCGGCAAGAGTTCCCTGGCCGACAGGCTGACCGGCGTATGGCGGGCCGGCGGTCAGCGCGTGGGTGTCGTGGCGGTGGACCCCAGCAGTCCTTTTACCGGCGGGGCCATCCTGGGTGACCGGATCCGGATGCAGGAGCATGCCGTGGATCAGGATGTGTTTATCCGGAGCATGGGCAGCCGGGGCAGCCTGGGGGGGCTGGCCAGGAGTACCAAGGATGTGGTCCGGACCATGGATGCCTTCGGCTTCGGCCTGGTGTTGGTGGAAACGGTAGGCGTGGGCCAGGCGGAGCTGGATATCATGAACGTGGCCGACACGGTGGTTGTGGTGCTGACGCCCGGGGCCGGGGACGGCATCCAGACCATCAAGGCGGGCATCATGGAAATTGCCGACGTTTTTGCCGTCAACAAGTGCGACCTGCCGGGAGCCGAGCGTCTGGCCATGGAAGTGAACATGATGCTGGATTTGAACCAGCGCCGGGCGGATTGGCGCCCGCCGGTGGTGCTGGTCTCCGCCGAAACGGGGCAGGGCGTGGCGGAACTGGCGGAAACGATCGACCGCCACCGCCAGTATAAGAGTTCGTCCGGGCTGTTGGATTTGACGCGCAGGGAAAGGCTCAAAGCCGAAGTACTGGAAATAGTCAATTATCGCTGGCAGTGCCTGGTCAACCGTCAACTTGCTTTGCCGGGCGGCGTAAAAGAGTTGCTGGAGCGGGTGGCGGCCCGGCAGGTGGACCCGTATACCGCAGCAGCCGCTATCCTGGCCAGGGTGGCGGGCCACACGGACGACGGGAGTCCGGCCTGAGGGGGCTGCCATTGGTTTTGTTGAGCGGAAGGGGTTGGATCATGCGCAGCGTTTTCGTGCTCGTTTTGTTGCTGGTGGCCGCTGCGGCGGTCCTGGCGGCCCAGAACGCCCAGTTGGTCACCCTCGGCTTCTTCGGCTGGCATAGCCAAGCACTGTCCCTGGCCTGGGTAGTCATCGGATCTGTAATCGTGGGCGCCGGGATAGCTTCGCTGTTCTGGCTCACCGCCACGCTCAAAGTCTCGGTGCGGGCAGGCAAGTTGAAGGCCGAAAACCGCAGGATGGAAAAAGAGTTGGGTCGGCGGGCCGGGGCGGGGCAGGTCTTGGAGCGCGACCGGAGCGAGCAGGTTTGAGCCCATTGTTCCTCCCCGGAGCGTTCGTCGTTGTTGCTCCGGGGGTGACGGATAGCGCCGTGCTTGATCTGACCTGCGTGGAAGACGGCCAGCCCCGTCAAACCTTCCGCCTGGCGGTAAGCGAGATGGAGGGGCCGGGCGATTCACCGGTGACCGGGTTTCTGGACAGGCATATCCCCGTAGCGGCACAGCCGGGCAAGTCCCAGTCGTGGCGGGGTGTTTTCTCCGCTGCGGAACCGGTAGCCGATTTGGCCGAATTGGCCGGGGTCGTGTTGCCCACGGTGCCCTTTCGACCCGGGGAATTAGCCCGGGCATTGGAGCTGTCCGGGGAACCTTCCGGCAGTCTTTTTTATGCCCTGGTCCTGGCGGCCATGGGCCGGCGGCTGGCGGAACTGGAAACCGGTATCCTGCACCAACTGGCGGAGTTCCTGCGCCGCGGTAATTCTCCCTGGGCCGGTCCGGTATCGGCACTGGCCGACCGGGCGGCCACCACCTTCCGGGACAACTCCATCCGGGGGCGTGCTGCGAACGAGGGGGCTCTCTGGCGGGTCAAACGGCGCCGGGAGACAACCGATGCCGTGGTAATCGATGCCCAGGCCGCCCTGGCGCAGCTGAGCGACCAGGTCGGCCGCCGGCTGGCCGGTTTTCAGCGGCGCCCCCAGCAGGAAGAAATGGTGCGGGCCGTGGCCGCTGCCTTAAACGGCGGTCAGTGCCTGCTCATGGAGGGGGCGACCGGCACCGGGAAGTCCCTGGCCTATCTGCTGCCGGCGGTACTCTGGGCCGGGAAAGGCGGCCGCCGGGTACTGGTGGCCACTCATACCATCAACCTGCAGGAACAACTCGTGAGCAAGGACTTACCTCTTCTCCGCGACGCCGGCCTGGAGTTTACAGCCGCACTGGTCAAGGGCAGGCAAAACTATCTTTGCCTGTTGCGCTGGTCGGACGTTCTCCGGGAGGAAGTTACGGTAACGGAGGCGGCCCTCTTCGCCCGCGTGCTGGTCTGGTCCCTGACTACCGCTACCGGGGACCGGGCCGAACTTGGTTTGGAAGGGGGGGGTGCTGAGGCTTGGGCCCGGATTCAGGCCGACAGCGACGGCTGCCCGGGTCCCCTTTGTCCCCATTGGAACACCGGCTGTTTTGTAAGCCTGGCCCGCCAGGCGGCGGAAGACGCCGACGTCCTGGTGGCTAACCACTCCCTCCTTTTTAGCGATCTCCTGGCCGGGGGCCGGGTTTTACCGGAATACGGGGCCCTCGTGGTAGATGAAGCCCACCACCTGGAGGACGGTGCCAGCGAGTTCCTGGGCCGCCGGCTGGCCCTGTGGGGCCTGCTTATGGTGGCCGGCGCCACCGAACGCGCGCTCTCGCGGCTGGCCGGGTTGCCGGCCCTGGCTTCCGCTGTCTGGCAACCGGGCGTGCAACGCTGTCGCAACAGCCTGGTCCACAGCCGGAAGGAAACCCTGGCCTTTTTCGACCGCCTGGGCAAGAGCCTCTGGCCGGAGGGACAGGAGGGGAGACAGTCTGTCAGGCTGTACGAGGGGACTTTGGCCGGGCTGGACGACGAGTGCCGCAGGTTGGTCCGTCTGTGGCAGGACACTGCCGACGGGTTAGACAGCCTGACCGGGGGACTGGCCGAAGGCGGGGAGGCCTGGGCCGCGCTGGCGGTGGACCTTGGCCGGTTGATCGCCCAGTGGCGTCAGGCGGGGGCGGATCTCACCCAAATTTGGGCGGCGGGAGACGATAATCAGGTCTACTGGGCCGAGCCCGGAAGGTCTGGTTGTGCGCTTCGCTCGGCCCCGGCAGAAGTGGCCGTGGTCCTTCAGGAGAATCTCCTGGCCCCGGAGCGGCCGGTAATTTTGACCTCAGCTACCCTGACGGTCAACGGTTGTTTTGACCACTTCGCCGAACGGACCGGTGTGACACTGCTGTCCCCGGACCGGGTCGCTCTTTGCCGGGTCGAGAGCCCCTTCGACTACGGCACCCAGGCTCTGTTCGCCGTGACGACCGGCTTGCCCGGGCGGGAGGGCCGGGGCTACCAGGAAGCCCTGGCCGGGGCGATCCTGAGCCTGGTCAGGGCCGCCGGCGGGCGGACAATGGTGTTATTCACGTCTCACCAGAGCCTGCGCGCCACTTACCGGATGGTTAAATCACCGCTGGAAGGGGACGGCATCCGTCTGCTGGGGCACGGCATCGACAGCTCCCGCAGCCGCCTGCTGGAGGAGTTCCAAGCCGCGACCAAAGCCGTTCTGTTCGGAGCGGCCAGCTTCTGGGAAGGGGTCGACATTCCGGGAGAAGCCCTCAGCCTGGTCATAATAGTGAAACTGCCCTTTGTGCCGCCAGGGGATCCGGTTCAGGAGGCCCGTCTGGAAGCGCTCGCCCGCCGCCGGCTGGACGGGTTTGCCCGCCTCAGCGTGCCCCAGGCAGTTATAAGGTTTAAACAGGGCTTTGGACGCCTGATCCGCAGCACCTCGGACCGGGGGTCGATCGTGGTACTGGACGACCGACTGGTTACGAGGCGGTATGGGCGGCGATTTCTAGCTTCCCTGCCGGGCTCGGTACCACTGCGGGAGGGCGACCTTGCGTCATGCGCGTCCCAGGTGGCGGAGTGGCTGGGAGGCGGAGATAGCGGGGCACCGGGACCCTCTGGAAAATAGGCGTTCCTTTGCGTTGGCCGTCGAAAAATGATAATATAATCTCGCGTTTGTGCTCAACAGGGGTGGAGGGAATAACTGCCAGATGACCAATGAATCATTTCCCATTGTTCCATCGGCTTGGCCCTACCTGGTTTTCCTCTTGTTAGCAACAGCCTTGGCCTACTATTTTTATCCGTGGCTGGCGGTTATCCCGGCGGTCCTCTTCCTTTTCATAGCCTACTTTTTCCGTAATCCCAAGCGGGCGGTCACGGCGACGGAGGGTCAGATCCTTTCCCCGGCGGACGGAGTGATCAGGGAGATCAAGGCGGTCGCCGACGATCCCTTTATGGGCGGTCCTGCCGTGCGCCTGTCCATTTTTCTGTCCATATTCAACGTGCATCTGAACCGTTCCCCGGTCACGGGAAGGGTTTTTTTGCGTCATTACCGTCCGGGCAAGTACATACCGGCCTTTAAAAGCCACGCTTCAGAGGTCAACGAACGTAATCTTGTGGGTATCGAAAGCTCAGCCGGACCGATTCTGGTGACCCAGATTACCGGTTTTCTGGCCCGGCGCATCGTCTGCTGGGCCAAACCCGGTGACTTCCTGCAGCAGGGTCAGCTCTTCGGGCTGATCAAGTTCGGGTCATGCACGGAATTGGTCCTGCCCAGCCACGTCGTTTTAACGGTGCAGCGCGGGCAAAAGGTAAAGGGCGGTGTTACCGTGGTAGGGAGATTACCGGATGCGCTATGATTTTGTACCCAATCTGGTCACTGGAGGCAACCTGGTGGCCGGGGTGCTGGCGTTGGCGGGAGTGGAGCAGGGACGGTACGCCCTGGCGGCCTACCTTATTTTGGCGGCTGTGGTTCTGGACGGCCTGGACGGCAAGGTGGCGCGTCTTCTGCACATTTCGAGTGATTTCGGCCGGGAACTGGATTCCCTGGCTGATCTTGTTTCTTTTTGCGTCGCCCCGGCCTTGCTCTTCTACGCCGGCGGTCTCGCCGGCCTCGGGGTACCAGGCCTGGCGGCCGTAGTAATGATGGTGTTGGGAGGGGCGCTAAGGCTGGCCCGCTTCAACATGGGGAGCCCGCCCGGCCATTTCGAGGGCTTGCCTACCACGGCTGCCGGGGGCATCGCCGCCGGGTTCTGGCTCTTGTCCGGGTGGCTGGGGCTGTCCGTTCCACCCGGGGTTTCGGCGGCTGTGCTGGCCGTTTTGGCCCTCCTGATGGTCAGCCGGATCCGGGTACCGAAATTTTAGGGGAAAATTGGCCTGTCCCCGGCTGTTTCCGGGCACATTTCGCCCCGCTCCGCCATAGGATAATAGGGAAAATATTATTGGGGCGGGGTGAGCCGGATGCGGGTGTACTATTTCCGACTGCCTTATTTCCTGAAGGCCATTTTGGGCAAGTTTATAAAGTAGGCCTCGCCTGGCCTGTCCAATCCCGGGGGCCGGGAGAGGACAGGTTGGTCCGGGAAAGGGGGGGGAGGTTGCTCCCCCCCCGTGGACAAGCCTTTCCCTCAGGGGAGGAAGGTGACTCCCGCAAAACCGCCCACTAGTCCTCCCAATACGGAAAGGGACAGTTTTTCCAGGATGCCCTGCAGGCTGGCTTCGGCCGGGCTGAGGAACAGGGCCGCCACCCAGAGAAGGACAAAGGTGGCCAGTCCCACGGCCAGGCCGTGATAGAGGCCTTTCCCGCCAGCCCGCCGCGACGCTACGAAGGCGCCGGCGGTGGCGGAAAGGAGGATGACGCCGGCCGACAAAAAGGGCATGGTTTGTTCCGGCAAGGAAGTAAAGAAGTAGACCATGCCTCCGGCCAGGCTCAGTACGAACGTCAGAGCCAGGGAAGTAAGAGTTCCCCGCAGGACAGCCCCGGAATTGAAGGTCCCGGCTACCGGGTCCAGTTTGGCCATTGGTGGCACCTCCCATTTTTTTAACATTTTATTCCCATCTGGTCTTTAGTATGTACGGGATCTGCAGGGAAAAGCCGGAGAGGTTGTCCGGCGGCTCAGGGCGTGATATTATGTTGAACAGAGCGCGACGGGCGGGAGAGGGGGGTGAACTATGGCCCAAATCGTTCTAAACGTGGAAGGAATGAGCTGTAACCACTGCAAAATGGCGGTGGAGAAGGCCCTGTCCAAGGTTCCGGGCGTGAGCCACGCTGCAGTGGATCTGGCGGCCAAGAAGGCCTCCGTCGACTACGATCCCGCGGTGGCTACCAGGGATCTGATGGTCAAGGCGGTGGAAGACGCCGGTTACAGCGTATCTGCCTGATCCGGGAGGGAAAAGCTCTTTGACGTACGACTGCATAGTGGCCGGAGGCGGACCGGCGGGGTCCACGGTGGCCGGTGCTCTTGCGCAGGCGGGGATGAAGGTTCTGTTACTGGAAAAATGCCGGTATCCCCGCTTCAAACCGTGTGGTGGGGGAGTGGCCCGTAAGGCGGCCGCCTTCCTCGACTTTCCCTGGCAGGAAGTGGTGCAGGATACGGCTTACCGGGTTGATTTCCACTTCGGCCGCGAGCGGCACATTGGCGTGCAAAGCACCGAACCGGTGGCCTACCTGCTCTTGCGGGAGGATCTGGACATGCTGCTGGCCCGCCGGGCGGCCCGGCTGGGGGCCGAGTTGCGGGTGGGTTGCCCGGTTACCGGGGTGGAGGTAGAGGCCGGCGGAGTTTCGGTTCAGGCTGGAGGCGAGATTTTTCAGGGTGCCTACCTGGCCTGTGCCGACGGGGTTAACAGTTTCACGGCCCGCCGAACGGGCCTATATGGCGATCGGCATTCCGGGGTGACCATGGCTGCGGAGCTGGCCGCCACAGCGGCGGATCTGGAGCGGTTCCGGGGCAGTATGCTGATTGACGCGGGGGCTTGCCCCGGCGGCTACGGCTGGATCTTTCCCAAGCGCCGCCAGCTTTCGGTAGGCGTGGGCAGCTTCAGTCGCCAGACCGATGTGCGGGGTAGTCTGACCCGTTTTTTGGCTGATTACGGGCTGGGGGATGCCCGCGTGCTTTACGCGGCCGGACACGTTCTGCCGGCCGACGGTCACCGGCACCGGCCGGTGGCGCGGGACCGGGTCCTGCTGCTGGGTGACGCCGCGGCCCTGGTCGATCCGCTGTCGGGCGAGGGGATTTATTACGCTCTCTGGAGCGCACGTCTGGCGGCCCGGGCGCTTTTGGCAGGGGGAGAACCCTCGCAGGTCACGTCATTGTATCAACAAATGGTTGATGAAGATATCCGCCGGGAACTGGTGGTGGCGGGGCGCCTGGCACGGCTTTTTTATTCCTTCTCTTCGCCCATCTTCGGCCTGGCCGAGAGCCGCCGGGACATTGCGGCCAAACTGGTGGAGACGGTTTACGGTGGGAGCAACTATGTATCCGTGGGTTGGGGCAAGGCCAGCATCCGCCGGATATGGCGGAAGTATGCCGGAGCCTGACGGCATCACGGCCGGCAGTTCCGGGGGAAGACCCTTATGGCGTCCGGCCGGTAGATAAGGAGACGATTTATGTACGCGTTGAAGGTCTGCAGCCGCTTCGCCGCTTCGCACGTTCTACACGGCCATGCCGGAGCCTGCGCCCGGTTGCACGGTCATACCTGGCACGTGAGCGTCAAGGTAGGTGGCGAAACCCTGAATCAGAGCGGCATGCTGCTGGACTTTCACGACTTGAAGGGTGCGCTGGCCCGGGTGCTGGACTCCCTGGACCACCGTCATCTCAACGACCTGCCGGCCTTTGCCGGCGGGCAGGCGCCCACGGCCGAGAACCTTGCCCGGCACATCTACCGGGAGATGGTCGACCGGCTGCCGCCGGAGGCGGCGGTGCTGGAGGTCGAGGTTGGGGAGTCGCCGGATAATTTTGCCTTCTACCGGGAGAGTGGTTCTTTTTGAAAAGCGTTGCCCTGTTGTCCGGCGGCCTTGACTCCACGGTGGCCCTGGCCCAGGGGCTCCTGGAAACCGAGGTTGTGCTCGCGCTGACTTTCGACTACGGGCAGAAGGCGGCCCGCCGGGAATGCGAGGCGGCCAGCGGGCTGGCAGCTCACTGGGGTATTCCACACCGGGTCATCGATCTGCCGTTTCTGGCGGAAATAACCGGTACCGCCCTGGTGCGGGGGGAGGTGCCCGAGCCGGCAGCGGATCTGCTGGACGATCTTGTCCAGGCCCGGGCTACCGCGAGCGCGGTCTGGGTACCCAACCGGAACGGGCTCTTCCTCAACGTGGCGGCCTGCTTTGCCGAAAGTCTGGGCGCCGGCTTGATTATCACCGGGTTTAACCGCGAGGAAGCAGTCACCTTTCCCGACAACAGCCAGGAATTTGTGGCGGCGGCCAATGGGGCGCTGGCTTTTTCCACCGCCAACCAGGTGAAAGTTCTCAGCTTCACCCAGCGGTTGAACAAGGTGGAGATAGTCCAATTGGGCCGGCGGCTGGGGGTGCCCTGGCAGTGGGTTTGGAGTTGTTATCACGGCGGCGACCGACCCTGTGGCCGCTGTGAAAGCTGCCTGCGCTTTGCGCGGGCCATCCGGCAGGCAGACGGAGAGGGGGCGGTTTAGTGCACCAGCATCTTTGGCGGGAGCCCATGGTCTACGACGGCAGCCAGTTGTCGCCGTTGTGGATCTTTCACCAACTGGGTGTGGCCGGTGACGCCATTGTGGCCTTCCGCGGCCTTTGCCGGGTCGATTTGACATCCATGGTGGACCAGGCCGATGTCCGGGCGGGCTCCCCTATTTTCAGCGAGGACATGCTGCATTTCATGGTGGAGCACTTCGAAAACGATCTGGAAAAAGCGGTCTTGCGCCAGCGGCTGCTGGTCGTGCTCATCGGCGAGGAGCTTCTGCGGCGGGGCTTCGTCCTACGGCGCTCCGGCGACGACCTGTTCCATGGGGATCGTAAGCTCTCCGTTTCCATCGCCACCATCACGCCGGTCTCCGTCGTTATTCATACCGGCGTGAACATCCACCCCGGGAATGCCCCGGTGCCGGCGGCCGGTTTGGCGGATCTGGGCCTCGCTGCGGCCTGGGAGGAAATAGCCACCGCCGTTATGCAGGCTTACGCCCGGGAGATGGAAGGGGTACACCTGGCCCGTTGCAAGGTCAGGGGGGTCGGTTGACAGCGGCGACGTCCCTGATCGAGGTCTTTGCCTCGGTGCAGGGCGAGGGCCCCCTGGTGGGTTGCCGGCAGGTGTTTGTGCGCTTCGCTCTTTGCAACCTGGCCTGCCGGTACTGCGACACTGCGGTGGCGGAGGTTCCCCTGGCCCGGGTGGAAAGGACGCCCGGCCGGCGGGATTTTGCCGTGGTACAAAACCCGGTACCGGCGCACGAGGCGGCCCGGGTGACTAACGCCTTCGGTCTGGCGGGCTATCACTCCCTTGTCCTGACCGGCGGGGAGCCCCTCCTGCATACCGACTTTTTGCGGGAATTTGTACCTCTGGTAGCCGGGACCCGGCACGGCATCTACCTCGAGACGAACGGCACTTTACCGGACCGGCTGGCCGGGGTGCTGGACCTGGTGGACTATATCGCAGCCGACGTAAAGCTTCCCCAAACCAGCGGTACCGGTGTCCTCTGGGATGAACACCGGGGTTTTCTCAAGCTGGCACGGGAAAAGAAATTATTTGTCAAGGCGGTTATCAGCGGCCATACCGGGGAGGATGAAATAGACCACCTGGTGGACCTGGTGGCCCAGGAGTGCCCCGACGCGGTACTGGTGCTGCAGCCGGTGACGCCCGGCAGGGGGGTACCCCCGGTGGATCCGGCTTGTGCTCTGGCTTTTCAGTGGCGTGCTCTGGCGAGAATACAGGACGTCAGAGTCATTCCCCAGACGCATCACCTGATGGGACAGTTGTGAGGGGAGGAAAAGTTTTGGTAGACCGGCCAAAGATAGAGAAGGCGGTACGGATGATTCTGGAAGCGATAGGGGAGGATCCGGAAAGGGAAGGATTGGTGGACACACCGGCGCGGGTGGCCCGCATGTATGACGAAATCTTTTGCGGCCTCTGCGAGGAACCCGAGATCCACCTGGATAAACATTTTGCCGAGCAGCACGAAGAGATGGTCGTAGTCAAGGATATCCCCGTTTTCTCCATGTGTGAACACCATTTGTTGCCGTTTTACGGCATGGTCCACGTGGCTTACATCCCGCGCCGCGGAAGGGTGACGGGGCTTTCCAAGCTGGCCCGCGTGGTGGACGGGTATGCCCGGCGGCCCCAGCTCCAGGAACGGTTGACCACCCAGATCGCCGATACGATAATGCGTAAGCTCTCCCCATTGGGCGTGCTGGTGGTGATGGAAGCCGAGCATATGTGCATGACCATGCGGGGCGTTCAGAAGCCGGGTTCCCGAACGGTTACCTCAGCCGTGCGCGGCGTTTTCCAGAAAAACGAGGCCACACGCATGGAGGCCTTTTCTCTGATCAACGGGGGGGCGGTGCGGTGAACGAAGACACCGAAAAGGGACTGCGGCTGATTGCCGTCAAGTCCTTTCAGCCCTGCGACGAGATGTATAAAGTGGTTGATTTTTTAAATAAGACGTTGAAGGAGAGACACGTTATGTTCGGCCTCTCCAAGAACGACCAGGGTACCATGGACATCACCATCTACGAGTTTTAAAGGAGATCCGCATGCGCGTACTGGTAGCCAATGACGACGGCATCGAGGCGGCGGGGATCGTCACGTTGCGCCGGGCCCTCGAGGAGATGGGCTGGGAAGTATATGTAGCGGCGCCGGACCGGGAACGCAGCGCCGCCGGTCACGGCATCACCGTCCACCGTCCCCTGCGGGTCAGGGAGTATGTCTGGGGGGAGAAAAGCCGCGGCTGGGCGGTGGACGGAACGCCGGCGGACTGTGTCAAACTCGCTCTGGAGGCCTTTCTGCCCCAGCCTCCGGACCTGGTGATCTCCGGCATCAACCTGGGCCCCAACCTGGGCACCGACGTCCTATACTCCGGCACCGTTTCGGCGGCCTTCGAAGGTATGATCAACGGGATTACGGCTATGGCCGTTTCCCTGGCCACCTACCGCGACCCCGACTTCCAGCCTGCGGCGGCCTTTATGCGGGAGTTTTTACCCCGTGTGCAGGAGATGAGCCTCCCGGCGTGCACCATGTTGAATATCAACGTGCCGCCGGGTCAGCCGCAGGGGATCAAGATGACCCGGCTCGGCCAGCGCCGCTACGTCAACGTGTTTCACCGGCGTACCGACCCCCGCGGCCGGGACTACTACTGGATGGCCGGGGAAGTTGAGGAAACCGACAACGGGCCGGGCACCGATATGGCAGCGGTGAACAACCACTTCGTTTCCATAACCCCCCTGCAGTGCGATCTCACCGACTACCACCTGCTGGACGCCCTCCGGGACATGGAGAACGGCAAGGGCTAAGTTAGCCCCTGGCCGCTTTCGCTCATAGTCTCTTCCATCCGCCGGATCATCACCTTGACCATCCGGCCGCCGATACGGCCGCCCACCCGGCCGCAGTCCCGCGCGGTGAGCCCGCCCCAGTCACCATTCTGGATCTGAGGGGTAATACCCAGTTCACCGGCCACTTCATATTTGAAGTGATCTAGCATTTCCTGCGGCAAAAGGCGGTTGTCATCCACGAATTTAGCTATTGTTATCACCTCTAAATCAGATTTTACGTTATTAGTATGGCTGTAATCAAAAGAGCTATCCTAAGAAATATAAGCCTTGCAAACCTGAAATTACGGCATTGGGCCTGAATTGTCTTATTGTAGGTTGTGCTGTAATATTTCAGGCTTTTTTCTCCCATTTTCTTTGCAGTGACAGTAGTAATTACCTGTAGTACTTATTTCAAAGCCGATAACGCTGGTATAGTTAGTGACCTTTCACTATTAGGACCAATTGCAGGCAATTTGACAAGATATTTATTGCATAGTTTTAGTTGAAAACTGCAAAACTAATAGAGGTTAAATAATATGAGATGGGAGTGACAAAATCTTTCAAGAGGAGAACCCCTTTATTAGATGCGCCGTCCAACACGCCCAGATGGTCATGAGCGAATCAAACCGCGCTATGACCACTTCCCAGTCGCTGCTTGCGGCCTGCAACGAGATTATCGGTGCCGCCCAGGCAGGTAATGCGCAGGGCACTCTGGCGGCGGCTCAGAACGCCAGGAACCTCGCGAGCCAGGTCAGCAACTCCACCCAGATGCTGAACTATGCCATTACGACTCACTTTGAACGTGCCTCCTTCATGATGAGCAAGATACAGAGCCGTATCAACGAGGTTGCCAGTGCCATTCAAAATGCCCGGATGACGGGACTTACGGCTGGGCCGTACACGTATCAGAATCCGTGGCAGACAATGGCCCCGTGGCAGTATACGGGCGGTCCTTCCTGGCAGATACCCCAGTCGCCACCGTTAATGTAGTGTGATAGCTAGATACCGCCGCCTATCAGGCGGCGGTATCTTAATTTTACCTTGATTCATTCATAGCGGCCGGCTACTCTTTCTACCTCTTGCCTGATAAGAATATTGGGGTCATTATTGCCGCTGGACAACAAGTCCCTGGCTTGATAACAGGGCCAATACAGCCGCTAGGCGAACAGGCAGCGCGCCGAAGCCTGTTCTAACCATTTAATATTACGAATCATTACCATTATTTTTACTACTAGAATAGTATTTCAAAGCTCTCAGCCAGGTGTTTTGTTCTTCGCCTCTGGGCTCGCCGGAAAAGCGGTAGTCGAGCTTGTGGAAATACAGATCAAAACTGTCTTTCATCTTATTAAGCCGGTGTACCATATCATCTAGCAAAAAATCCGACGCTTTATCCTCACTTAGCTTGAGGACCTCGATAAAGTGTCTTCTGCATAATCCATCCGATTTTAGATAGTGCTCCTTGAAACCGACATCGTCCCGTACTATTTCGGCGAACAACTCCTCGACATACTTGGAAGCATTCTCGTTTAGTTTGCAGAATCTACATGAAAGGTAACCTTTAAGAAGATCATCGATGAGCAAACTGTGTTTTGATTTCTTGTTTCGTAAGAGGTAGTTTGATAGAGGGTTAATTGCCTTTTGCCGCTTATCAGAAATCCCATCCTTTGTCAAGACCATGCTTAGCTCATTCAGTTTGTTAATATCACCCTGGACCAGGAATTGAAAGGTGAAGGATAGGGAGCCATGATCACCGTTGGCGAGGATGCCGGCATGGTAATCGCATAGAAAAGAGTTATCCATAAACTCGGTCAATACTGACGGCTCATGATAGTTCTCATTAATAAACCACCAAAAGGACTTTTCTTCCCGCTCCTTTATCACCTGACAAATTGGGCAGCCTTTATTGCTTAATGCTTCCCAAATGGTGTGTTTTAAATATTCCGTAATATTGCACTCCCTTTTGCGGACACAAATAACCCCTACCGGTATACGGTAGGGGTTATCAACCGCCAAGCGGTGTTTCACGCGAACCCCATCGCAGGTTACTCTATTGCCGGTATTCTAGCACGGGATGCCTACCCCGTCAAGAGCAAAATACCTGGGGAGGCACCGGGGGTTCCGGAAGGTTTGTCTCTCGTCTAGCTTCGTGCCACGGACTATGAACTCATGACTGATTGCGCCACTTTGGCTACCCGGGCGTTAGATTTAGGGAACAGGGGGAGCGCGAGGGGCTGTAATCCCCCTCAATTCATTGGGGGGATACACGGATCCCCTCGTTTCTGTCGAAAAATGTTGGAAATGTTTGCTTGTAGAACCATGATCTTTATGAATCGTAGGGATACTAACTTGATACACTAGGAATTTTCTTTTTTCTGTCTTCCAGAAATGACATAAACTATATGTGGTGGCTGAACATGGAACGACAGGAACTTTGGCTAAAAAGTCGCCGAACGTAGTGAGGCGTTAAGTTCAATACGCCCAAAGAAACTCCTGCCAAACCTGCCGTGACGGGGGTCGTTAGCGCAGGTCTACCACTGGCTGACCGCCGTCTTGTCCGGAAGGACTCGCTGCGCGATCGGATCCAAGCTGCGGCGAACCAGCAGAAATTGAATTCGCTATCTCCACAGCCTTTGCATTCCCAATCCACCTCCTTACATACTTTAGAAGAAGAAATGGCCCAATCACCATTGCCCAGTGAGGGGATGGGCCGCTTCATAGTATATGTACCCCGTCGAAGGGTGTCCACCCGCGCCATCCCGGCGGCTACCCGACCACACGCCAAGGCAAACCCCCGAACAGCGCTGGGAGGGGCTCAACAACCCTTGCAAACATCTGTTTCTTAAAATCCCAAGCGCACTGAAGTCGGAACTGGGATTAGGCACGTCTATTAAGCAATCGAGAATTCATGGAACACCCTGTAAGAGGCGCCCAACCGAATTCTTTCGCATAGGGAATTCTATGAACTCCTGCTCACCCAAAACTTTCGCGGTTTTGTCCATCTCCTCTGGGAGGCGGGGCTGGGTTGCTAACCGTTATTCCTACCCGTTTCATCGCAGGAGTGTACACCTCCAGCCCAGCCGTAATTATTGCTGCAACACAGGGGGACAAGCGAATTTTGACGCAGTAGATTTTAAGACTTTTCCGGAGAAAATCACAGGACTCCTATAGGGGCAAGGCGGTGTCAAAGCTCCAGACGGACACCGGGCCGACGGACTAGTGAGCTGGAACACAAATGGCAATTTACACCAATCTCCCGACCGCTTACACCAATCTCCCGACCGCTTAGAAAAATGTTATTGCGTTTTGGGGCTCGATCAATTATAAATAAAACCATGTTAGTTGCTTGATGAGTGAATTTTCTGTCTTCGGTCGGTGAAAATGCTGGCGAGGTTAGTCTTATATGCGTGATACTTGTTGACTGAGGTTTTCGCACCGGAATCGTATTTTATTCTGAAAGGGGGTTGGGCAGAGAGGGGGATTGCATGAAAGATGGAGTTTACCAGTTTATTTTCAACCGCTAGGCTTAAGACACTCGCCTTTAGGTAAATAGTTTAAGCGAGGAGGGATGTATTACGCTATTCTCATAAGGTTGAGTGTTGATGTACTTACGCCATCAAAACTCGGTTGGATTTTAGGGTCCAGGACTTGAGCCGGTCTAAATAATTAACTAAGGTGGTTAGCCGCAATGCGCTGTCGCCAGCCGTAACGATTTATTCTCAGTCATAATCGGGACTATCCTGTCCATATATAGTCCTAAATATAACACATCGCTTCTCCAAACCGAGCACTTCTGACTTGTTTTTCACCCAAAAAGAGGGGGAATGGCTACCTGCTAAGCAACAACCCCAGGATCTACCAACCCGGAAGCCTAGCTGTTTTAAGCATCCAATGACCCAAGTGAGTTCTGACGCCTTAGTGATATGGCGCCAGTGGTTTACCGAAGGATTAGCCAAAAAAACTGCCGGGATAATACTCTGCATTTCGAAGGAGGTTTAATGGTGGAAGGGAACAAAGTCTACGAAATAAGGGAACCGGGAATTGGTGATCCGGCTGGCTTTGCAGCCGGTGGTTTTGCATTGACCACTTTTGTCCTGAGTGTGGTCAATGCCGGTCTGGTTTCGCCTAGTGTAATGGGTGTTTTTATCCCGCTGGCGCTTGTTTATGGTGGATTTGCGCAGTTGCTGGGCGGAATGTGGGAAATTAAGAAGGGCAATACCTTCGGAGCCACGGTCTTTACTTCATTTGGTTCTTTTTGGATCGCCTTTGCTCTGATGTTTCTGTTTGAAGGTGCTAAAATACTTAATTTCGGTAACTATGGCAATGTTGCTCTTGGGTTGGTACTGCTGGCATGGACTATCTTTTCGATTTACATGACAATAGCCAGTTTCAGGGTGGGGGTTCTCATGTCCATCCTTTTCATCCTTTTGCTGATCACTCTGATTCCCTTGATGATTGGCGCTTTTACAGGTAGTGAAGCGGCCGTTCATGTGGCGGGCTATGCGGGCATCGTGTTGGCGTTGGCGGCTTGGTATCTGTCGGCCGCCTGCGTAATCAATTCGGTGACTGGGAGGGAGGTTCTTTCGGTAGGTGCTTTTAAGAAGAATTAAGGGAATCCGACACTGAAAAGACGTTTCCTCTTTCTTTAATAAAAAGGGCGGCTGGACAATAAAAGGTCGCCCTTTTGGGGTGCGCCCGTTAGGGACGTGAGTTCGGAAAATCGAGTCACCAGTGGGTATAGAATGACTGTCTGTGTAGGTCTGGGAGGTGCCGTAGCATCTACGCCGATGTCGAAACATTTGTCCATGACAGCCTAATGTCCGGTCTGAATAACTCTGTGGCTAAAACCGCTTTTAGGGAGGTTAAAAAAATGGCGACATCTAATGATGGCTATCCTCGTTATTGGGACGAGTCCCTGGAGACCATGCCCCGGAATGAGCTGAATAAACTACAGCTGGCCTTACTCCGGGATACCATGCAGTACGCCTACCAACGCTCGCCTTATTATCGTCAGAGTTTCGATGCCGCAGGTGTCAAACCGGATAGTCTTAAGAACCTCGAAGATTTAAAACGCTTCCCAACCATCGACAAAAAGGTTCTGCGCGTCCGCCAGGAAGAAGTACCACCATTCGGGGACATTACCTGTGCTTCCGAAGAAGAGATCGTCTATATCTCCGCTTCCAGCGGCTCCACCGGCGTACCCACCGCATCTCCCTTCACGGCCAGGGATTTTGAAGAATGGCAGGATTACGAAGCACGCCTTTTCTGGTCCTCCGGCATGCGTCCCTGCGACCGTTATTGCCACGCCTTGCAATTCACCCTGTTCGTGGGCGGCCCGGACGTGATCGGCGCCCAGAAGGTAGGGGCGCTCACCATCTGGGCCGGTACCGTACCGGCGGAACGCCTGTTGGCCATCTTCAAAGCCTGGCAGCCCACCATCACCTGGACCACCCCTTCCTTCGCCTGGTATCTGGGGGAAGTTGCCAGGGAATTGAACATTGATCCGGCCAAGGAACTCTCCGTCCGCAAGATTTTTGTCGCCGGTGAGCCCGGCGGCTCCATTCCGGAAACCAGGGAACGGATCGAGGCTTTGTGGGGCGCCAAACTTTACGACTATTACGGCCTTTCCGACATTTTCGGGGCCTGTGCCGGTGAATGTGTGGAAAAGCAAGGCCTGCACTGGGCTGAGGACCATATCCTGGTCGAGATTGTCGACCCAGCCACTGGGGAAGAGGTCGCAGATGGTGAACGGGGCGAACTGTGGCTTACCTCCCTGAAAAAGAAGGCCCGGCCCCTGATCCGATTCCGGACCGGGGACATAGTTTCCTGCACCCGCGAAACCTGCCGCTGCGGCCGGACCCATCTGCGTCTCCACGCCATACATGGCCGCCTGGACGATATGTTGATCATCAAGGGGGTCAATGTTTTTCCCAGCGACATTGAAACCATCGTGCGCCGGAATCAGGATTTGGGCGGGGAGTTTCAAATCGTTGTCAGCGAGGAGAAACACCTGGCACAAATCACAGTCGAAGCGGAACACGCCAGCGGTTTTTCCGGTGACTGCAATGCCCTGGGGGAAAAATTGACGATTGAGTGTCACTCGTGTTTGGGCATCAAACCCCGGGTAAAGATACTGGTTCCCGGCAGTCTGCCACGGGTTACCCATAAAGCCAAAAGAGTCAGGGATTTGAGAGGGGATCAAAGCCAGTGAACCTAAGGACCAGGCCGGAGTACATTGAGGCTTTGCGTGCCTTGAAACCGAATATCTATAAATTCGGCCAATTGATCACGGACGTTACCGTCCACCCCGCCACCAGGAGAGTGGTGGAAAGCCACGCCCGGGCCTTTGATGCTGCCGCCGCACCCGTACTGGAAGACCTCTTTACCACCGTCTCCAGTCTGAGCGGGGAGCGCATTTTACGCTTCAACTCCCTGATGACCTGTGCCGGGGACTTGATCTACAACGCCCGGCTGAAGCGGCAAATGTACCGTCTGACGGGAACCTGCACCGGCGCCCTCTGTGTCGGCTGGAACGCCTTCAACGTAATGTGGGCAGTTACCGCCGAGATGGATGACCAGACCGGCACCGGTTACCACGAACGGCTGAAACAGTGGCTGCTGACAACCGAAAAAAAAGGACTTTTGGTGGCTGGGGCACTAACCGACGCCAAGGGAAACCGGACCTTGAACCCCTCGAAACAACCCGATCCCGACTCTTCCGTGCGGGTGGTCGACCAGAACGAGGAAGGCATCGTGGTCAGGGGGGCGAAGGTCATGATTGCCGGTGTTGCCGCCGCCCAGGAAGTGTTCGTGTTACCGGGCAGCGCCTACCGGGAGGAAGACCGGGACTGGGCCCTGTCGTTTGTAATCCCGCGGGACAACCCCGGCCTGACGGTGATTGAGGCCAGAAGGCCCGGCGACGGGCGGGAATACGAAGACGAAGAAAGCTTTGACACCCTAAAGACGGGAATCACCCAGGCCTACCTCTTATTTGAGGATCTTTTCGTGCCATGGGAAAGGGTGTTCATGTGCCGGGAATATGCGTACACCAAAAAGGTGATCGAATATTTTACGGCCAACTACCGGGCCTGTATCGGCGCCTGTGTCGCCGGTCAGGGGGACGTAATGGCTGGGGCGGCCATAATCCTGGCCAGGGCCAACGGGCTGGGCACAAGAACCTTTAGCGACAAACTGGTACAGATGGCCGTCAACAACGAGACCACTTTCGGCCTGGGTGTCGGCGCCATCTCGGTGGGCGAGCGGCACCCGTCGGGAGTCTGGTTTGCCGATCCGCTCCTGGCCCACACGAACAAGGTCCAGGTAGCCACCCTGCCCTACGAAACGAAGCGGCTGTGCCAGGAAATAGGCGGTGGGATCGCGGAAACCGGCTGTTTACCCTCTTACCGGGATATCAAGAACACCGTTTATGGCCCCCTGCTCGAAAAATACCTGACTGCCGGTCAGGGAACGGGCGAAACCAGGGCTAGGGCGGCACGCCTTATTGAATGGCTGACCCTTGGCGCGGGAGTGCCCGGGTGCATGCACGGCGGCGGCTCTCCCGACGGGGCGAAACTGGTGGTAAGTGCCAGAACGCATTGGGAGGAAAACGTAGCCTACGCGGCAAAACTGGCCGGCATTGAAGAGGATTTAATTGATCCAAAGAAATGAGACGGAAGGTGTTTAACGATGGAATTCAGATTTACCGGGGAACAGGAAATGACTTGCAAGCTTGCTCAGGATTTTGCCGTAGAGGAGGTCCTGCCGCTGGCCCGGGAAGTGGACGAAAAAAACTATTGCCCGGTGGAAATCCTGAAAAAAATGGCCGGATCCGGCTTCAACGGAGTATTTGTACCGCAGGAATACGGCGGCACCGGTCTCGGCTATGTTGAGAGGGCCATTGTCCTGGAGGAAATGGCCAGGTGCAGTGCCGGCATAGCAATGACCCTGATGACGCATCACCTCGGAGTGGCCTCGATTCTACAGTTCGGTTCCGAGGCCCAGAAACAAAAATATTTGCCGGGTCTTTCCTCGGGCAACCTGATCGGGGGGTTGGCCGTAACCGAACCGGGTGGCGGCTCGGATGTGACCGGACATCAGACGACCGCCACCCGGGAAGACGGTTCATGGGTGCTGGACGGCCGCAAGTGTTTTATCACCAACTCCCACATTGCCGACGTCGTGGTGATAACAGCCAGAACCGGCCAGGATGAGAAGGGAAGGCCGTCTCTTTCCGCCTTTATCGTTGAAAAGGGGACGCCCGGCTTTGCCCCGGGGCGGGAGGAAAACAAGACGGGTATGCACGGCTCGGTGACCGGGGAACTGGTTTTAAAAGACTGCCGGATAAGTGAAGATGCCCTTTTAGGCAAAGAAGGCCATGGGCAAAAGATCGCTCTCGCCATCATCAGTGAAGTCGGCCGGGCCGGGATGTCGGCCATCAGCCTGGGCCTCCTGCGCGCCGCAATTGAGGAATCGGTCAGGTTTGCCAGGGAGAGAATCATTTACGGCAAGCCGCTGGCCAATATTCAGGCCATCCAGTTCGCCGTCGCCGAAACGGTTATCGAGTACGAAGCGGCGAAGCTTTTGACCTACCGGGCGGTAACCTTGAAAGATGGGGGTCAAAGGTGCGACAGCGAAATGGCCCAGGCCAAGTACTTCGCCACGGAAGCAGCAGTACGGGCGGCCAAAAGAACAATTGACCTGATGGGCGGCTACGGTTTGCTAGCGGAATACCCGGCTGAGCGCCTCCTGCGGGATGCGATGACCACCTTGCCCTCGGCCGGCACCTCGAATATCATGAAAATAGTCGTGGCGGCAAATACCCTGCGCTAGGGGGTCGTTTGTGAACATCTACGTCGTGGTGAAGCCCGTACCGGATCCCAAAACAAAGCTTACTTACGACCCGGAACAAAAGACTGTCATCAGGGCAGGGCTGGCGACCGTAATCAACCCGCCGGATAAAAACGCCCTGGAAACCGGGTTAAGATTACGCGAACAATCCGGTGGCCGGGTGACAGTATTCAGCCTAGCCCCCCCCTCAGCAGGGGAATCCCTGAAGGAGACCCTGGCCATGGGCGCCGACGAGGTTTATCTTGTATCCGACCCGGTCTTTGCCGGGTCGGATACCCTGATCACCGCCCTCATCCTGGCACGGGCGATAAGTGCAATCGGCGTCCCGGACCTCGTTCTGGCCGGGGACAGGACCACGGACAGCGGAACTTCCCACGTTCCGGCCCAGCTCGGCGAGTGGCTGGGGCTGCCGCACCTGGCTAACGCCTGTGAAATTGTCCTCCGAGATCAAAAAAACCTGGCTGTCAAAACCTCGCTGGATGAGGTTTTTATCTCCTACCGGGTAACCCTGCCGGCTGTCGTATCGGTAACCAGAAGAATCAACAGGCCGCGACTGGCCACCCTCCTGGAGATGGTGCGCTCGCGGAGCAAACCCGTGACGCTTCTGGACGCGGCCGCCTTAAACTTAAGCCCGGAACAGACCGGCTTGAACGCTTCGCCCACCAAACCCGGCCGCCTGCTGCCAGCGCGCCCGGTAGTGAAGGAAGGAACGATTATGTCCGGAACGGTCGGAGAAATGGCCCAGGAAATATTGAACCGCCTGCAGTCGCTGGGCTATGGTCCAAAAGCGGGGGGTGGCCTTGGTTAATGGAGGAAGCTTACAGCGGTATAATGGTTTATGCCGAAGCCGCCGGTTCCGGGCTGAAGTGCTCTGCCCGGGAACTGATGGGGCACGCCGGCATCCTGGCGGCAAAAATTCAAGAGCTGGAAAACAAGCAGGTGCCGGTTTCGGCCGTCATCCTGGGACCCCAAAACCTTGAGCCGGCAAAAACACTGACCGGTTTTGCCGGTAGGGTTTACTGGTGCGACCGGAAAGAGCTGACTGTCTATCACCCCGGCTTGTATGCCGGGGCCATAACCGGGCTGGTCGAAAAATACCGGCCGGAGATAGTCATGTTTGCCGCCGGCCCGGCCGGAAGCGAACTGGCGGCAACCTGTGCGGCAAGGTTAAAGACGGGACTTGCGGCTCACGCTGTTGAGCTGGAAATAAACAGGGACGGTCATTTGGTACAGTTGGTGGTCTCCTACGGCGAGAATATCATGGGAGAGATTCTCTGTCCGGCACACCGCCCCCAGATGGTAACGGTACAGTCTGGAATTCTTGAGCCCCCTGTCTCGGGAACGGCAGCCGGCGAGCTGATCAGGGAAGAGATCGACCTCAGGGATGACGGTAGGCTGACCATAACGGCTATAGAGGGAAAAGGGAACGAAGCCTGCAGGCTTGAGGAAGCAGAAGTGGTTTTGGCTGGCGGTTACGGCCTGAAAAACAAAAAAAACTGGCTCCAGCTCGAAGAACTAGCTGACTTGCTCGGTGCCGCCACCGGCTGTACCCGCCCGGTGCTTGACGAACACTGGGTTGACGACGAGGATTTAATGATCGGGATCAGCGGCAAGACCATCCATCCCAGAGTCTATCTAGGGATCGGTATCTCCGGCTCTTCCCACCACACTGCGGGAATCCAAAAGGCCGGCTGGATCATTGCCGTCAATAACGATGTTCAGGCACGGCTGTTACAAATGGCCGACCTGCGGATCGTCGGTGATGGGCCGGCAATTGTGGCCGAGATGATCAAGATTATTAAGGGCGGGAATACCAGCACCTGATTCGAGTGCGGACGGGGTAGCCGGTTTAGAAACGGGGATGTCTTCCGCCCCAGGAAGTCAGGGGGAGTCAAACACCGCCCCCCTTTTTTTCAGTGGAGTGATTTCGGAAAGTCCCAGTCCGCTTGTGCCAAGCCATCCAGAGAAGGCTTGGCCTTTTTCACCCCAAAAATAATCGAGCTGTGCGGTTGTTCGTACCAGTATTTGCCAACCATAGATCATGCGCATTTCTTTTCAGGTAAGGCCTTAGATTAGCATAAAAGGCAAAGCGGTACAACATTGTGAGCGGGAGCACACCGGGTGACGTGGGCAAAGGGGAGCATCCAAAGCGGAGTAAAAGCCCTTGGTTTGTAAGAGGCCTAAGCCAGGAATAACGGCTTGTCGGCACTGACCGGAACATCTACTACCACGGGGTGGTCCGCTGCTATAGCGCCTTTCAACACATCCCCTAGATCCGCCGGCTCCTCTACCCGGAGTCCGGTCGCTCCACAGGCTTTAGCCGGGGAAACGAAGTCCGGCTGTTGGACATCCACACCAAAGGGCGGCCAGCCTTTATTCTCCATACGGTGTTTTTCCAAAGCGTAACCGCCGTTGTTAAAAATGATTATGCTCACCGGCAGGGCGTAGCGTACAGCGGTCAATATCTCCGGCATGGTCATCAGGAAACCGCCGTCGCCGGTTAACACCACAACCTTCCTGCGAGGGTTGGCCAGCTGCGCACCCAGGCCGAAGGGAAGGGCGCAGCCCATACAGCGCCAGTTTTCCGAAATTAGGACCTCCTGCCTTTTGGCGATAAAGCCCCGGTCAAACCAGTGCATGAATTCGCCCGAGTCTATCGTAATAACGGCGTCTTCGGGCAGGATGTCGTTCAAGACCGCAACCACCCGGGGCGGTGGGATCGGTTTGCCGGAAAGGCCGGCTTCAGCGCCGATCATGGCCCGGTAGTCGCGGTGACAGTTGGCTATTTTCGTCCGCCATACCTCTGCAGGCCGGGTTCTTGGCAGGTCCTGTAGGAGTCTCTCCAGAAGCAGGCCTACGTCTCCGGTCAGGGGCAATGGTCGCAGGCTGTGAGCAATGTTCTGCGGCCGCAGGTCGACCTGCACCACCTGCACGCCGGCGGGGATGAATTTCTCTTCGTAAGGGCTGGCCCCCACCAGGATGACGCAATCGGCCTCCGTGAGCAACGGAGGGATGTGGGCCTCACCTAGGCCGCCTATAACCAGTTCGGCGGCACCGGGAAAAATGGCCCGGGCTCCCTGGCCGGGAATGATACCTGCCCCGAGGCGATCGGCCAGGTGCCACACCTTTTCGCGGTGGGGAACGGCCACGCGGCCGGCCAGGAGGATGGGTCTCTGGCTACTCTGTAGCACCCTGGTCGCCCCGGCGAAGTCACCGTAAACCGGGGGAGGGGCCGGCTGTGCGGGCGAACCGGCGGGGCCGTAAGCGGCGGGAGTCGTAAAGATGTCCGCCGGTACGGCTACGTGACAGGGAAGACGGTCGCCCACCGCTCTTTCCAGGGCGGCTGTGAACACTGCCATCGTGGATTCGGGCCGGGTAAGCAAGGTGGTGGAGCCGGTAATGGGTGCGAACAAAGCTTGCTGGTTGAAGTATTGCTTGACGTTGCTCGATATCTTGGCCGTGTCCACCTGCCCCGTGATTATCAGCATGGGTAGGCCGTCCCGCCAGGCGTCGGCCACGCCGTTGACCAGGTTCAGTGCCCCCGGGCCTTCGGTGGCCAGGCAGATCGCGGGGCAGCCGGTTACCCTGGCCTC
This sequence comes from Spirochaetia bacterium, assembly GCA_035530395.1. Lineage (GTDB taxonomy): Bacteria > Bacillota > Desulfotomaculia > Desulfotomaculales > JAJYZD01 > JAJYZD01. Next base: position 24,452 of record DATKUX010000023.1, read on the forward strand.
ACCGCCAGCCATAAAGGCTGCTCCTTGTTCCGTGGCCGTGGCCCAAAAACGGACTTCGTCCTGTTGGCCGAGGGCGGCCAGAAAACCCAAAACGGCGTTGCCGGCAACGCCGTAAATGTTCCTTATCCCCCAGGCTTTCAGTACTTCAAGGATGGCCTCCGCTACCGCTGCTGCATTTTGGGACCTCTCCTAGAACTTTTTAGGTGTAGGATGTTCGCTTACTGGAAGCGCTATGCCATTTCCGACTGCGGAAGGGAAAGGCTGATGTTAATATTTATTCGCGGTGGTGGAATCATATTGACCAGGTTCAACAAAACTCTGTCCCGGCGAGGAGCAGTTAAGATGTGGTACGGCTGGCCGATGGCCCGAGTTATTCTTCTTTTCACGGGAATTGCTTTTCTAATGATCTCCCTTCAGGTAACCATATTCCATTACCGGCAGAATTTCCGGCACTGGGCCATGTTGGGGCCGGTTATTGAGGGGCCGGTGCTCGGGCTGCTCACCATTATGTTGGCTTTCTATTACACCCCCGCGCTGCGTAGCCTGACGATAGTTCTGTTGTTCGTCGGAGTAGTCTCAGGACTGGCCGGAACGGTCCTGCACGTCAACGGCATAGGGCAGCGGGTGGGAGGCTATGGAGAATCACAGAACTACCTGACCGGTCCGCCGCTGACCCTGCCCCTGATGGTGGCCGCCCTGAGCGTCCTGGGGCTAATCGCCCTGTATTGGAGGTAGGAAGTTGGCCGCGAACAGAACCAGGTATCCTTCCTATGACGTGCTGAAGGAAAAGGAACACTGGGACGACCATACCCGGACAATTGTGTTGCAGCGGCTTGGTCCGTTTCCCGCCCACCGCTTCCTGACCGGTCATGAAGCCGACTTGGTCGTATCTATCGCCGGACACATCGTCTATGACGATAGAAAAGACATTCTCGCTTACATCGTTCATCATCTTGACGAGACCCTCTCAACGCCTGTGGGTGAGGCTGAGCGCCCCCTGGGTACGCCGGAGCGAAAAACCCTGCTCAGGCAGGGACTGGCGGCTCTGGACCGGTTTTGCGAAGGAGAATACGGAAGTCCTTTCCTGGCGGTGGACCAACACGAGCAACTGGCCGCGCTGGCCGGCCTGCAACTAGGCAAGCCGCAATACCTCGATGACCGGAAGGCCTTACCATCAAAGGAGTTCTTTAAGAAATTGGCGGCGGAAATCGTTAGCGCCTATTATTCCCATCCGGTGGTCTGGTCGGAAATAGGGTACGGGGGGCCGGCGTATCCCCGGGGCTATGTTCGAGTAGAAAAAGGGTTGACGGATCCCTGGGAGGCTAAACGCGATGCCGACGAAGAATAACCTGATCAGACACAACTGTGATCACTACGAAGGCCATCAGTATGATCACTTACAGGCGAGAAAGTATGGCCTGGAAGCAGATATCTGCATCGTCGGGGCGGGGGCCGCCGGGGGAGTGCTGGCTTACGAACTCAGCAAGGCCGGCTTTAAAGTGGTGGTTATCGAGGCAGGGCCTTTTTGGGACCCGGCAACCGATTTTGCCAGCGACGAACTGGCCATGCGACGCCTAGGCTGGAACGACACCAGGCTGGTGACCGGCAAGAACCCGCTGACCATGGGGTCCAACAACTCGGGGCGGGGAGTGGGCGGCGGCACCGTTCATTTCACCGGCGTGTTCTACCGCTTTCACGAAAGTGATTTTCGGGTCAAGACCGTGGACGGGGTGGCGGAGGATTGGCCGATAACCTATGCCGATCTGGAGCCCTATTACAGCAAGATTGAGAAAGATATCGCCGTTTCCGGACCCAAACATTTTCCCTGGGGCCCTTTCCATGGGCCTTACCCTTATCCGGAGCGGGAGCCTATCAGCGCCAATGCCGAGCTCTTCCGCAAAGGCTGTGAAAACTTAGGGGTCAGGAGCGTAGTGGCCCCCCTGGCCATCCTTTCCGCCCCCTTTGACGGACGACCGCCCTGCATCAACAGGGGTTTTTGCAACCAGGGGTGCCTGCCCAACGCCAAGTTCAGCACCCTGATCCAGCACATACCCAAGGCTGTCTGGCACGGGGCCGAGGTGCTCAGTGACTGCATGGTTACCCGGGTGGAGGTGGACAAAAGCAACAAGGTGACCGGTGTTACCTTTGTGCATGACGGCAAGGAACATTTGCAAAAGGCCGGGATTGTAATCCTTGCGGGGTATTGCATCGAAACTCCCAGGCTGCTGTTGCATTCCGCCTGCTCCCGGTTTCCCGACGGCCTGGCCAATACAAGCGGGATGGTGGGGAAGGCCTTGATGACCCACAGCGCCCACGACGTTTACTGCAAATTTCACGATGAGGTGCGTATTTACAAGGGAACCCCGGTTTTGGCGGCAACCCAGGACTTTTATGAGACCGCTCCGGACAGGGACTTCGTCAGGGGGTACACTCTGAATTCCCATGGTTCCAGGCCTCTAAGCCTGGCGGCCAATCTTGTTTCCAAAGCGGGCATTTGGGGTCAGAAACTTTACGACATCATGCGCGACTACAATTTTTACGCCCAGATAACCCTGGTGGGGGAAGTGCTCCCGGACGAAAACAATGCCGTTACGTTGAGCGATGAAAAAGACGAATACGGCATGCCCAGAGCTCTGATTACATTCGGTTACGGTGAGAACGACAACCGGTTGATTGCCCACGGGGTTCAAAAGGCCCAGGAAATCCTGGAAGCCGTGGGCGGTGAGCCGGCTTTCGTCATTCCCGATACCGGCCACCTGATGGGCGCGTGCCGGATGGGCAATGACGCGGCCACCTCCGTGGTGGACGGGTTCTGCCGCAGCCATGACATCCCCAACCTGTATATTTGCAGCGCCGCCGTTTTCGTGACCTCAGGCGGGTGCAATCCTACGGAGACGGTAATGGCTATTGCGGCCAGGACCGCGGATCATATCATAGACGAGGCTGGCGGAAACGTTTTCTGAATCCGGAAAACATTACTGCTGATAAACGGTTCCAGGAAAAGGAGACTGAGCTCATGCAAAAACTCAAGGTCGGTGTCATCGGCGCCGGGATGGCTTTCGAGCGCCTCCATTATCCAGCTTACCAGCAACTGGCCGACCGTTACGAAATCGTGGCCGTGTGTGACGTGGACCGGGAGAAAGGAGAAAAATGGGCGGAACGCCTGAACCTGGGTGCCGGCAGTGTTTACACGGACTTCCAGGCCATGCTGGGCAGGGACGATCTGGACGTCGTCGATATCATGGTGCCCATCGAACTGAACTTCAAGGTTACGGAAGCCGTGGCCGCGCGCCTGGCCGGTAAACGGAAGGGGATCATCTGCGAAAAGCCGCTGGCCGCCACGCTGGCCGAGGCGCAGGCGGCCCGGGAACTGGCCCGGCGGTATGCCCTCCCGGTCATGATCGCCGAGAACTTCCGCTACAACCAGGAGATCGATACGATCAGGGACCTGGTGCGGACCAAACGGATCGGTGACGTTTTCTATTTTCTACAAAACCGCGTCATCGACTTCCCCGCGGAGATGCCCAAAGACAAGTTCGCCGGGCGGGACTGGCGACAGCATCCCGAGTTTCCGGGCGGGATCATCCTGGATACGGCGGTGCACGACCTCGCCGGTCTGCGTCATATCTTCGGGGCCATCGACCGGTTACAGGCCTTTGGCCGGCCTTGGTCAGCCGGTTTTGCCCCCTACGCCGTCGTCAATGTCAACCTCCTCTTCAAGAGCGGGGTTACCGGCCAGTTCAGTTTCTTCTGCGCGGGCAAGGAAATGCAGCGGCCGCTGGTCGGCCTGCGTATCTTCGGCAGTGCCGGAATGATTTATTTGGAGGAGCGGGATGCCGGGACCGTGAACCTGGCCTTCAACGACGGGCGTCAGGAGCGGATCCCTTATGAGGCGCAAAAGGGTTATTACAACGAATTACTCAACTTTTATAATGCGCTGACCGGCAGCGAACCGGTAAGCGTGCCGCCGGAAATGGAATACGGGGATATGAAGACGGTCCATGACATTTTAAGGTCCATCCGGGAGGGTCAGATAGTGACCGTGGATGAGGAGGCGGCTTACACCCCCTTCTACGGGCAGGCTGAAGCTCCTCCGGAGCATTACCTGCAATAAGGCGTAATGTGGGTGGAATGACATAACATGGCGGCGCCCGGTAAAGATGATAATAGTTAGATAATTCAAACAATAGCTTGCCATAGGGATCGGCCCGCCGTTGGCGCGATGTTGCGGACAATCATTGGCATAACCGCCCCAGGTAAATGGAGGTTGTGAAACTATTGACAATCCTTCGTCGGTAAAATAAAATAGAACCAATCATTCTGGTGATGGAGCTCGCCGTCAAACGCTGCCGCAGCTGATAGCTCCTGTTAGTTTAATTTCTAACAGGAGCTTATTTGTTGCCTATAACCAAATTCCTGCTTTGCAATCATTCTTCCGACCCAGGCCAAAGGCATGCTCAAGGAGGGGATGGGAAGGCGTAGCAAGTCTCATGGAGTGTGCTGTTCCAGGGTGGATTTTAAATGTCCAATTTTACGGGAACTCATTCATAGTTATGTATGTTGAGCGTTCTGAAGCGAGGTGAGATCTTGAGTTCCCTGTTAGTAGCCAACTTCTTGCAGATCCTGGTGGTACTACTGTTTTCGCCCCTGCTCAAGGGAGTAACCGGCCGCCTTAAGGGCGTGGTTCAGTCCCGGCACGGTCCGTCCATCTGGCAACCCTACTTTGATCTGTATAAGCTCTGCCGCAAAGACGAAGTGATCTCGGAGGACGCCTCCTGGATCTTCCGCGCTGCGCCCCTGGTGTCCTTTGCCGTACCCCTCCTGGTTACAGTGTTGATTCCGGTGCTGACAGCCTTTCCCTTGACCTGGGCCTTCATGGGGGACATGCTGGGCGGGGGCTTCATTCTTTCCCTGGGCGGTTTCTTCGCCACCCTGGCGGCCATGGATACGGCCAGCCCGTACGGCCAGATGGGCTCCAGCCGAACCAGGATGGTTTCCTTCCTGGCCGAGCCGGTTCTTATGTGCGTTTTCTTCGTGGTTTCCCTGGTGGCCGGATCCACGATCCCCTATGTGGTCAACAAGGCCTGGTACCTGGGCGGGAAGGACGTCATCTACCCATCCCACGTGCTGGTAATAATCGCCTTTTTCATGGTCATCCTGGCCGAGACGGGCCGCATCCCGGTGGACAACCCGGAGGGCCATTTCGAACTGGCCATGATCGACGAGTCCAAATCCCTTGAGTATTCCGGCAAGGCCTTTGCCCTGGTCAAGTGGGGCGGTTATATGAAACTGTTCGTCCTGTTGACGATCTTCATGAACGTGCTGATTACACCCTTGGGCCTGGCCGGGGCGGTCACGCCGGTAGCCCTGTTGCTGGCCGTAGGGTCGCTTTTGCTTAAAATGCTGGCCGGGGCGATTGTGATCGTGGTAATCGAATCCAGCCTGGCCAAGTTGCGCCTTTTCCGGGTGGGCGAATTCCTGGGGGCGGCCTTTGTCGTGTCCTTGCTCGGCCTGGTCACCTTCTTCATCGGGGTATAGGGGGAGTAGACGAGAGTGTATTACGATGCAGCTATAAAGCTCCTGGGAATCCTGGGGGCCCTGTTCCTCCTGGAGACCCTGGCCATGCTGGTGGTACGCCAGATGCGGGGCCTCATCAATGTATACGCCACCCATTCGCTGCTTCTGGCCGCCTGCGCGGCCGCGGTCGGTTACCTGACCGGCTCGGAGCACCTCTACCTGGTGGCGGGTCTGACCGTCCTTTTCAAGGTGCTGGCCATCCCTTACACCCTGAAACGGGTCATTCACGACACCTTGCTGGAAAAAAGGGAAATCCACTTTGTTTTCGGTATCTCCGGCACTTTATTGATCGCCGGCGTGCTCTCCGTCCTGGCCTACTTTACAAGCGCGGCCCTGGTTTATCCGGGCGATACCTTGACCCGCCTGCTGCTGCCGGTCGGGGCGGCCGTGGCCCTGATGGGGCTGTTCATCACGGTCGGACGGCTGGAGGCGGTGCCGCAGATTTCCGGGCTTCTCATCATGGAAAACGGGGTCATCCTCATCGCCGTGGTGACCGCTTTCGGCCTGCCCCTGATCGCCGAGTTCGCCATGTTTTTCGATGTCTTGGTGGGTGGCCTGCTTCTGGGCGTGCTGGTCATGCGGCTGCAACAGCACACGGATACCACGGCGGCGGGAACGCTACGCCGTTTGAAGGGGTGATGACATGGCCGAGTCGATTCTGGTGCTGCCGCTGGCCGCGGCAGTGATTTCGATTCTGACGGATAGCTTTTTGGCGGGACTGACGGTGGTGGTCCAGGTCCTGGCGCTCGCCTTCTCGCTGGATTTGGCTTGGCGCGTGGTGGCCGGCGGGCCGCTGGTCCGGGGCTGGTTTTACGTGGACGCCGTGAGTGCCCTGTTCCTGGTCACAGTGGCCGTCGTCTCTTGCGGCGCGGCCCTGTATTCGGCCGGCTACGTCCGCTCGGCCCACGAGGGTCAGCCTATCACGGGTGCGGCCCTGCGCCGCTATTACGCCCAGTTCAACCTGTTCACCTTCGCCATGCTGGCGATTCCGCTCCTGGCCAACCTGGGTCTGGTCTGGATCGCCCTGGAACTGACCACCCTGGCCTCCGTCTTCCTGGTAGGTTACGAATACACCGGCCGGGCCACCGAGGCGGCCTGGAAATATCTCGTTCTCTCTTTTGTGGGAGCCATGCTGGGTCTTTGGAGCCTGGTATTACTCTACTATACGGCCGTTCACGCCGCGGGGCCCGCGACCGGGCTGGACTGGGCCGGTTTGTACGCCCTGGCCGGCGCTCTCACTCCCCGGACCGTGAAGGTGGTCCTGCTGTTGGCCTTGATCGGTTACGGCACCAAGGCCGGCCTGGCCCCCATGCACACCTGGCTGCCCGACGCCCACGGCGAGGCGCCTTCGCCGGTATCGGCCCTACTCTCCGGGGCCAAGACCACGGTCTCCTTCTACGTGGTGCTGCGCTTCTACTTTATCGCCGTACGAACCCTCGGTCCGGCGGCGCAGCACATGATGCTCTTTTTCGCTCTTCTCTCGGTGGCCATCGCTGCGGTGTTCATCCTGCAGCAGCAGGACTACAAGAGGATGCTGGCTTACTCCACGGTCGAACACATCGGCATCGCCGGACTGGGGGCGGCCTTCGGTACACCCCTGGCGATATACGGGATGCTGTTTCATCTCTTCAACCACGCGGTTACCAAGTCCAACCTTTTCTACGCCGCCGGCAATGTCCTGCTCAAGTATCGCACCCGGGAGATCAGCGGCATCCGGGGTCTCCTGAAGAGCATGCCCTTCACCGGGGTCGTATTTCTTGCCGCCACCCTGGCCATTGCCGGGCTACCTCCGTCGGGCATCTTCGTCAGTGAATTGGCGGTCCTGATAGCCGGGTTTCACACTTATCCCGCCGCGGCCGTTGTCCTGCTGGTCCTTTTGGCCATGGTCTTCATCGGCCTGGTGCGGTCGGTGGCCGGCATGGTCTTCGGGCAACCGGAGCCCGGGGTGCCGGAGTTGAAAATCAGTGGCTGGAGTAACCTGGCCATGGGTCTCAACATGCTCATCATCATCCTGCCGGGGCTCGCCTTGCTCCCCCTGCTGCCCAGCCTGCTGGGGGCGGCCGCGGCTGTTTTTGCCGGGAGGTAGCGTAAAATGGAGAACTGTAAAATAATAGACGATTTTAGTGCAGCCTGGCCCCAACTGGCCCTGGGGGGCGAGCATACCTGTCAGGTGCCTGCGGCTGATTTGCCGGCGGTTGCCACCTGGTGGCGGGAGGCGGGAGCACGGCTTGCCGATGCCTTTGCCCTGGCTGATCCCGCCGCACCGGAGCAATACCTAGTCCGTTATGTTTTCGAAGTGCCAGGGACGGACACCTTCATCAGCCTCCAAGCCTCGGTTTCCGGCGAATGTCCCGCCTATCCGGCGGTCAGCCTGGATCTGCACGCCGCCGACTGGTTCGAAAGGGAAATCTTCGAGCTGTACGGGATTCTGCCGCAAGGGCACCCGGCTCTGGGCGGCTTTGTCCTGCACAATCAGGGAGACGGCGGCCCCTTCCCCCTGCGTAAGGCGTTTTCGCGCTCCTCGCGCCTTACCGCGGTGTCTGGTGCCTACCGGTCGCACCCCGTGGAGGGGAGGGGGGTGTTCGAGATGCCCCTGGGTCCTGTTTATGCCGGGGTCAGCGAGTCGATCCACTTTGCCCTCACTTCTATAGGGGAAGAAGTGTTTTGGGTTACCCCGCACCTGTTTTTCAAACACCGGGGATTCGAGAAAGCGGGGGAAGATATCTCCCTGGAGGGGGTCCTTCAGATGGTGCGGCGTCTGTCCGGCATCGGGGCGGTGTCCGAGTCCCTGGCCCTGTGCCAGGCGGTGGAAAAGGCCGCCAGCCTGGAGGTGCCACCCCGGGCGCTCTATATGCGATCCCTGTTGGCGGAATTGGAGCGGCTGTACAACCACATCGGCAACATCGCGGACATCTGCGAGTCCACCTCGCTGGCCGTGGGTGCGGCGCAGGGTTTCATGCTGCGGGAGCGCCTTCTGCGCCTGAATTGTCTCTTGAGCGGCAGCCGCTACCTAATGAACACCGTTTGCTTCGGCGGCGTCCTTTGCGATCTCGGCCCGGACCGGGCGGGCCTTCTGCGCGAGACCTTAAAACCTTTGGCGCACGATTTCCGCGGCTGGTTTCGGATGCTCCTGAATACCGATAGTTTTCTGGACCGCCTCGAGAACATCGGGGTACTGAACACAGCCGATGCCACGAACCTCGGCGCTACGGGCCCGGTGGGCCGGGCTTCGGGCATCGACCGCGACTGGCGCCGCGACCACGCCTACGCGGCCTACGACCGGATGGAATTCCGGGTCCCCGTGGAAAACGACGGTGACGGCCTGGCCCGGCTGAAGGTCCGGGCGACCGAAGTCGAGGAATCATTTGCCCTGGTGGAACAACTGGTATCCCAGTTGCCGGGCGGTCCGGTGCAAAACGGGACTAGGCCTGAGCTTTCGCCCGGCGCCGCGGCCATGGGGTATAGCGAGGGTCCGCGGGGGGCCACTCTGCACTGGGTTTGTGCCGGCGAAGATAACCGCCTCTGGCGTGTGCGCCTGCGTCCGCCCTCCCTGTTGAACTGGCACGCCTTCCCCAGTGCCACCGAAGGATGCGCCTTCCAGGACTTCCCGATCATTCTGGCCAGTTTCGGCCTGTCCCTGGCCGAAAGCGACCGTTAGAAGGGGTGAGGAGTAATGGCCAACTGGGTTTTTAAAGGACTGGCCAGTGGTGTGGTTACGACGAAATATCCGCGTCAGCGCGAGGATATACCAGGGGGCTGGCCCGGCCTGCCGGTGGCTGCAGGGCTGTGCCCGGACAGTTGCCGGGCGTGCCGGGAGGTGTGCCCTACCGGGGCCATTGAGTGTACGGGCGGTGCTGTGCTAATCGATTATAACCGCTGCCTCTTTTGCCGGCAGTGTGTGGCCGGTTGTCCGGCCGGTATCCTGACCTGGGAGAACGATTTCCGGACGGCCGTGTCTGCCCGGCAAGGCCAGCCCGGCAGTCGCTTTTCCCGGCGCTCCGTCTATATCCGGCACGTGGATGCCGGGGCCTGCGAGTGCTGCCTGTGGGAGGTGGGGGCCCTGTCCCATCCCTATTACGACCTCCACCGGTTGGGGTTTTTCTTCGTCACCTCGCCGCGGCACGCCGATATCCTGCTGGTGAGCGGGCCGGTTACCCTGAACATGGCCGGCGCGCTGGAAAAGGCCTATCAGGCCATGCCCCAACCCAAAAAGGTGGTCGCTATCGGCGGATGCACCTGCGGCGGCCCGCCGGGCGGGCCGGTTTATGCCACTCCCTTCCGGCTGGAGGAAATCTTACCCGTGGACGTCTTCATCCCGGGCTGTCCGCCGCCGCCGATGGGCCTCCTGCACGGACTGTTGGTGGCCACTGGCCGGGCTGAGGAAGCGAATCGAACGCAGGCTGAACAATTGAAGGCGGCAAGGAGTTGATCGCATGACCGGGTGGCTTTTCCTGCAGATGGCGGCGGCTTTCGCCATCCTGGGCGTCCTGTTGATGCTTCTGGTCACTTCCCCCCGCTCTGCTGTGGCGGTGTCCATGGGTGCTTCCGTGCTGGCTTCCCTGAGCGGCTTAGCCGGGGCGGGGGTTCTGCTGTCCGGCGGGGCGGGCCTCCTGGCCGCCACATCATGGCCGCCTCTGGGCACCCTCCTGCTGAGCGCCGACCAACTGTCTTCACTGTTTCTCCTGGTGATCAGCTTTGTCTGGCTGCTGATCTCCGTTTTCTCCTGGTCCTACCTGGTGCGCTATGCCGGGCGCTACAACCTGCGGGCTTTCGGGGCCCTGTACAACATCCTTTTCCTGGCCTTGGTCCTGACTGCGCTGGCAGGCGACCTCATCACCTTTCTGATCGCCTGGGAGGTCATGACCGTCGGCTCCTATCTCTTGATCGTTTTCGAGCACAAGAGCCCCCAAAACACCCGGGCCGGTTTCTTCATGCTCGTGCTCAGCGAAATAGGGGCCCTGCTCCTGATTGCGGCCTTCATCCTACTGGGCAACTACACCGGTCACTTCGACTACGCGGGCATACGCGCCTCGATCGGCTCGGTGCCGCCGGGGATCAAGAACACGGTGTTTGTACTGGCCTTGCTCGGCTTCGGGGTCAAGACCGGCCTGGTGCCGCTGCAGGGCTGGTTCGCTCCCGCCTATGCCGCGGCTCCGGCCAACGTGGGTGCGGTTCTTTCCGCCGCCACCCTGACTCTGGGCATTTACGGCCTGGCGCGGGTGGGCCTGGACCTTCTGGGGCCGTCTCCCCTCTGGTGGGGCCTCGCCCTACTGGTGATGGGTGCCCTGACGGCCATTGCCGGTATTTTGTACGCGCTCATGGAACAAAACTTGAAGCGCATGCTCTCGCTGTCCAGCGTGGAAAACACAGGCTGGATCCTGGCCGGTCTGGGGGCGGCGCTGGTTTACCGTACCAGCGGGCTGCCCGTGATGGCTGCCCTGGCCGCCATCACCGCGCTTTACCAGACTGTGAACAATGCCGTCTACAAGTCGCTGCTCTTCATGGGGGCGGGTTCGGTGGAGTACGCCACGGACCGCCAGGACATGGACAGTCTGGGCGGCCTCTCCCGGGTCATGCCATATACCACACTGTTTTTCTTGGTCGGCTCCCTCGCGGCCGCCGGCTTGCCGCCCTTCAACGGCTTTGTCAGCGAGTGGCTGACCCTGGAGACCCTGCTTCTCAGTTTTCACCTGACCCCGGTTCTGCCCAAGGTTATCATGGCCCTGGCCGGGCTGACCCTGGCCCTTACCGCCGCCCTGGCCATCACCTGTTTCATCAAGGCCTGCGGCACGGCCTTTCTGGGTCGGGCCAGGACACCGGAGGTGTCCAAAGCCAGGGAGGTGCCTTTCGCCATGAAACTGGGCATGGCGGGTGGAGCCGTGGCCTCTCTCCTCCTGGGCGTTCTGCCTACGCTGGTCATTCCCCGTTTGGACGCCGGTGCGGCCCTGCTATCCGGCTCAAGTGCCGCGGGGCAGATGATTCCCGCCGTGTTCAACGAGCCTGGCAAATTCCCGACCCTGGTGCTTTTGGGCGGTACCTTCCTGCGCGGTATCCTGCCGGCCCCGGGGGCGGTGGTTGTGCCGACCGATCCGGGCTTTTCCAGCATTTCCCCGACCTACCTTCTTTTCGCCCTGCCCCTGATGCTCTTGTTGGGAGCCGGGCTGGCGAGGCTGTTGGGCGGCAAGACCGCGGTCACCAGGGGGGAAGTGTGGGTCGGCGGGGAGGATCGCTATGTGCCGGCGCAGCAGTATACCGGAACGGCTTATTCCAATCCGGTGCTGGTGCTTTTCCGTTCGGTCTACCGCCCGCAGGTCGAATTGGAGAAGCATTACCACGGCGCCAACGGGTTCCGCACCGCTACCGGCTATGAGCGTCAGATAGATTCTCCCGTTGAACGGTACCTCTACAGGCCTATCCTTGGCGTCGTAAACAGGGGGGTAAGGCTGCTCTCCTGGATTCAGTCGGGTCGGATCAACCAGTATGTGGCGTATGTTTTGATTCTCCTGGTGGCCGTCATGGTTTACGCGGTGTGGCAGTAAAAGTTTTTCTCCCACAGGACGGTCTCGCAAAGAGGCCGTCTTTTTGCTTTTTGCGAAAGGGGGGGGGAATTAGCAATGCAAATCCTGGCAGGAACAAAACGGTGAATCGCTGTGCTGATGTTCTTCGTTCTCTATTTGGATTGTTACGTGGTTGATACTAAGGTGGAGTAAGCGATGTTCTATATCTCTTAACAGTGACTGGCTCTGTTGAATCGTCATATCGCTGGCACATACAACGTGGCACGACATAGCATTTCTGCCGCTTGTAATACTCCAAATGTGCAAATCATGTACATTGAAAATGAATTGGATCGCTTTAATTTCATCAATGACACTCTGGAAGTTGATTCCCTGTGGCACACCTTCCATTAAAATAAGGATCGTTTGTTTTACAATTTTCCATGCGCCAACGGCGATAAGTAAGGCAATAAGTACGCTTAAGATCGGATCGATAACATACCATTTTGTAACCAAAATGATGAATGCGCCGACGATAACTCCTGCCGATGCCGCTGCATCTCCAAGCATATGCAAAACCGCACTTTTAATATTGATGTTTTCTTCCCTGCGCATACCTAGCGCAAGGTACAGGTTCATCAGGAGCCCGACCCCGGCACTGATGAACATCCATGTACTCTGAACCGGTTCAGGGTTCTGGAAGCGTCTATATGCCTCCAATAGAATCGACAGCGTGATAATAATAAGTAACATCCCGTTAATCAAAGCCGCCAAAACCCCTGAACGGTAATAACCGAAGGTCATGTTTATGTCGGCTGGTTTCTCTGTTTGACGCAGAGCAAACCATGAGAGCCCGATAGCCACAATATCTGTCAATACATGCCCTGCGTCGGACAACAAGGCAGGGCAACGTCAAAGTAAATTTATTTCTAGGAACGGCCTAATTGGAAGATCCTGACGTGGCATTCCCCCCGCCGATATGGTATGCTCGTTCCTATGGGAAGTTATGTCGTAATATCCAACGGAAACGTGGAAAGCC
>DATKUX010000024.1:0-39625 GCA_035530395.1 Spirochaetia bacterium
CCCGGTTGGTGTCCGGGAATCCAGGAACCCGTCCAGCCTACTGGGTCAGGCAAGCCTGGGTGGCAGCCCCGCTGCCGAATACCGAGACTTCGCCCTTGCCAATGGATGGATGCCCTCCACCTCGGTGGAGGGAGGATTCACGTATATTGTGAGTGTAAGTTGAACGCTTGCAGTTCCGGTCCGCCGATCACCTTATGATTCCCGTTTAATGCCTTCAGGCGCAATGCAATATCCGCTGCTTAATTCTTGGCCACTGCACCGCGCTATTCAGCTCTTACCACGGGTAGGCAAACGAAAAGGACGGGCCGGAACGAGTCTCCACTTTTTGTAGCACCGTCCGGGGGTGACATGATGAAATTCTATGTCGGGGTTACGGATAACGCATGGTACGGCTACTTGGCCAGTCTGAGACCTGACGAAGTTAATTTTTGGCAGCCCGGTGGGAGACAGATTTTTAAGGCTATAGAACCCCAGGAGATGTTTCTTTTCAAGCTGCACAGCCCCTTAAATTATATCGTAGGTGGGGGTTTCTTTGTCAGGCACTACTTCCTGCCTGTATCGTTGGCCTGGGACGCCTTTGGGAAAAACAATGGAACAGAAGACGAAGCCAGTTTCTTACAGGCCATTTACAAATACAAACATACCAATCGAACCAGTGAGCCGGACCCGGTAATAGGCTGCATAATCCTTGCAGCGCCGTTCTTCTTTGAACAGTCCGACTGGATACCGGTTCCGGATGACTGGAATAGAAATATTGTTCAAGGAAAATCTTACGATACCCTGACCCTTACCGGACGCAGACTCTTCGACCGTGTTCAAGAGAACCTGGATAACCTGAAATACTCCGTCCAGGAGGGAAATATAATCGCCGAACCGGGTGCCCGGTACGGCTCCAAACAAATAGTCCGCCCCAGGCTTGGCCAGGGCGCCTTCAGGGTAATCGTAACCGAGGCTTATCACCGCAGGTGCGCAATTTCTGGAGAACGAACCTTACCGGTTCTTGAGGCAATCCACATTAAGCCGTTTTCCCGGGAGGGGCCGCACCTTGCCAATAACGGATTACTGCTCAGAAAGGATCTGCACGCCCTTTTCGACAGGGGTTACATTACGGTTTCTGATGACTTACATATCGAAGTAAGTGAAAGAATCAAGAAGGATTTTGGCAACGGCCGTGATTATTATGCGTTTCACGGAAGGCGCCTGGTAGAATCACCGGACGATCCTCAAGATAGACCGTGCTCCACCTTTTTAAGATGGCACAAGGAAAACGTTTTCCTGGCATAAGAGAGTTCTTCAAGATTCCCGTATTTGCTCTTTTTGCTGGGTGAAAAACCGGTTTCCTGTCCAATGCCCAGGGGAATACCCTTTTTGCCGGTTAGTCAACCTCTTATTCCGGCGGCGGGAATCGCAGTCACCCCGATTCTGGATAAGGCGGATACTGCGAATGACGCGGCCTCCGACCCTGCCCATTTTGGTCCCCCCCATCCTTCCGCCTCAGTTACCGACTCGTTTGCCTTGCCCCCTCCCGTCCCGTTTTTTTCCTTGTCTTCCGGCAGTGATTGAGGTAAAATTACCTGGGGAAAACTAAGGATCCGAACGGCCATATCGCGCCGGGTTTCTATACCGGCAATGCCATGTTCAGACCACCCAATCACGGGAAGGGAGATGAGAGACTGTGCTGGAAGAAGTAAAGACGGCTCTGGAGAAAATCCGCCCGTTCCTGCAAAAGGACGGCGGTGATGTGGAACTGGTCAAGGTTACCGAGGAAGGTCAGGTTCAGGTCAGGCTGAAAGGGGCCTGCGGCGGGTGCCCGGGGGCTACCTGGACTTTGAAACAGGGCATTGAGCGATCGCTCAAGGAGACGGTACCCGGAGTCAAGGAAGTAGTGCAGGTTAACTGAGTCGAAAGCCTCTGCCGGACCGGCAGGGGCTTTTCTTAGGGGGATGCCATGTTTTCGCTGTCCATTGCCCAACTCAGCCCGGGCAACGATAAAAAAGCCAACCTGGCCAAGGCCAGACTCATGATCGACCAGGCCGCCAAGGACGCCGATATGGTCGTTCTGCCCGAGATGTTCAACTGTCCCTACCAGAGCGACCTGTTCGCCTCTTTCGCCGAAAGCTGGCCCTCCGGCGGTACCCTGGCCATGCTAGCCGGGGCGGCCAGGGAAAACGGCGTTGTCCTGGTGGGCGGCTCCATTCCGGAACTGGACGGGGACAGGATCTACAACACCTGCTTCGTCTTCGGTCCGGACGGTTCCCTCCTCGGCCGTCACCGCAAGATGCACCTCTTCGACGTCCGTCTGGCCGGCGGGGTCAACTTCCAGGAGTCGGCCACCCTGACCGCCGGCGACGAGGTCACCGTATTAGACACCGGCAAGATCACCCTGGGGCTGGCCATCTGCTACGACATGCGTTTCCCCGAGCTCTTCCGCCTGCTGGCCCTGCAGGGGGCCCAACTGGTGGTCGTGCCCGGCAACTTTAACCTGGTCACCGGACCGGCCCACTGGGACCTTCTGGCCCGGACCCGGGCGGTGGACAACCAGGTGTTTGTAGCTGCGGCCTCCTGCGCCCGGGACCCCGGCGCCCCCTACATATCGTACGGGCACTCCCTGGTCGTCGACCCCTGGGGCACGGTGCTGGCCCAGGCCGGCGAGGGCGAGGAAATCTTGCGGGTGGTCCTGCCTTTGGAGGAGTTGAGCCGCATAAGGGCCTCCCTGCCGCTCCTGCAGCACCGCCGCACTGATCTATACGGGGCGTTCTTCGCCCAACTGAACCGCCGGAAGGAGAATTCCCATGGCTACTAACCTCACCGCCGGCCTGGTCGGCTTTGCCGGCGCCGGCAAAACTACCGTCTTCAACCTGCTTACCGGCCAGGCCGTCCAGATAGCGGAGCGTGCCAAGACCAACGTCGGCATGGCCAGGGTACCCGACCAAAGGGTGGACTTTCTGTCCGCCCTGTTCAAACCCAAGCGGACGGTGTACGCCCAGATCCAGTTCAGCGACGTGCCCGGGCTCGTCCCGGACAACCGCGCGGCCGCCGCCCAGTTCCTTTCCGGCGTCCGTGACGTGGACCTGCTGATCTACGTTTTGAACTCCTTCGGGGACGACGACTGCGGCGACCCCCTGCGCGATCTGATCGCGCTCTCCGTGGAACTCTTGTTAGTGGACATGGAAGTGGTGGAACGCCGTCTGGAGAGGATTCGTAGCGGCAAGAAGCCCACCCCCCAGATCGAAGAGGAGCGGGATATCCTTCAACGCTGCCTGGAAGCGCTGGAGCAGGAAAAACGCCTGGACAGCCTGGACCTCGATCCGGCGGAGCGGGTCCTCCTGCGCAACTTCGGCTTCCTGACCGACAAGCCGGTCATGGCGGTGGTCAACCTGGACGAGGGCCAAATGCCGGGACGGAGTTACCGGAACAAGCGGGAATTGACCGCCTTTGCCGGCCGGGAAGGCATACCGGTCGTGGAGTTATGCGGCCGCCTGGAGATGGAAATCGGCCAGTTGCCGCCGGAAGACCGGGCCGCTTTCCTGGCCGACATGGAGATAGATGAATCGGGCATCGACCGCGTGGCCCGGGAGGCCTACCGCCGGCTGGGCCTGATCTCCTTTTTCACCGTGGGCGAGGACGAAGTGAAGGCCTGGACCATCACGGCCGGTACCCCGGCGGTGAGAGCGGCCGGCCGTATCCACTCCGACATCGAACGCGGCTTCATCCGGGCCGAGGTCTACCATTACAACGACCTCACGGAATTAGGTACGGTGGCTGCGCTGCGCGACAAAGGCCGCTTCCGCCTCGAGGGTAAGGAATACCTGGTGCAGGACGGCGATATCATCAACTTCCGCTTCAACGTCGGCAAGAAATAATCCTTGCGGCTATACCGGGTAGCCGCGGGGCGTGACCAGGCAGCCCTGCACCCGGAAAGTGGTGCTGTTGCCCACGACTACGGTGGTAAACATGTCGATCTCCTGCTCCAGCAGGTGGGCCAAATCGGTCAGAACCACCGACTGGCCGGGCCGGGTGGCGTTGCGCACCAGGCCCACCGGGGTGGCGCCGGACCGGCCGGCCAGCATGATGCCCTGCGCCTCCTTGATTTGCTCCACCCGCCGCCGGCTGGCCGGGTTATACAGCACCAGAACGAAGTCGGCGGCGCAAGCCGCCGTCAGGCGGCGGCAGATCAGGTTCCAGGGGGTCAAAAGGTCGGAAAGGCTGATCACCGCAAAATCGGTGCTCAGAGGAGCACCCAGGCAGGCAGCCGCCGCCGTGGCGGATGTCACCCCCGGGACGATCTCGACCGGCAGCCGGCCGAGGAGATCCTCCCGCGCCATGATCTCCAGTACCAGCCCGGCCATGCCGTAGACGCCGGGGTCGCCGCCCGATACCATGGCCACGGCGTGCCCCGCGCGGGCCAGGTCCACAGCCTCCCGGCAACGATCCACCTCCGCCCGCATGCCGCTTCGGACGACCTGTTTATCCCGGACCAATTCACCCAGCAGATCTATGTATGTACGGTAGCCCACGATGACTTCGGCCGAGGATACAACCTCTACCGCCCGCCCGGTCATGTGTTCTACTGCTCCCGGTCCGGTGCCGACCACGGCCAGGCGGCCTCCGCCAGTGCCACCGTCACCCCGTCCCGGGCCGTCTTGGGCAGGATTAGACGGGTTGTCCCCGCCGCCAGTAAACTCGCTGGTTCGCACACGCCACCAACTCCCACTTTTTCTTGTACCAGGACCGAGGTCGACAGCCCCGCCCCGGCGATGACTTCCTGCAACCTGCCCCGGGGATAAGCGTACAAAGGGACTCCCAGCCGGGCCGCCGCCGCCACCAGGCCAGGTTCCCCTGCCTTGAGGTCGGCCGTGGCCAGAGCCCGGCAAGCCGCCACACTCCGGCCGGCCTGTTGAAAGGCCGCCTGTATGGCCACCAGAACGCGCTCCGTGCTGATCCCGGACCGGGTCCCCACCCCGGCCACGATCAAGCAGGGACGCAGATACAAGGTGCACCGCTCCCCCTCCCCGGTCCGGTCGGTCACCAGAACCCGCCAGGTGTCGCCGGGTTCCTGCCGGGCCTCCCAGGGCCGCCACACCAATCCCTGACCCTGTTCCACAGGCAGGGTCACTTCGCTGTAGACCCGCACCGTCTCCCCGGCCGCCAGGGCCGCGTTGACCGCCTTGAGGACCGCAAACGGCTCGGGCACCAGCCCGTACCGGCGGGCCAGCACATCCGGGGCCAAAAGGCCCTGCACGTCGGTAGCGGTAGTGATCACCGCCCGCCCGCCGGTATAGCCGGCGAGGCAGCGAGCCAGGTCGTTGGCCCCGCCCAGGTGACCGGAAAGCATGCTGACCGCGTACTCGCCCTTTTCGTCCAGGACCACCACGGCCGGGTCGGTCCGTTTGTCGCGCAGGAGCGGCGCCAGAAGACGCACGGCGATACCCAGGGCCATCACCAGCACCAGGGCTCCGTGGGTAGGAAACAGCTCCGCCAGCACGTCCCGCAGGGGCCGGTCGAAGGGAATGGCGCCCGGCGTCACCAGACGCTCCGGCACGTAGAGCGCCGGCTCGTAACCGGCTCCGGCCAGGCAGGGCGGCAGGCTGGCCGCCAGCGCCGCCCCGCCTGGGGTCAGGGCACAGATCGCCGCTTTCAAGGGTCCTGTCCGCGGCGATAGCCGTGCGAAAAATCGGCGGCATAAAGGCGGGAGGGAATGGTCTCCCCCGCCAGGGCCCGTCCCACCATAATCACGGCGGTCCGCCCGATGCCCAGGCTCTGCACCCGGCCGGCCACCCCGGCCAGGTTAGAGCGCACCACCCTTTCATCCGGCCAACTGGCCCGTTCCACCACTACCACCGGCGTATCGGGAGCCAGCCCGCCCGCGCTCAGTTCCTGCACCACCTGGTCGATCACCTGGACCGACAGCAGGATCACCAGGGTAGCGCCGGTGGCCGCCAGGGCCCGTAGTTTTTCCGGCTCCGGCACAGGCGTCCGCCCGGCCAAGCGCGTGACGATCACGGTCTGGGAAACACCCGGCGAAGTCAGTTCCCGGCCGGCGGCGGCAGCCGCCGCCAGGAAGGAACTGACCCCCGGCACTACCCCGTAGGGTACCCCCTCCCGTTCCAGGACCTCCATCTGCTCCTGGATGGCCCCGTAGAGGGCCGGGTCCCCGGTATGCAGGCGTACAACCTCTTTACCGTCCCGGTGGGCCGCCACCATGACCGCCATGATTTCCGGCAGGGTCATGCCGGCGCTGTCGAAAACGGCCGCGTCCGGCCGGCAGACCTGCAGGAGGGCGGGATTGACCAGGGAACCGGCGTAGACGACTACCGCCGCCCCGGCGAGAAGACGCTGCCCCCGCACCGTGATCAGCTCGGGGTCGCCCGGCCCCGCCCCAACGAAATAGATCAACGGTCATTCCCCCGTTTAACTATGATCAAAGACATGTAGCCGGCAGTATCAAAGTTCAGGCTCTTAAGGTCCGCACTGAGAAACTGGCCGGGCTGGCCCACCCGGCTGGCCAACAAAGCGTGTTCCAGAAGGCCCCTTGCTTCCAGGAGGGCCGTCAGCTCCGGCAGGCGGCGGTGCACCTTCAACAGGACCACATTGTCGAACGTGTCCAGGGCCCGCTCCACCGTTTCCAGCCCGTAGGCGCAAGGCAGCACGGCGAGGCTCTCCTCCCCCTCGGCCAGAGGCTCCCCGGCCGCCGCCGCGGCGGCCCCGAACGAAGTTATGCCGGGAATGGTCTCCCGTTCCAGGCCGGGGTGGTGCTTTTTCAGGTAACGCAGCAGGTAGCCGTAGGTGCTATACAACAGCGGGTCCCCCAGGGTGAGGAAGACCACCACCTGGCCCGCCGCGACCCGGACGGCCACCTCTTCGCCGGCCGTCCGCCAGCTCTCCTCCAGGATGGAGCGATCCCGGGACATGGGAAAGGAAAGCTCCAGTGTCTCGTAGCCGGCCGGCAGGTAGGGCCTGGCCGCCTGCAGGGCCAGGCTTTCCCGGTCGGGGCCCGAGCGGGGGACGCAGACCACACCGGCCCCGGCCAGGACGCGTACCGCCTTGACAGTTAAGAACTCTGGATCACCGGGACCGACACCGATGCCATAAAATTTGCCCAAAACTTATCTCCCCTTCTCAGCCACCAGGAGGCAGACGGGGTTGCGCGCCTGCCAGAGGTGCTTGGCGCCGGCCTCCCGGCTCACCGCCACCCCTAGCTGGACCGCCTCCACGGGGCCGAACAGTTCGCCCAGAAGGCTGAAGCCTTCGGCCTGGGTTTCCAGGGTTACCGCGCTCAGCACCAGCCTCCCCCCCGGGCGGAGAACCTGGGCCGTATACCTGAGGATTTCACCTAGGGCGGCCCCGCTGCCCCCCACGAAGACCCGGTCGGGCCGCGGCAGGGGCAAGAGGGCCGCCGGCGCCGCGCCGGCCACCGGTTGGAGGTTGGGCACCCCGAATTTCTGCCGGTTGGCCTCGATCAGCTGCAGGCCCTCCGTGGTGCGTTCCACCGCGTAAACCCGGCTGCCCGGCGCAGCCAGCGCCGCTTCCACGCTAACCGACCCGGTGCCGGCCCCGACATCCCAGATCACCTGGCCGTCGACCAGGCGCAGCTTGGCCAGCACCAGCACCCTGACCTCCTCTTTGGTCATGGGCACAGAGCCCCGCAGGAAAAGCGCATCCGGCAGGCCGCCCGTCCGGTAGGGCCATACGGCGCTCACCGTCCGGGCTCCTCCCGCGGGGTAAGGAAAACCAGAACCACCTGGCGGTGGGGACAAGCCGGTCCGGCGGCCAGTTCAGCCAGGCTGTAACGGTAGACGGCTTCCCCGGGATAAGATAGATCGCCCAGAAGGTACACCTCCCGCGGGGCGGCCCCGGCCGCCAAAAGCTCGCCCGCCAGCGTGGCCGGCGCCGGCGGCGGGTCCGTGAACACAGCCACCTTGGCCTGCCCGAGCACCGCCTGGAGTGCCGCCCGGTTGTCCCGGCCGTGCGCCGATACCACCACCGCGTCATCCCAGGGCAGGGCCAGGCGGGCAAAGGCCAGTTGCACGGCACTGACGCCCGGGATCACCAGCAGTTCATCCGGGGAGAAATGGCGGCGCAAGGCGGCCAGAATGCCGAACAAGCCCGGGTCGCCGGTGGCCAGCACGGCCACCTCCCGTCCGGCGGCCATCCTGGCCCGGATAAAGGCTATTGCTGCCGCCAAGTCCCCCGTCAGCGCAAAGACTTCCTGGTTAGGCGCAGCCAAAGAACCCAGGTGTCTGGACCCGCCCACCAGGGTATCAGCCGACGCCACCGCTTCCCGGGCCGCCCCGGTCAGGTAGGCAGCCGCACCGGGCCCCACGCCCACTACCTTTATCCTGCCCATCCCAGTTCCTCCAACATGGCCTGTCCCACCCGGTCCAGCCCGATAATTTCCCCCGCCAGGGTCAAAAGGACGGTCCCCACCCTTAAGCGCCCCTGCACGTACTGGGCGGCCCGGAAACTGGCCCGTTCGGCGAGCGTGGTGAAGACCGCGGCAAACCCTTCCCCGGCCAGGAGGCCGGCCGCCTCTTCCGCCGTATTGGCCGCCAGCACCGCGCCCAGGAGGGCGGGCGGAGCCCCGGCCGCGCCGGCGTATGCGGCCAGCGTTTCCAGGCGGGCGTCGGCCACCCGGCTGTGGGTGTGAAAGACACCGGCGGCCACCTTGGCGATCTTGCCGTGGTAGCCCCAGAGGAGTATTCCCGCCACGCCGTGCTCCACACAACGCTCCAGCATAAAGCCCACGAAGTTGCCCATCTCGGCCACCGCCGCGCCCGGCAAACCGTAGCGGGCCGCTAAAGTGAGACCCATGCGGCCCGGCGTCAGCACCAGGTTGCGGTGCCCGGCGGCCAGGGCCATCGTCACCTGGGGGACCAGCGAGTCCCGGTAGGCCTCCTCGGACATGGGCCGGACGATACCGCTGGTGCCCAGGATGGAGATACCCCCGACTATACCCAGGCGCGGATTGGCGGTACGGTGAGCCACCTCGGCCGCCCGCGGCACGCTGATGGTCACCTCCACCCCGCAACCGGGCGGACACACTGCCTCCACCGCGGTTATGATCATTTGGCGGGGAACCGGGTTGATGGCGCTTTCGCCCACGGCTACCGCCAGACCCGGCCGGGTAACCGTACCCACCCCGGTGCCGCCGCGGATGACTACGCCGGCCGGGGCCGGCCTAACCTCGGCCACGATCTCCAGGCCGTGCGTGACATCGGGGTCGTCACCCCCGTCCTTGATCACCAAAGCTCTGGCCAGCCCAGCTTCGCAATGGGTTTCGGCCACGGGCACCCTGATTTCCACACCCGCGGGGTTGACCACCGTTTCCACAGTGGAGTCCTCCCCGGTGAAGAGCAGCCGCGCGGCCGCCCGGGCCGCGCCAGCGGCGCAACTGCCGGTGCTGATGCCGGTTTTCCAGGTCCGGGGATCTTTGCGGCCCATGGCTAACTCCCTTCCCGCACCTATCTCTTAGTTTCCGTCGCTCACCGGGCCCCCTGGGAGCCCCGGACAAGCAGGCGGATATCTGTCTCCACCAGCAGGCGGTAGATGCGGCACATTTGGATCAGCCGCGAGGTCGTACGTTCGCCCAGGTAACCCTGCATGTCCTCCAGGCTGATGTTGGTAGTCACCACCAGCGGCAGGAGATGGTTGAAACGGTAGTTGACCAGGGAATAAAGGCGGTTTAAAGTCCATTCGGTATAGTTGTGGGCGCCCAG
The DNA here is from genome assembly GCA_035530395.1 of Spirochaetia bacterium. Taxonomy (GTDB): domain Bacteria; phylum Bacillota; class Desulfotomaculia; order Desulfotomaculales; family JAJYZD01; genus JAJYZD01. The sequence goes on from DATKUX010000024.1 coordinate 9,717, forward strand.
GTCGTCCAGGATAAGCAGCGGGGCCTCCCGCGCCGCCTCCCACAAATCGTGGGCGGATGCCCCCAGGTCTCTGGGGGCATCATAGCTGGCCCGCAGAAGGTCCAGCAGGTCGGGCACCACGACAAAGGAAACCCTCGCGCCCCGGGCCTGCAGGGCATTGGCGACCGCCCCGGCCAGCAGGGTCTTGCCGCTCCCCACGCCCCCGGTGAAAAGGAGTCCGTCGACTTGCGGCTGACCAGGGAAGTCCCGGGCAAACCGCCTGGCCGCCTCTAAGGCCGCCCCGGCCAGTTCGTAATAGGAGCGACCGGGGTCCTTGCGCTCCTTCGCATAGTAGCCCAAGCTGAAACTGTCGAAGGTACACCCGGAGAGACGCGGCGGCAGACTCCCCGGGCCCTTGCCTTTGCCGGCGCAGGCGCACGGCACCGCCGTGTCCCCCCGCACAAGCAGGCCGCGGCCGCCGCAAAGCGCGCACTGTTCCCCCAAGTGGACTACGCCCCTTTTGATTCCGGATGGTTAACTCGCGTACATGGTCTTCAAGAGTTCCTTGCGCTTGGCCTCGGCCACGTCGTCCGCCTTGGGCTCCCCGGCCGCCTTGCCCTTCCGGCGGCCCTTGAACTGTTGCTCGTAGGCCATGACCTCATCCAGCGTACGCAGGTTGTTCTTCCGCCACTGCAGGACGATTGAGTCTATGTACTTAAGGTTGTGCTTGCCCCGCAGGACGGCCTGGCGCAGCGCCTCCATGAGCAAAACCGGGGACACCTCCACCAGCCACTTGCCGATCTGCTCGATTTCAATGGGTGTAAAGGGGCGGCCGAACTCCTTTTCAAAGGCCAGGTAGATCGACGCCGCCTTCTGCTCGTGCTCCCGGGCGGCCGCCGCCCCTTCCTCCACCAGATGCCTGGCTTCCAGACCCTCTTCGGTCTTGACACCGGCCCAGACCGCGGCCAGTTTCTTAAACAGCGGGCCGAAGTCGTAACCCTCCACCACCTGCTTGAGTTCGGCGTCGAAATAACGGCCGAGGCATAGGAGTTCCTTGTCCAGAAGGGCCCTCGCGGTTTTCTCCACGTCGGCGGGCGTCAAATCCATACATTCCGCCAGGCGGCCGGCCGCCGGGCAAAGAAGTCCCTCCTCGGCCCGCAGGCGCATGAGCTGAATAACCAGCATCATCTCCTGGTCGCTCAGGCCGATCCGGCGATAGTGCCGCAAAAGAAGGTTGGGAACGGCTGTAGAGCCGCCCAACCAGAGGTCGGTGCCGAAGGCGGCGACCATATCCTCGTCGTGGTAATTTTTCAGTTCCCGGTGTCGTCCTGGTCCCGCCAAGTTGAATACCCCTCTTTCTTCAATCCGGCCGGTTTACGGGCCGGCGGCCGCAAAAAACCGCCGGCGCCAGTCCCAGCCGTTCCAGTTGGCCGACTGCCTGCTCCAGGCCCCGCCCGACATCCGCCACGCGGTGGGCATCGGAACCCGTGGTAAACAGCTGCACCCCGGCTGCCCGGGCCATCGATACCATCTGTTCCGACGGGTGGAATTGGGTCTGTCCCCTGGCCAGGCTGGACGTGTTGATCTCCAGACCCACCTTGGCGGCGGCCATACTGGTCAAAACAGGCTCCACCAAGCCCAGGTGGACGGTGTCCACCGCAGCCCCGTAAACCTGCACCCCGTAGCGGCGGTACAGGTCCAGGTGGGCCATGACGTCGAAAAGATCGCTTTTCACCGCCTCACCCAGAGCCGCGAAATAGGAGCGGCCCATAGCGGTGAGGGAGTGGTTTTGGAAGTAGGCCGCACACTCGTGGGCGGCCGAGATAGAGATGTGCTCCAGGCAGTGTATTGACCCCAACACCAGGTCAAACGGATAGGCGCGCGTGATCCTGCTCACGGTCTCCTCGGTGCCCCGTTCGAAGCCCACCTCGAGGCCGGCGCGCACGGCCAGCCCCAGCGGGCCGAACTCGGCCCGCGCTGCCTCGATCTCCCGGAAGTAGACGTCCAGCCAGGCGGGGTTGTCCATCGGGAATAGCCCGCCCGGCAACCGGATGTGCCAGTCCAGGGCGCGGCGCACCGGATCCACCTCAAAGTGGGGGGTAAAGCAAATTTCCTCTACTCCCCCGGCCTGGGCCGCCAGACAGTAATCGCGGATGGAACTAGGCTCGGCATCGATAGAAAAGCCCGGATGCACATGGTAGTCCAAAAGCCGCCCCATCTAAAGCAATTCCGCCCCCAGGACGCCCTCCATCTGGCTTAGGGCCACGCGGTGGGCCATACCATCAAAGCTCGCCACCCCGTCCCGGTAAACAAAGGTTTTCCAATCCCGGTTGCTCAGTTCCTCCACGGTATACAACACACAGATATTGGTACAGACACCCACGACGTGTATTTCCTCGGGCTGCAGGCGCTGCAGCAACTCCTCCAGGCCCGTCCCGTAAAAGGCGGAAAACCTCTTTTTCGCTATCATGGTGTCCCCCGGCGCGGCCAGCCCTTCTATAACCTCCGCCCCCGGCGTCCCCGCCACGCAATGGGCGGGAAAACGCCGGAATTCCTGATCATCCGGTTCATGGGCATCGCAGACAAAAACCACCGGGTCACCCGCCGCCCGGAAAGCCGTGACCTTCTCCCGGACGAACGGAATGACGCCCCGCGCAGCCTCACCGCAATCAAGGCCCCCCCCCGGATCCAGGAAATCCCGCAACATATCTATGACCAGCAGTAACCGCCGTGACACGCGGACCATCCTCTCCGTCCTTTACCTAACCGGCGATCAGCCGGCCCACTTCGTCGAGCGACCGCACCTCCAGGTGTCCTCCCACCGGCTCCTCCATGTCGTAGTCCCAGGTGCGGGGATGTTGGATATAGATGCAGCGGAAGCCGGCCCGCCGCGCCGGGTTGATGTCCGAGCGCATAGAGTTGCCCACCATCCAGGACCGTTCCGGCTGTAACCGGTGTTCGCCCGCGATGCGCCGGTAAACGGCCTCGTCCTTGGCGGGCAGGACGTGCACGCCGGTAAAGTAGCCGGCCAGGCCGGAGGCGTCCAGGCGCGCCTTTTGCAGCACCGGATCGCCCCTGGTAACCAGGATCAGAGTGGAGTGTCCGGTCAGGCTGCGCAGAAGCTTCTCCGCGCCCGGCAAGGGACTGGGCGTCTGCCGGAAGACTTCCCAGCCCAGCTCCTCCACCACCCGTGCCACGCCGGCATCCACCACCCGGTTGCGCCGGCGGCAATACTCGCGATAAGTGTTCACCAGGGCCCTGGGAAAGCACTCCTTGTGGAAACCGCCGCAGGCCTCCACCTCGGCTATATCGTACCTGTTCAGGGTAGCCAGCATGTCGGCGTCGGCGAGGTCCTGCTCCGTCATCAGCCGGGCGAACTCGTCCTTGGCCCGGTCGAAGTATACGGTGGTCTCCACCAGGGTATCGTCGAAATCGAACAAAACGCCTAGGCCGCCTACGTGACCCACCCCTTTCATACTACAATATAGCAGATCCGGACCCAAAAATATAGAGCCGGCCCACGGGGAAAAAGCCCCCTGCCCCGATTGTACGGTCGTTACCGGGTTAGTCCGCCAAAAATGGATAATATTCACCGTTTTTCCCCCATACCTGCGTAAACCCGCCCGGTCCGGGTTGCCAGGTTCCCGGCAGGAAGGATTTGAACCGGTTTCTGGAGAAACAGTGGAAAGGTACCAACCATATCCCAAAGGCGGAAATTGCCAACCGGGCTGCCGGGTGACAACCATCTTTGTTCTCCCGACGCTGCCCCGCCCAAATCCAAAGGGGTCGTGGGAAACGGGTTAATCCGTTGGAGTGATGCGGCTTGTCTCCGGCCCAGCCGTTTTTGACCCGTTTCGGTTATCCACAACAAGGTTAAACCGTTGTATAATCGCGCATAATGGCCGGAATATGACTGGCCCCCCGGGTGGGGGGATTGCCTCCGTAAGATGTAACCGTCCCAAGGGTCGACGGGTGCCGGCCAGCCCCAAGCGCCAAACCGAAAAGGGAGTGTTTTAGTTAATGGACTTTACTCTCAACGACGATCAAACAGCCTTTAAAGAACTGGCCCGCAAATTCGCGCGGGAAGAGATTGCCCCGACGGCGGCTGATGATGACCTGGCCTCCCGCTTCCGTCGCGATCTGGTCAAGAAGATGGGTGAACTCGGCTTTTACGGCTGCGTAATTCCCGAGGAATACGGCGGCAACGGGGCCGGGTTCCTGGCCATCACGGTGGTTACGGAAGAGATAGCCCGCGTGAGCTCAGCCTTGCGCGTGTCGTTCAACACGCAGGTCATGGGGCCTGCGCTGACCATTCTCAAGTGGGGCAACGAGGAGCAAAAGCGCAAATACATCCCGGCCCTGGTCGAAGCGGACATGCTGGGCGCGTTCGCCATGACCGAGCCCAACGCCGGGTCCGACGTGGGCTCCATGAAGGCTACCGCTGTCCGCAAAGGGGACGAATATATCCTCAACGGGACGAAGACCTGGATTTCCAACGCCCAGTTTTGCGATCTCTCCCTGGTGTTCGCCTACACCGACCCCAGCCAGCGTCCCCGCGGCATGAGCTGCTTCATCGTCGAGTCCAAATCACCCGGTTTCACCACCTTGCCGATCAAGGACAAGCTGGGCGTGCACAGCTCACCCACCGGCGAGATCATTCTCGATAACTGCCGGGTGCCGGCCGGCGCCCTGCTCGGCCAGGAAGGCGAAGGCTTCAAGATCTGCATGAGCATGCTCGAAAACACCCGGCTGTCCTGCGCCGCCGGCGGCCTCGGCCTGGCCCAGGCCTGCCTCGACGCCGCAGTGGACTACGCCAACAATCGCCAACAGTTCGGCCAGCCCGTCGGTCGCTTCCAGATGATCCAGGAGCAGATCGCCCGCATGGTGGTGGAAGAGGAGGCGGCGCGGCTTTTGGTGTACCGGGCGGCCGTGATGAAGGACATGGGACTACCCAACAACAGGGAAACCTCGATCGCCAAGTATGCCGCCGCCCAGGCGGCCAACCACTCCGCCGACGAGGCCATGAAGATCCTGGGCGCCTACGGCTATTCCGAAGAATACCCGGTGGCCCGCTACTACCGTGACGCCAAGTACTACCAGATCGTCGAGGGCACCAGCAACATCCAGAAGTGGATAATCGGCCAGGACGCCCTGGGCATCCGCAAAGCCAACCGCTAAGAGGGGGTCAATATAATATGGAAGTCGTAATTGCCAGCGCCGTCCGCACCGGCAACGGGCGTTTCGGCGGCAAGCTCAAGGAGGCTACCGCCGTCCAGACCGGCGCGGCAGCGATCAAGGAAGCCGTTGCCCGGACCGGCATTGACGGCCGGGAAGTCAACGAAGTCATCTTCGGCTCCGGCTGGCAGGCCGGCGTAGGAGCCAACCCCGCCCGTCTATGCACCGTGGCATCCGGACTCCCCGACACCGTGCCCGCCTTTTCCGTTAACATCCGGTGCGGTTCCAGCCTGCGGGCGGCCATAGCGGGGGCCCAGACCATTCTAGCCGGCGATGCCAGGATAGTGGTCGCCGGCGGTACCGAATCCACCAGCAACGTGCCCTATGCCCTGCCCGATGCCCGCTGGGGCCACCGGATGGGTGACCGCACAGCCGTCGACCTGCTGCAGAAAGACGGTTTCAAATGCCCGTTGGCCGGCATGCTCATGGGGGCTACCGCCGAAATCCTGGTGGAAGAATACGCCATAACCCGGGCCGAACAAGACCAGTTCGCCCTGGAAAGCCATCAGAAGGCCGTCAAAGCCCTGGCGGAAGGCCGGTTTGTCCAAGAAATGACCGGCGTCGCCCTTAAAAAGGGCTTGTTCCTGGAAGAGGAAATCCCCCGCGCCGACGCCAGCCTGGAAGCCCTGGCCAAACTGGCGCCGGTCTTCAAGGAGAACGGCACGGTTACGGCCGGCAACAGCTGCGCCATGGCCGACGCCGCTTCGGCGGTCGTGCTCATGAGCCGGGAGGCGGCCCAAGCCGCCGGCATCCAACCCCTCGCCGTAATCCGCGGTTACAGTTATGTCGCCCTGGATCCCAAACATATGGGCCTCGGGCCGGCCAAGGCCATCCCGGCGGCCCTGCAAAAGGCGGGGCTGACGCTGCAGGACATGGACCTTATCGAGGTCAATGAAGCCTTCGCCGCCCAGGTGATCGCCTGCGAACGGGAACTGAAGTGGGACCGGGCCAAGCTCAACGTGCACGGCGGCGCCGTGGCCCTCGGCCACCCGGTCGCCGCTACGGGCACAAAGATCCTGGCTACCATGCTGTATGCCCTGCAGGCCTATGACAAAACCCTTGGGATCGTGAGCCTGTGCATCGGCGGCGGTCAGGGCGTAGCCATGGTTGTGGAACGGCTAAGTTAAAGGGGGAATGGGGATCGTGGCAGAACAAGCGCTGGTAATCGGCGCCGGCATAATGGGAACCGGTATCGCCCAGGTTTTTGCGCAGGCCGGAATACCGGTCCGGCTAACCGACACGGATCCCGGCATCGTCCTAAAGAGTATCGCCCGCATCGAGAGCGGCCTGGCGGACCGGATAGCCAAGGGAAAACTCGATTCGGCGAAGAAAGAGGCCATCTGCGGGCTTATCCAACCGGCCACCGGACTCTCCGCCGCCAGTGATGCCACGTTTATCGTCGAAGCGATTATCGAGGATGTGGAAATCAAGCGGGACACCTTCCGGGAACTCGACCGCCTTGCCCCGCCGGGAGCCATTCTGGCTACCAATACCACCGCCTGTTCCATAACCCGGATTGCCGCCGCGACCAGCCGACCCGAAAACGTCATCGGCATGCACTTTTTCAACCCGGCGGTGGTCATGAAGCTGATTGAAATCATGCCGGGCCTGTGCACGTCCCGGGAGACCCTGCAGGCCGCCCGGGAACTGACCGTCCGGCTCGGCAAGGAACCGGTCGTCGCCCGCACCGAGGGACCGGCGGGTATAGCCAGTCGCATCCTGGCCGGCCTGATGAACGAGGCCGTCTGGGTACTCAACGACGGCATCGGCCGCATAGCGGACATCGACGCCGCGATGAAACTGGGAGCCAACCAACCCATGGGGCCCTTCCAGCTGATGGACCTAATCGGTATAGATGTGCATCTGGCCAAGACCCGCACTCTTTACATGACCTTGGGAGATTCCCGCTACCGTCCCTGCCCCTTGCTGCAGAGAATGGTAGATGCCGGGTACCTCGGCCGCAAGGCCGGCAGGGGGTTTTATGACTACAGTCAAAACCCGCCCGTCCCCACTGAACTGATTACCGGATAGGGGGTGTTTTCGCTGAACGTCCTATTGGAAAAACAAGACCAGTTGGCCATAGTGACCATCAACCGGCCGGAAGTGCGGAACGCCCTCGATAACGCCACCATTGAGGAAATCGACGGTATCCTGGCCCAACTGGAAGGCCAAGCCGATCTGCGGGTCGTGATCTTCACCGGAGCGGGCGACAAGGCCTTCGTAGCCGGCGCCGATATCCGGGAAGTGGCCCGCCGGGACATCCGCCTCGGCCGGGATGAGACCAGGCGACGCCAGCAGGTTTATAACCGGATCGCCGACCTCCCCGTGCCCAGTATAGCCGCCGTCAACGGCTTCTGCCTGGGCGCCGGATTGGAACTGGCGCTGGGCTGTACCCTGCGCATCGCCGCGGAAGGCGCCAAATTCGGCGCGCCGGAAATCAACCTGGGCATTATCCCCGGCGGTGGCGCCACCCAGCGGCTGCCCCGCCTGGTCGGTACCGGCAAGGCCATGGAAATGGTACTCACCGGGGAAATGATCGACGCTCAGGAAGCTCTCCGGATCGGCCTGGTAAATTTGGTAGTGCCGCTGGAAAACTTGATGCCGTCCTGCCTGGCATTGGCCGGCAAGCTGGCCGCCAAGCCGCCGCTGGCGTTGCGCCTGGCCCGGGACGCCGTCAACCGGGCACTGGAAACAAGCCTGGCCGAAGGCCTGGACTATGAATCCTACCTCCATGCTCTGACCTGTGCCACCGAAGACAAAAAAGAGGGTGTGGCCGCTTTTCTGGCGAAGAGAAAGCCGCAGTTCACCGGCAACTGAACGCTCATCCCCTGGAGAGATAACTCTTCCGGTCCCGGATTACTCCGGGACCGGCTTCTATTCCCGTTTCGCCACCACGTCACCGGTTTTTTCGCAAAAGACCGTTGCATAATGGCCCATACCGTGGTATGCTGTTTTTAGATTGATGGTATCCCCCTGGGAACCATACAGTTATAAGTATCGGTTCAACCAAATAATCAGCCGCTTGGAGCCGGGACGGACCGAGACGGAAGAGCCATCAAGCCTTTTCGGATGTCCGGAAAGGTTTTTTGTTTTTGGCCATATCCCGGTAGTAAAAATGGCAGGTGCGGCGGAACAAAGATCGTGCTGGAGGCTGACGCTATGCTTTTAAACATGATGCGGGCGAAGATTCACCGGGCTACCGTTACCGGCGCCGAATTGCATTACGTCGGCAGCATCACGATCGATAAGGATTTACTTGCCGCCGCCGGGATATTGGCCAACGAGCGAGTTCAAGTGGTCAACCTCAACAACGGGGAGCGATTGGAAACCTACGCCATTGAGGGGCCCGGCGGTAGCGGCACGATTTGTTTAAATGGTGCCGCCGCCAGGTTGGCCCAGAGGGGAGACCTGGTTATCATCATTGCCTATGGCTATTGTACGCCCGAAGAGGCGCGTAACCTGGTACCCAAAGTGGTAATGGTAGACCATAATAACTCCCTCATGGATGTCCGGGAGGGGGAATCACCCGGACCGGCTTAGGACCGCTTCTCCCGGGGTCCCCTTCCCCACCCCGCTTTTGAATCCTTCCGGCCCGGATTAACCCGGGCCGGCTTATTTTTTCCCCTCATCCCTCAATACGGGCTTGACACCGTTACCAGTATACGTATAATAATATCTATACGTATACCAGAAAGGGTGACCGATGTGATGCCGAACAAGACTATCTACGTTGCGGAGGAAGACCTGCCCCTGCTGGAGGAAGCCCAGGCGTTGACCGGCGGCAATCTCTCGTCTGCCATCGCCCGCGCCCTGCGCGGTTATGTCGATGCCGCCCAGGCGCGCCAGGCAGGCTTCAGTGAGCTGACGGTGAGGGTGGGCCCGGCCGGATCGAAGCGCCTGAAGCGATTCTGGGGATACCAGATGGCCCGCTGGCAGGTCCCCCACGCGGATGGCCGCCAGATGGAAGTGTTTACAATCTACCGGACGAAGGGCGGCCGCTTGGCGGTGCACTGGCGGAAGGGCCCGAACTGGGGTTGGTGGGCCGAAGATTGGTCCGACTCGTCGGACTGGATGAATAACCGTCCCATGGGACCTGCCGCCCTGCACCACAAGATCCACCAGCGGGTCCACCAGCACTGGGGCTCCGGGGCCCATGGCGTCGAAGAAACCCTGGAGGTTTTTGAGACGATGGAAGAACTTAAAGAGCATATTCCCCCCGAACTTTTCCAGCTTGTTACCGAGGCCGGCCAGGAGCCCCGGCTGGAGGATCTGGATATCTGACCAGGTATCCGCCTAGAACATGACATTCCCTTCGCCATCAATACCCCATCTTCAGGGGGGCAGCAGTGCCCCCCTCCCCGACCTGATCCCTCGGGCGAAGTACCAAGGCAAAAGCTCTTTCAGGCGCATACACTGAACTAAGTCAAGATGAGCATTCACCGGCCGGCCCAAGACCAGCCGGCCATGAAAGACATTGGTCCGCGCTTATCACATCTGGATATTAAATGATAGACGGGCCGATGCTCGGCTTGATCTCGTTTTCATTGATATCAGTATCGAAGATATCCTGATCATAAATAATGTTTACGCCCGTAGAAAAAACATTGTAATTGCCGGCAATTTGCCCTACCACCAGATTTGTCTTTGAGTTGTAAGTCCATGAATTACTGGAGCCCTTCCCCATTAACATGTTTCCATTGCTACGAATGTCGTTAACCCAGGTGAAGCCGTTGTAAATTGATACAGCCACGACAGATCCCTCCTTCCGCTTTACAGTATATGCCGGTGCACATGGTTTGCGAGAGTTTGAGGCAATCACAAATGCTACTCTGCGTTAACGAAAAGGCGGTGAGACATTAATGCCTGGTATGTCCTTACAGATAAATATATTCAATTTACGTATTGCCGATGTTGATACCGGTTCAGCAGTGGCCATAGGCAATAATTACTTTTTTGAGTGGAAGACCAATGCCAAATCCAATACCGGCTTCGGCAGAGTAAGCGGCGACTGTAATTCGTTGGCGGATCTAATGTCATGTGTCGATGATCCCGATTTTCAGGATATGTTCTCCCACGAGTCTCTCTCTGGACCGGGGCTCAACAAGTAATTCAGTTACCAGAAGGAGCCACAACAATGAAGACAGAAATATGCCTCGGAAAGGTTAGTATAACCAATGTACAGAGTAACGCCGGAGTCTATTATGGTGAGAATATGATAAAGGGTTGGCGGGCACACTCAAAGTCCAACAGTTCTCTCGGACGGGTAAACGGCGATGGAAATACGATCGCCAGCCGTCTAAACTTTGTTGGTGACTCCGACCTAATGGATATGGTGGTTAAGACATTTAAGGTGTATGAGGTATAATAACATGGCTGTCGCAGTCATCAATGGATTCACATGGATTAATGATATTCGCAATAACGCAACTTTCGTCCAAGGAAAAGGCTCCGCTAATTCCTCGACTACGAATTCCAAATCTGTGAATTCCGTATCTGAGCTGTCCGGCAACTTCGTTTCCGTATTCGCATTGTACAACGCTATTTTCGATACAGATGCGATTGATACACCGATCGTGAATAACGAAGTAAAGCCCTCCATTGGACCCTCAATTATCTAGCTTCTAAATTTGCCATAATGAGCATACGGTTTACACCCTATGAAACCCTACTCATGTCTGGCGGGAGTGATATCTTTGGACTTTGAGAAGATCAATCAGATGAATCACTGGATGGATTTTGCCCAGAAGTCCAAGGGCAAAGACTTTTGGTCCTGGGTCTTTAACGACCCACAGCACAAAGAAGGCTTACAGCAAGTGGCCCAGCTATTCTCGGCGGACACCTCGTTTCCAAAAGCAGACGTACTTAAAAGCGATTCCCATATGGTTGTCGTTATGGAGATCCCTGGCGTCCGCAAGGAAGACATCCAACTGTCCGTTGAGGGGGACCATTTGTCTGTGAAAGGCGTGGTAAATTCGCCCCACTCTTCGTATACCCTTATTGCCAATGAGAGGTTTCACGGTCCCTTCGAGCGTGTCATTCACCTTCCTGAGGTAGCCAGCAAAGAGGGCACATCGGCGAAATTTGAAAACGGCTTGCTCATAGTAAGTATGTTAAGGGGCAATAAAGCTTATACACAGAACATAAGGATAGACTAGGGTGGCTGTCTCTGCCATGAATGTCATTAGCCGCTTCTGTGGACAACTTCTCCACAACAGAAACGATATTAGACATCGTTTGGCTAAATTAGAGACAATAGTCAACGGCTTACAGCAGTTGTCTAAACAACAGGAAAACCCTGACTATCATGTCAGTATCGACCAGGTCTATATCGAAAAAATTGTCGTCGATAAATTAGAGCTCAACAACAATTTCGGCACCCTCGGGATAAAGGAGCTACAGGGGACATTGAACATCGGCGCTAATTACGGTTTTACCAGGGCCCCGCGGAGCGGCGAAAATAAACAACAGGGCGACGACACCGAAAAGGCAAAACCCTCTGGTAGTCCCTCCCTTCAGCAACGGGGCCCCAAATGCTCCATTACCTTTGGTAAATAGCTTTTCCCCAAGCGCTGTAACAAAGGAATTCGGTCCTCTTTCCTTACCTTTTTCTGGCATAATCCCCAAGGAACTTGAAACATGGTCGACAGACCTGCATTACGGTCACCGATCCCCCCTCTTCGTTGACCTTATCCCGGCCCGGCCATATAATGAACAATAAAACAGCGATTGGACCTTCATTTATGAAATATTATTTGACCGGAGTTGACTGCGCCGCCTGCGCCGCCGAAATTGAAAACGAACTTCGCAAGATTGACGGTTTGGGCGATATACGCCTTGACCCGGCCAACCCTTCCCTGGTCCTGGACGCCGCCCATCTGGCGACGGCCCGGGAGGCTATTACGCGCCTAAAACCCGGCGTCCGGCTTGTCGCAGCCACGGCGGAAGAAAGACCGTTGTGGGTAGTTCACCGGCGGTTGCTCACTCTGGGCGCTGCGGCGCTCCTCTTTGGGGCGGCCTTCCTCGCCCGCTGGCTCCTTCCCCCGCCTTATACGCCAATATGGCCGGACCTTCTCTTTCTGGCCGCCTATCTCGCGGTCGGCGCTCCCGTCATCGTCGCCGCCGTCCGCAATTTCACCAGGGGCCGCCTTTTTGACGAAAACTTCCTCATGACAGTGGCCACCGGCGGGGCCGTCGTGCTCCACCAGTTGCCGGAGGCGGCCGCGGTCATGCTCTTCTACCGGGCCGGCGAGTTTCTCCAGGGCTTAGCCGTAGGGCGCTCCCGGCGGGCCATTGCCGCCCTGCTCGACCTGCGTCCCCCTTATGCCCGGCGGCTCACGGGGGCAATTACGGAAAAAGTAGCGCCGGACGCGGTGGAACCCGGGCAAGTGATCGAAATCCAGCCCGGTGAGCGGATACCTCTGGACGGCGAAGTCGTGACCGGCACCTCCCTGGTCAACCCGGCGGCACTGACGGGTGAGTCCCTGCCGCGCACCGTGGGTCCCCTGGCGGAGGTGTCGGCCGGTGAGATAAACGAGAGCGGGCTTTTGCGGGTCCGGGTCACCCGGCCTTACCGCGAGTCAGCCGTAGCCCGCATCGTGGCACTCGTGGAAGGAGCTGTCGCCCGCAAGGCGCCCCCCGAACAGTTCATCAGCCGCTTCGCCCGGTGGTATACCCCGGCCGTGGTAGGCTGTGCCCTCATGGTGGCCATCGTCCCACCGCTTCTTTTCCCGGGTCAGAGCCTGGCCGCCTGGGCCTACCGGGCCCTGGTCCTGCTGGTCATCTCCTGTCCCTGCGCCCTGGTCCTCTCGGTGCCCCTCAGCTATTTCGCCGGCCTCGGCCGGGCCTCCCGTTCCGGCATCCTGGTGCGGGGCGGTGACGTCCTGGACACTCTCACCGCGGTCCAAACGGTCGTTTTCGACAAGACCGGCACCCTGACCAGGGGTGAGTTTGCCCTGCTCGACGCCGTGCCCCGGCAGGGCTTTACCGCCGCGGAGCTCATCCGTTGGGCCTGCCTGGCCGAAGCCCATTCCAGCCACCCGGTGGCCCGGGCCCTGCAAAAGGAGCACGCCTGCCCCGAGTCCGGTCCGGACGTGACCGAGTGCCGGGAGTTGGGCGGCTACGGTGTGCGGGCCCAGGTGGGCGAACAGACCCTTGTGGCAGGCTCCGGCCGCCTTATGAGCCGCGAAGGCATTATCGTTCCCACGGTGCCCACGGAAGAGGGCACCGTGGTCTACGTGGCCCTGAACGGCCGTCTGGCCGGGCACCTGCTGTTCGGCGATCAGGTGAAAGCGGGCGCCGCGGCCGCCGTGGCCCGTCTGAAAGGTTACGGCGTGCATAAGACCTTTCTCCTGACCGGGGATTCCCCCGGACCGGCGGCCTGGGTGGCCGGACTCATCGGCCTGGACGGCTATGAGGCCGGGCTCCTGCCCGCCGATAAGGCCGCCCGGGTGGAACAGATGAAAAATACCGGCCGCGTAGCCTTTGTGGGCGACGGTATCAACGACGCCCCGGCCCTGGCCGCCGCCGACGTGGGTGTGGCCATGGGGGTGCGGGGCACCGACCTGGCCATCGAAACCGCCGACGTGGTCATCATGGACGACGACCCCAACAGGCTGGCCGATGCCATAGCCCTGGCCCGGCGGACCAAAACGGTTGTGACCGGCAACATCGCCCTGGCCCTGGCGGTCAAATTCTTTTTTGTCCTCCTGAGCATCGCCGGTAGCACCACCATGTGGGAGGCCGTCTTTGCCGACGTGGGTGTAACCATTCTGGCCGTTACCCATGCGGCCAGCCTTCTGGGTTATCGTCCACCCGGAAGACCGGTACGGGACCGGGAAGCCGGTAATCTGCCCGCGCCCCCGCAGTGAGAGAGCCGGGACATCCCCTAATGGGCCTGGCTGAAACAAACAGCCATGGTTCGGCCGGCGCTAACCGGCGTGTTATTTGGGACTTGGGAGCCGCACCCGGCCGGCAAGACGGTCGCCGGACCCATGAGAGACTCTGGGATGACAATGAAAATCAGCTTTCATCGGCTCTCTTTATCATTACTAACAACATGTTTTTGTAGGAAATCCTCCATGTTAAGAAAATCATTAAATCTTTCTTCGAGAGTTTGCCTATCCCAATCCCACCATTGAGTGGCCATTATCTTCTCAATTACATCGTCGTCAAATCTTTTCTTGATCACATTTGCCGGAACTCCAACAGCAATTGCATATGGCGAAATATCCTTTGTCACTACAGCCCCTGACCCGATTACTGCCTAGGTTCCTATCCTAACGCCTGGCATTACAACCACGGCATGACCAATCCAAACATCATGCCCGATTTCCACACTATTACTTCGTCTCCAGTTAAAGAATTCCTCATCATTAACAGTATCAAAACCATACTGAACCCTGCGATATGTGCAATGATGCTGCGTTACTCTCCACATAGGGTGGTTGCCGGGATTGATCCTTACATGGGACGCAATGCCGCAAACCTTACCGATCTTAGCATAGATTGCAGAAGCATCGCCGTCAAAATAAGTATAATCCCCTACCTCTGTTTCAGACAGACTTACCCTAGGCCCTATATCTGTCCAACTGCCTAATCTGCACTTTCTGATGATTGAAGTAGGATGAACCGTAGGTGCTTCTCCCAGCTTTTTCTCTTTCTGGGCAATTTCTTGCTCTGGAATAAGTAAATCAATATCATATAACATATTAGCTACCTCCATTACCGTTACGATAGTAAAGCCCAGAAACCATTTTGCCATCAATGATGAATACTTTCATGATCGCCGGCTTGCTGTCTAGTATTTTGATTAAGATGAGATCGGCTTTTCTTCCTACAGTGACGGCGCCGAAATCGTTCTCGATCCCTAAAGCTTTGGCGGGATTTAGTGTAACCATCTTTACTGCATCCCAAAGTGGAATATTATACTCAGTATTTAATTTGAACACAGCATGTAATAAGGCCGGTGGGAAATAGTCCGAACATAATGCTTCCTTGTCTCGTGTTGGAAGGAGGTTTACGATAGTCCGCTCTTTTATATTTGTTATTACACAGCGCGGCTTAATAATATGGATCTCGTCGATGCCCAGCCAAGTTGGAGTTTCAAAACGAATTGTCTTCTCTAACCGATTAACATAGTCTCTAAAGATGTTCCGCACGGTTTTTTCATTTACTCCAACGTCATGGGCAATACTGGTAAACGGACGACAAAGAGATTCCTTCTCTATATACGCCACAAGTCGCTTGGTGGCCATCCTTTTATCATCAATATCCGGCAATACCTCAAAGAAAGTGGTCATACACTGGTTACAGCGGTATCGTTGGCTTACCACTTTAACGCCTACGCGTTTAGCGTGCATAGGCAGGTCCATGAATATCTGGGCCTTTCGGCCAAAGCGTGTCATCAGATTGTCTGATAATACGACCCCGCAATGGGGACAGCATGACGATGGAGAGGCAGTCTCCACCGTCACACAGTAGTCGTCTTCATTCTCTGCTACATTAAGGACTACGAAGTTCGACAGGTTTAGCAGGTTCATTAGAATATCACCTTATTGGTTTTCTGCATAACAGTTACTTAACTATCTCCGCAATCACTGTCACCGCCTCGGCCCGGGTGGCGTAAGACAGTGGCCGAAAGGTACCGTCTGGGTAGCCGTTTACGATCCCGTCTTTGACCGCCGTCACCACGTACCACCTGGCCCAGGGGTCGATTTGAGCCGCGTCCTTGAAGGTCAACTCTCCAGGTACCGGGGTCAACTTCGCCGCCCGTACTACCATGGCCGTCATCTGTTCCCGGCTAATCAGGTCGTTCGGCCCAAAGTGGGTGGCGTTGTAACCGGCAACTATCCCATCAGCCGCCGCTGTGGAGATGTAGCTCTGAGCCCAGCTTCCTTGTGTGTCGACGAAGATCGGGCCGGACTTGGGGGCCAGCTTAAGGGCTTTGACCAGCGCCGTCACGAACTCCGCCCGGGTGATGTCGTTATTGGGGCGGAATGTTCCGTCTGGATAGCCGGTGATAGTGCCCAAGGATACCAGTTTCTCGATGCTCGCGTACGCCCAGTTGCCGGCGATGTCGGTCAGTTTTACCGTCTGAACTGCCGGCTGTGTAGACACCATGACCGCGTACTCGGTAAAGTGGTTAACCGTCACCGTGATGGTGTCGTGGGTCCAGTCCACAGTGCCGCCGATGTCCACCCACTTACCGGTTGCGTCGTAGTAGAACACGGCAGGTTTGGAACTGGGCGGCAGCCTGGTTGGATCGAAGGTGAAGGTCAGGGTCACCGGGCTGCTGAACGAGTAGTGACCCTGACCGTTCATGGTGAACTGATAGACCTGGCCCTGGATCATGAACCCGGACGGTGCCGGCGGCGAACTGACCGCCTGAACGGAAACCGTGGCGTTTGCGGTGCCCTGCAAAGCTCCCGCCGGTATGTCGAGCGTGGCGCTACCTTCCAGACCGGCCGTGCCGCCGGCCGACGGAGAAACCGAAGCCGATCCGGTGGTGCTGGTGGACGCTTGGGGTGTGGCGGCAGTGCCGCCTCCTCCGGACGCAACAATCAGGCTGGCGTCGGCCACGTCTGTACCGTAACCGACCACGACCGTCAGGGTTTCCGGGGCGACAGCCAGGACGACAAAGCTGCCGCTGTAGTCGCCCTGGGTGTCGGCCGCAACCTCGTCGTAGAAGACGATATCCCCGGACGGGTCCAGTATCTTGATCGGCACCATTACGCCCGGCGCGGCCGTTCCGGTGTAGCCGACCGTCGCTCCCGCCGCCGCGCTGGTAATACCCAGGTCCAGGGTGACCCCGGCGGCTTGGACCGCCAGGGCACCAGGCTCACCACCGCCGCAATCGCTACCGCTGTGAGTGTTCTCCCGGCCCATTGCATCATTTTTCCCAACCCCCCTTACAGTGGGTTCGGCTTGGAACCGGTTTGGTTGGTCAGAGCGTCAACGATAAAGACTTTCACCATGTCCCCGGACTGGACGTTGAAGCCGGCCTGGGCGCCGTTCACACTGTTAAAATCAGTGTTGATGGCGTTGATGGCGATCTGCTCGCCGCTCCGGTATTGAACAAAGACGGCGGTTTCGTTACCGGCCTGGCTGACCACCGGCGTTATGGTAACGGTGAAGTATTTGAAGCCCGATACACCGCTGTTCACGGTCATCGTTGGAACACCGCCCGCGGCGGTACCTATGGTGTAGGACGGGTCGCTTACGGGGGTGACGGTGTACTGCTCGCCCCCGGTAGGCGGGCTAGTGGCTTGGTTACGGGTCACGTCGATGGTGTAGGTCTTGGTGGCGGCATCCTGCGCCACCACCATCACCGCTATCTCATTCGACCCATAGGCAAGATTAACGGCCGTGGGAACCCCCGCCGGCAGAAGACCGCCGTTCAGCAGCATCAGGGCCTTGGGGTCGTCCGGGCTGGCGGTGAGGGAGAGACTGGAAACCGAACTGTCCACGCTCCCCAGGTTGTAGGTAGTGGTGCCAGGGTTGAAGCTCAGGCTGCCGGTGCTCACGGACAGGCTGCCCAGGTTGTCGTCGCCAACCGTGCCGTTTACCGAAAGGATGTAAGCCTTCTGGTTGTCTCCACCGGGCGCGGTGACCACCACGGGAATCAGATTCGCCCCCTGGTTGAGATAGACGCTGCGCCCCACACCGCTTTCGGCCGTCTGGCCGCCGATGGTCAGCCCCGCCGCGGGATCTGCCGTTTGCACGGTGACATCCAGGCTGCTCAAATTGGAAGATGTATAAACCTGGTAGGCGACGATGTTTTTGTCAAAGCCGGGGCTCAATGTCCCCTGGCTCACACTGAGGCCGGTCAGGTCGATGGAGAAGGTCTGGTTGACCGTCAGGGTAAGGGTGGCCGAAACCTTCTCGTTGTTCATATCGTAGACGGTAACGGCTACGGAGAAGTTTCCCGTATCCGTCGGTGTCCCGCTGACGGAGCCGGTCGAACTGTCGAGCGTCAGCCCCGCCGGAAGCCCGGAGGCGCTCCAGGTATAGGGGGCCGTTCCGCTCTGAGCCGATAGGGACGCGCTGTACGGCTGACCGATGATCCCCGGAGGCAGGCTGGTCGTGGATATGGTATAGAGCAAAGCGGTGAGATTTGGATTACTCCCGGCGTTGCCGATGTTGCCGGTTGCAACGTAATAAGAACCGTTTGCCGCAATATCAATGTTCACTGTGGTGGACAGGGGCAGCCACAGATAGAGCATGCCGTTGGCGTCCGTCGAGCAGGAGACGGAATTCCCCCCGTTGACGGTATAGGATACACTGGCAGACGCCGGCAGGCCGGATACGGTGACTAAGCTTTCCGTAACGGAGTTGCTGTTGTACACGACGGGCTGTATGTTTTTCGCGTTGACCGACCCGCCGTTAATCGTTAAAGTGCCGCTGCCGGCGCTCGCCGTGACCGTGCCGCCGTTGATGTTCACCGTGCCGCCGCCGATTCCGGCGGCGCCATTGTTACCTGTGGTCGCCAGCGACCCGGTGCTGGCAGCCGTTATATCGAGGGTTGCGCCGGTCGGCACGCCCAGCCCGGCGTAATAATCGTCGCCGGTCAGAGTGTTCGTGCCGAGAAGGCTCAGGTTGACCTGCGAGCCGGAGCCGATAGAAAAGGCAATGGAACTGCCTGTCGCGGGTAAATTGATATTTGCGCCGCTCAGCGTAATGTTGACAGCATCAGGGATGCTACCGTTCACTGTAACTGTATTTGCTGTTGAACTGCCTATGATGGTGATTGTCTGCGTACTTGCTATATTATCTAATGTCGTCTGGGCGCTGCCATAGGTAACTTCAATGGTGCCCGTGTTTGTACCGGCCGATACCGTGATATTCCCTTCGGAGTCCCTTCCTAAAACCATCCGCGCGTAAACGACGTTGCGTTTTGTTAGACGCCGGTCAAACTAACAAAATGTGAATATATATTGCTTTCCGTATAAGAAACGCGACGGTGGAAATTTCCGTTCCACCGTCGCGACCCATGACTTACATTATCCCACAGAGCTACTTCAACAGGCTGGCAATCACCGTTACTGCCTCCGCCCTAGTGGCATGATTCAGCGGCCGGAAGGTGCCGTCCGGATAACCGGTGATAGCGCCCAAGGATACCAGTTTCTCGATGTTTGCGTACGCCCAGTTACCGGCGATGTCCTTCAGGGTCACGGCGGGCGGCGCCGGCTGCGTGGACACTTGCGCCATCACGGCGTACTCGGTGAAATGGCCGACCGTCACCGTGACGGTGTCGTTGGTCCAGTCCACCGTGCCGCCGATGTCAACCCATTGGCCGGTCGAGTCGTCATAGTAGTGCACGGCCGGAGTTCCACCCGCCGGAAGCTTGGATGGGTCGATTGTCTGCCCCGACCTCACCCACTACCAGGAAAAGCCAGGGCTGCCGGTTGCCGGCCGAAGGAGCACGGCGGGCCGCCGTCAGGATCAGGTCGATGCTTTCGGCCGGTACGGGATCCGGGGTGAACCGGCGCACTGAATGCCGGGCCAAGATGGCTGCAATTACGTCGTTCATGATCCCGCTCCTTAAACCCGGTTGTCAACCGGGCTTTTTGCCTATATTATACCGCAGCCTTAACCTGACATTAACGTTTTTTTATCGGAGCGGTTTGCGCAGCGGTAGCGCCGGATGGTAGAATTAGCAGGATCGGCCAGCGGGGTTGTAGAACCGGCCGGCCGCGGGAACTCTAATGGACAGGAATGCGCAACAAAACAGGAGGAGTGGGAGTACATGATTACAGTCGCTATCAACGGGTTCGGCCGGATCGGCCGCAACGTGCTGCGGGCCAGTCTGTCCTGCACAGAGTGCCATGTGGTGGCCGTCAACGACCTTACCGACGCGCGCACCCTGGCCCACCTGCTCAAGTACGACTCGGTGCACGGGCCTTTCCAGGGGACGGTGGAGGCGGGCGAGCACGCCATCTTCGTCAACGGCCGGGAAATCAAGGTGCTGGCCGAACGGGAACCGGCCAACCTGCCCTGGGGCGAAATGAAAGTGGACATCGTGATCGAATCCACCGGCCGCTTCACCGAACGGGACTTGGCAGCCCATCACCTGGCCGGGGGTGCCAAAAGGGTTTTGATCTCAGCGCCGGCCAAAAACGAGGACGTTACCATCGTGATGGGCGTCAACCAGGACAAATACGACCCGGCCAACCACCGGATCATCTCCTGTGCCTCCTGTACCACCAACGCCCTGGCACCCGTGGTCAAGGTTCTCCATGAACGCTTCGGGATCAAACGGGGCCTTATGACCACCGCCCACTCCTATACCAACGATCAGCAGATCCTTGATCTGCCGCACAAGGACCTGCGCCGGGCGCGCGCGGCAGCGCTATCCATCATCCCTACCACCACCGGCGCGGCCAAGGCGGTCGCCCTGGTCATCCCGGAGATGAAGGGCAAGTTGAACGGCCTGTCCTTAAGGGTGCCCACGCCCAACGTCTCAATCGTGGACCTGGTAGCGGAGTTGGAAAGACCCGCCGGTGTGGAGGCGGTGAACGGCGCCCTCAAGGAAGCGTCCCTGGGCGAGTTGAAGGGTATTATGGCCTTCAGCGAGGAGCCGCTGGTGTCGCGCGACTATAACGACAACCCTCACTCTTCCATCGTGGACGCTCTTTCCACCATGGTCGTCGAGGACACCCTGGTCAAGGTCCTGGCCTGGTATGACAACGAATGGGGCTATTCCAACCGGGTGGTGGATACCCTGGTCTACGTCGTGAACAAGGGCGGCCACTGAGCGGGGCTATGTGATGAACGGATCCCTTTTCCGGGGCGGCCTGGCCCTGACCATGGCCTGCGCCGTGTGGGGCGGTCTCTACGTTGTGTCGAAGGCCGTGATGGCTGTTTGGCCGCCGCTGCCCCTCGTGTGGCTGCGCTTCCTCATGAGCGCGTGTCTTATGGCGTTTGCCTCCCTTTTTTTCTTCATCCAGCCCCTGACCGGCACCGTCTCGAGCCACTTTTTCCTGGGTGAGGTCCTGACCGCCCGTCTCTTTGCGGGCGGCCTGCTCATCCTGGTCGGAGTGTGCGGCGCCGTCTTTTCGCTACCGGCCGACCAACGGCAGGGGCTTACGCCCCTAGACCGCGTCTAGCTTGGATGAGGGGCCTGTTATCCGGCCCATGCCGTTAAGCTAAGAACGACAAGCAAAAAAACTCCGCACAAACATATCATTGTGCGGAGGCTTCTCGACTAGGACATACTTGCCGGGATCGGTTCAGGCCAAGCCCTTGTTGCCGAACCTGTTATGGTGGGTGAAATCCTCCACATCACGGCGCACCCTGAGGTAGGGGCCGGGCGGTAAGACGGGGTAACCCAAACGGCAAGCGAAGGCGATCTTCAGATGCGCGGGAACATTGAGTAGGCTTTTTACCTCTTTCTCCACCGGACCCGCGCCGAGGGCACTGATGACGTGGAAGCCGATCCCCAGATCCTTGGCCATGAGCCACATGTTTTCCATAACACAACCCAGACTGATGATACCCAGGAAATCCCCCTCTGAAGCCGGAGCCCTCCGATCGGGGTCATACAGCACAATTAGCAGAACAGGACTGGTTTGGACCAGCCTCCCCAAAGAAGTAACGACTGGTTCACCGGTGTCGTTGTCCGTCTTAACCCGCGGAGTTCTCAAGGCCGGCGGAAACCTGCTCGCTATAATGCCGACCTTCTTATTGAGTAGTTCCTCTTCCGAAAATGATAACTGCCTATAGTTTTCGTCGATGAAGGTATCTGATATTTGGTACTTTATGTCACCTATAGCTTCCAGAAGCTTCTTATCGTCAACGGCGATGATCTCATAATTCTGCATGTTGTGCGCTGATGGAGCCCAGCGCCCCGCCTCCAAAATCTGCAAAAGATCCTCTGTCGCTACCGGACGGGCGGGATCAAAAAGCCCTCTGGCCGATTGTCTTTCCTGGATCAGCGTTAACAGGTTCTTCATGGAAGTTTACCCCCCAATCTCTAAAACTGACCTGAAATGGACCTTGGACGTCATCATCTTTTCAAAAGCCAACGCAGCCTGTTCCAGGGGAAACACTTCGACCATGGGAATAACCCGGAAAAGGAGGCTGAAACGAATGGTTTCTTCAATATCTCCCCCGACCCAGCCGCCGATGGAACGGCTGCCCCCCAACAAAAGAAACGGGGGAATTTGCATCATGTCCGGCGGGGCGGTGACTATGATTATTTTTCCGTTGCGACCGAGACCGGTGATCAACCCCGATATGGCTTTACCGTTGGGAGCCGTACAAAGAATGACTTTGGCGCCGCCCAATTTCCCCAATTCCTTCGCTGCATCGGTCGTATTTGTGTCAATATAGACGTGGGCGCCCAGCTTATAAGCCAGTTCTTCCTTTTCCTTGGAATGGGATAAGACGACGGTTTTAAAACCGAGTCTTACGGCGTATTGTACCGCCAGATGACCCAGTCCGCCGAGACCATGAATAGCAACCAAGTCCCCGCCTTTTGCTCCGCTGTTTTGCAAGGCCCCGAATGTCGTCCGGCCGGCGCAGAGAAGGGGCGCGGCTTCAGTGGAAGTAAGTTCATCCGGTATGTAGTTGAGTACTTGCGATCGAGCGATCATGTATTCCGCGTAGCCTCCATCGATCGAAAGGCCGGTCGTCAAGGAATTTTCGCAGGCCCAGAAATCGCCCTTCCGGCATGCGCTGCACTGGAAGCAATGTCCCCCATGCCACCCCACGCCGACCCTCTGTCCTACCTGCCAATCCGTGGTCTTGCTTCCCACCTTGTCAATGACCCCGACCACTTCATGCCCCGGAATTATCGGATATTTTATGCCCGGGTAACGGCCTTCCTTTGCCAGCGCATCCCCATGACAAACCCCACAGGCTTGCACTTTGATCAGGACTTCGTTTTCTTTTGGTTCTGGAATTTCTACATTCACCAGCTCAAATTCAGCCCCAGGTGAACTCACTTGGATTGCTTTCATCAACGGCATAAGAATTACCCCCCCTGTACCATGTTGTACTAGCATACCCGAAAACACTACATATTCCCGGAAAACTCATTCGACTTCTGTGTCCAGAACAGTCCGATGTTAGCAGCCAACTTCGACAGAGAATGTTTTCCCCTTGGGTACAAGCACCAACTGTATCGTAGAGCAGATTTCTGAAAACATCCTTAAGATATTTCGAACGTTTTGCGCGCGGACACGGATCTGCAGCACCATCTAGCGTTGCGCCTCCGGCGCTCTGCAGCATGCCCGGAAAAGTTACCTGAAGGAACCGGGTGCCGGGCAGCGAAATATATGTCAACCAAGGAATCTGTAATACAAACTCTGCGGGGGCTGCAAACCATATGTTCGGGAGGTGTTCGTACTTGCTGACCAAAATCGACATCATTGGGCGGGCCCTGAAACTGGGCTTTGCCGATGCCGGTTTTACGACCGTCGAGCCTTTTGCCGCCCAGCGGGACGTTTTGCGGGAGCGGCAGGAATTATACGCCTGGGCCGGTCTGAAAGGGTTGGACCTGATGCAGGGTACTGAACCCGGTGTGGTTTGCCCGCAGGCGAAAACGATAGTCGTCTTGCTGGAGAATTATTTCAAAGAGGGGTTTCCGGCGGAAATGGTGGGCAAATTCGGCCGCCAGTACCTGGACGACGACCGGATGACCAAGGACAGGTTGTTTCTACGGCTGCAGGCCTTCCGAACTTTCCTCCAGGAGGACGGCATCGAATCCACCGTGTTGCGCAACCTGCCTCACCGCCTGGCCGCGGCGCGGGCCGGGCTGGGGACCTTCGGCAAGAACTGCCTGCTCTTTGCCAATCGGGCCGTCCGACAGGGTTCATGGGTGACGGCGCACGCCATCCTGATTGACCATGCGTTCGAACCCGACGTGTCCACCATGGAGGTCGGTTGTCCCGACTGGTGCCGGAACGCCTGCATCACCGCCTGTCCCACCCGGGCCCTGCTCGGGCCCCGCAAGATTGATCCCCGCCGGTGTATATCCTATTTAACCTATTACGGCGAGGGCATCACCCCGCTCGAACTGCGGGAGCCCATGGGGATGTGGGTCTACGGCTGCGATCACTGCCAGAATGTATGCCCCCGCAACCAGCCCTGGCTGGCCCAGGCTCTGCCTGTCAACGAAAAGGTGGCTGCCATGGTGCCGGATTTTGCCCTGGAGCGCCTGCTGCACATGGATTTGGCCCACTTCGAGGCCAGGGTCCGGCCCCACATGTTCTACATGCCGCCACAGGAAATGTGGCGCTGGCAGATGAATGCGGCCCGCGCCATGGGCAACAGCCGCGACACGGCCTTTGTTCCCGACCTGGCCAGGGCCTTGCGGGAGAACACGGACGAACGGGTCAAGGGTATGGCTGCCTGGGCGCTGGGCCGGGTCGGCGGCCCAGGAGCCAAGCAGGCTCTGGAGACGGCCTGCAACCAAAAAGGCGGTCTGGTGGCACATGAAATTCGGGAGGCCCTGGAACAGCTATAGGCCTTACGCGCCCTTTTTGTTCTAGTCTGGCCCTTTAATATGGGTCCCTCCAGTCGAACAGCATATCTTCAAAAGCAAGAATGTCCGGCGTAGGCACGTTGGCCCCTATCCGCGCCATCAGCACATTGGCCGGGTGCTCTTTAATCTCCGGGTCGTCGGTGAACCTCACAACCATGCCGGTCCGGCCGAACAGACGAGTCAACATCTCCCGGTACCCCCCATGTATCCAGGTTGGCGCCGGTCAAATCCCAGTGCCATCAATACTCCAAGGTGATTACGATGTATCTTCCAGCACGGCATATGAAAAAGCGCTGGCGAGGAGTTCGCTCGCCATGTTGCAACGCCGCCACTGGCGACTGACCTCGACGGCGCCCAGTTCCAGTATGCGGGGATGCGCAAGCCACCGGGTGTAGGGGTCCGGACGGAGAAACGTGACGTAGCCCACGATTTCTGCAGCATGCCGGGCAATAAAAACCAGGCCGGGATCTTCCAGCCCTGCGATTTCGACCAAGGCCGCCTTCTGCTGCTCGGACGGCCGGAAATTGGTCAGAAACTTGTTCATGGTCAACCCCGCAAGACAAGCGGGGCTGACCGGGCCTTCCACAACCACGGCGCCGAGCCAAGTCTTCTGGTGCTGAACGACCAAGTCAGGCTGCACAAGCTGCAGGCTCATATAAGGCCCCTCCCTTTCTTCACCTGATTGTCTGCTGCAGTCCTTTCCTGCACCGGATCAAGGTAGGCTGCCTTCTTCCCGGGGCCCGATTGTCCCCAGGTAAGGGTTCCTGGCTATGTAAAGAGCAAAATCCAGGCCAATGGCTATTGTGAACAATCGTGCTATTTAAAAGGCTTTATTTATAAGGCAAATGTGGAGTTGAGCAAATTTTGCCCAGTATGGGGAAGTAATTTCCTACCCCAACAAGGCCGAAATATACGGGTCCATCACTAGACCCGCTCACGCAGATAGTACCAATTTTCTCAATCTTAGCGCAACGGTGGCCCTTGGCCAACGATTGTTCCCACTGCCTCGTAGGAAACGTAGCCATGGTTCCCGTCGGTACCCGGCACACAAGAAAAGCCCGGTGCTTACCGGGCGCGCCTCTAGAGACTCCCTACCCTCTATGCGTATTCGCTGACTGTGGTCACAAGATCCCCGGCAATCTTTTTCACCTGCCGCATCACATCAGAAGCGCGTTGGATGATTCGTTCCTCCGCCGCCTTGCGCCCAACCAGCTTGCCCACCAGCCCGCCTAGCCTGGTGAAAGCGGATAGGGAATCACACGCCTCAACGCCTCTCCATGCGAGAAGCTGGCACACTGAACGCAATGTCAGCTCAACAAGTGGAGCCGCTTGACCATTCAACACATAATCTTCCAAAATTTCAATCAGCTTGCGGAGGACTTGCGGCCCGGGCAGGGGCTCCCCAACGATGGTGGCGATCCATTGCAAGTTTTCCTCTTTATCACCATCATCATTTTCCGTCAAGTCAATATACCTGCGCAGAATGTAGTAATGACCCAGCTCAGCGAGGGCGATAGCGACATCACGCCGGGCAACAGGGCTTCCCAGCCGCTCAAATGCTTTCTCAAGCAACCCGCATATTTCACCAGCCAGTTCGGAAGGAGCGGTGTGCCCGCTCCTGGCCAGAAAAAGTAAAAGCAGGTGAAGCTCATTGATATTCACGTCAGAACGCAAAGCTTCCTTTACTGCCCCCATCATGAGCTGTCTAATGGCGGCAAAATCAGTTTCTTTCAGTGCGGCAACGCCGGCATCATTCAATAGCTTGTTTTGGCTAAACACAGCGATCAACCAGTTACGCATACCACCCGGCATGGTCGTTTTGAATAACGCGTACACCGCATCGTGGTCGGGCGCCTGGCGCAAATCACTTACAAATTGATCCGCCCGCGCGGCGCCGTACAACTCCTCCCCCTCGGGACCCGAACAGTTAAGGGCCTCCGTAATGGCTAAAAAGCGGTCAACAACAGCCCGGTGCATCGCCCGCCGCCCCGATTCCCAGGACATGACCGCGTGGGAAGTGACGCCGATACCCTCGGCGAAGTCCTCCTGCGATACACCGCGTTTTTTCCGCAGGGCCGCGACATAACGTCCGGTAATATTTGGATTGTGCATGGCGAACCCCCTCAACCGTCAGGTTGACTCGATTTCTAATTGTTTGACACTTCCACCCCTAAAGCAAAAATTCCTCCTCGCAAGTCACATTTTTGGACATCTAAACGTTATAGGTCGCTATGTTCCGTCCGCGCGATGATTTCTTCCTGCAAAGGTCCGGTCAGGTCGCAGAAGTAGTCGCTGTAGCCGGCCACCCGGACGATAAGGTCCCGGTGTTTCTCGGGCTCTCTCTGGGCTTCCCGCAGGGTGGCGGCGCTCACCACGTTGAACTGGATGTGGTGACCGTCCAGTTTAAAGTAGGACCGGATCAAATGGGCCAGCTTGGTCAGGCCCTCGTCATCCGCCAGGATCCGGGGCGTAAACTTCAGGTTCAGCAGGGTACCGCCGGTCAGGAGATGATCCATTTGGGCGGCTGATTTGATAACGGCGGTCGGCCCGAAGCGATCGGCCCCCTGAACCGGTGAGATGCCTTCCGAAAGAGGCTGCCCGGCCTTGCGGCCGTCCGGGGTGGCTCCACACACCGAACCGAAGTAGGTATGACAGGTGGTGGAAAGATAATTCACCCCGTAGGTGCCGCCCCTGGTGTTTTTGCGGCCGTTGACCGTCCGGTACAGGGCGGTGCACACGGACTGCATCACGGCGTCGGCGAAAGCGTCGTCGTTACCGTACCGGGGCGTCTTGTTCAGGAGGGTTTGGCGGAGCGGTTCGGCGTCCGCATAGTCCTTGTCGATGGTCTGCAACAATTCCTGCATGGAAAACGTCCGGTGCTCGTAAACATGGTACTTCAGGGCCGTTAGACTGTCGGCAACGGAACCGAGACCCACCATCTGGATGTAGGTGGTGTCGTAGCGGGCACCCCCGGCATTGTAGTCCCGGCCCGACGCGATACAGTCGTCTACTATGGTGGAGAGGAACGGGGCCGGCATGTATTCGGCGTAAAGCCGCTCAATGATGTTGTTGCCCCTGACCTTGATAGCCACGAAATGCCCCAGTTGCCGGCAAAAGGCCTGGAATAGTTCTTCGTAGGAACCGAACCCGGCCGCTTCCCCTGTAGCGGGACCGATCTGCTTGCCGGTTCGTAAGTCCATCCCGTTATGCAGGGTTGCTTCCAATACCTTGACCAGGTTGAAATAACCGGTCAGAATATAGCTTTCCTTACCGAAGGCCCCGGCCTCGACGCAGCCGCTGGTGCCGCCCTGCCTGGCATCCGCGGCTGATTTTCCCTGGCGGATGAGTTCGGCCACCACCAGGTCCGCATTGAAAATGGAGGGTTGTCCCCAACCTTTCCGGATGATCTGACAGGCCCGCCTGAGAAAACGGTCGGGATTCTTTTTGCTCAACTGAATGTTGGAACTGGGCTGCAAAAGCCTCATCTCGTCAATGACATCCAAAACCAGATAGGTCACGTCATTAACGGCGTCTTGTCCGTCCACCGTCAGACCACCGTTGTTTATGTTGGCGAAATCCGTATAGGTGCTGCTCTCCGCCAGGGTGACCCCGACCTTGGGAGGTGCCGGCTGGTTGTTGAACTTGATCCAGAAACACTGTAACAGTTCCCTGGCCTCGTCCGGAGTGAGCGTCCCGGCGGCCATCTCCTTATGGTAGAACGGGTAAAGGTGCTGGTCCAGCCGGCCGGGATTGAAGGAATCCCAGGTATTGAGCTCCAGGATTACCCCAAGGTGGACAAACCAGTACGCTTGCAGGGCTTCCCAAAAGTTCTCCGGCGCATGGGCGGGAACGCGCGAACATACGGCCGCTATTTTCGCCAGTTCCCTTTTCCTGGCCGGATCCGCCGCCCCTTGGGCCATGGCCCAGGCCAGGTCGGCGTAGCGCCCGGCCAGGGCCATGATGGCGTCGGCGCAGATTTCCATCGCCCGCAGTTCCTCCCGCTTATCGTAAGCCAGGGGATCGGCCAGAAAATCGAGAGCGACCGCCGCCTTTTGGATGTCTTCCTTGATGTCGAGAAAACCCTTGCGGTAGATCTTGTCATCGGCCACGGTATGTCCCGGGGCCCTCTGTTCCATGAACTCGGTAAAAACACCGGCCCGGTAGGCAGCCAGCCATTCGCCCGCCATGGCGCCGAACAGTTTCTCCCGCAGGGAAAGGCCCTGCCAGTAGGGTATGACTTCCTGTTCGAAGACCCGCCTGGTCTCCGGGCTGACGCCGAAGGATATTTTCTCCCGGCCGCGCAGGACGTCCAGGTCCTCGATACTGTGGCAGCAGAGTTCGGGGAAAGTGGGGGTCGCCTTGGGCAGCGGACCTCTTTCCCCTACAATAAGTTCATCCACGTTGATACAAATGGTCTTGTTCTCCAACAGATACTGGAAGCAAAGGGCCCGCAACACGGGCGTGGAAACCCGGCCGTGGTATTGCTGATACGCCCGGGTAACCAATTGAGCCCTCTCGGCCGTGACGAACGGCACCGTCGCGAGACTTTCCCGCCGCAGTCCGGCCACCCTTTCGTTCATCGACAATCAACCGTCCCTCAACACGTGAACATACGTGAACACGTTCAAATAGAGCCACATAGAAAGTGCGTGCAAAGCTACTATCCGGCCAAAGTTTTGCTACGAATGGACTGCCTTTGACCGACGCAGGGCGAACAGTTCTCCCTGCGGATTCGTGCCGGGGAATCGCACCCCGGAGTTAGAGCCGGGTCAAAAGTACCGCTCCAGACTCGCATCCGGAACGGACTCGCACCCGATCGCAAGGGGGCCGTACATCATCAGACAGCCGGGGGCACTGCCTTCAGCCGGTGCACCACGAGGATAGGAGGGTGATGTCCTCTCGTCCTCCCTGCCCCACCGCCCTGTTAGAGCCGCTTTGGTCTCGCGCCGGACGGAGCCGGGGTCTACCGGTGATGGTACGTGATCCCGGGCATACTTGCAGTCGCATGGGGCCAGGGGCGCCCACATGAAGAGCCGTTACCGAGTCTCATCCCGGGCGGGGCACCCACCGTAGGTGGGTCGTGCCGCCACCGTCACCCGGATCCAACCGACGCGGAGAATAGGATACCGAGGTCAGAATCTATCGGCGTACAATAGATCCATCCTGTCTGCAAACCTCATCTTCTTCACACTCTTGCACACCCGCAGCCAGT
>DATKUX010000025.1:0-2474 GCA_035530395.1 Spirochaetia bacterium
TGGATCGGGCCTTCCGGCCGTGAGGCCGGGATGTTGCTCACGAGAGAGACGTAAGACCTTGCTTGCAAGGCAGCCTTTCGATGATATGAGTAAGACTCTTCAGGGAGAAGCCCCCGGGCTTGTCCCGGGGGTTAGATTCACATTATAGTTATATTTAAAAAAATTAGGCCATTTATCCTGGGGGGCAAGCCCCGCAGGTTTTCTGGCCTTTTTTCTAAAACGATGGAATTCCTTGCGACGCGAAAGTAGTAGCCGTTTACTGGTTTTTGCCACCAGGAAAGGTGGACAGCCGGTCAGACAGCCAACAATGTCCGCAGGGAGAGACGCGCCAACTGGCGGCCGCTAAACGGCCGGGCATCGAAGAACCGGGTCCGTGGCCCTGGTCCCGCCGGACGTGGCGGGACATCAGGGGACGACACGAGAAAACCCAGTTCTCCGGCCAGACGGCCTACTATGGCTTCCGTGAGATCACGGGAATGGTCCACAAAAACAACCATTTCCACACGGAGCCCGGTGAAGCGGGCAAAATTGGCCACTTTGCGCAGAAATCCCTCCACCGCCTCCTCCTGATCCTTAAACCGCAGGATCAGCACCAGCCCCGGGTTTTTCCGGTCGGCCAGGCAGACCACGACGTACAGCACCAGCACCGCCGCAACCGGCGCGATAATCCTGGTCTCCATATTCCGATGCACCCCCACCCCAGCTTATGCCGGTAAGGGGGCAGGGGGTGCATCGGCCGGTCTAGGAGATTCCGGCAGCCCCTCGCAGTACCTCCGCCAATTCCGTGCGCTCCCAGGGCAGGTCGAGGTCGGTCCGCCCAAAATGACCGTAAGCCGACAACTGCTGGTAAATAGGCCGCCGTAAATCGAACCGGTCAATGATGGCCGCCGGGCGCAGATCGAAATAATGGTGCACCAGGCTGACCAGGAGCTCTTCATCCACCCGTCCCTGGCCGAACGTGTCCACCATTATGGAGACCGGACGGGCTACCCCGATGGCGTAGGCCAGCTGAACTTCGCAGCGGGGGGACAGACCGGCGGCTACAATGTTCTTGGCCACATGGCGGGCGGCATAGGCGGCCGAACGGTCCACCTTGGTGGGATCCTTACCGGAAAAGGAGCCGCCGCCGTGCCGGGCCAGTCCACCGTAAGTATCCACGATGATCTTCCGGCCCGTAAGGCCGCAGTCACCCTGGGGGCCCCCCACAACGAACCGCCCCGTGGGATTGATCAGGAACCGGGTGTTCCTGTCCTCCATACCCGGCGGCACCAGCGGCCTGATGATCTGTTCGATCATGTCCCGGCGGATGGTTTCCATGTCCACCTTGGGGTCATGCTGGGTGGAAAGCACCACCGTATCCAGGCGGCACGGTTTGCCGTCCGCGTATTCAATCGTCACCTGCGATTTGCCGTCGGGGCGCAGGTAGGCAACCTCGCCTGACCGGCGGGTCTCGGCCATGCGCTTGGTAATGCGGTGAGCCAGGGCGATGGGCAGGGGCATCATTTCCGGCGTTTCGTCGGTGGCATAGCCGAACATCATGCCCTGGTCCCCCGCCCCGACGCTGTCATAGTGGTCCTGATTCGCGGATTCCCGCGATTCCAGGGCCTGGTTCACTCCCATGGCGATGTCGGGCGACTGTTCGTCGATGGACACAATCACCGCGCAGGTGTCACCGTCAAAACCGTACTTGGCCCTGGTGTAGCCGATGTTCAGAATGGTGTCCCGGACCACCCTGGGAATGTCGACGTAACAGTCCGTGGTAATTTCCCCGGCTACCAGCACCAGGCCGGTGGTCACCACCGTCTCGCACGCCACCCGGGCCATCCGGTCTTTGGCCAGGATGGCATCCAGGATGGAGTCGGAAACACGGTCCGCCACTTTGTCGGGATGCCCCTCGGTAACTGACTCGGACGTTAAAAACTGTCTGGCCATGGCAATTCCTCCATTTTCGCTATTTTTGCAACAACTAAACCTGTTTTGTGGTAGAACGGACGGCTCCATGACCGGAAAGACATCCAGGAGGCGCCGCGCCTCAGCGGTGAACGGGTTCCAGCTCTACCAGAACCGCATCCGCTCCTACCTTGCGGATCTTCTCCCAGGGTACCACAACATCGGTACCCAGTCCCAGCATTCCCCAATACTTCCTGTTGCCCCGCAACACCAGGGCGGTAACCCGTCCGGTATTCCGGTCAATGTGCACATCCTTGATCGGACCCAAACGCATCCCGTCGGCCACGTTGATAAAATCCCGTCTGGACAGCTCCGAGATTTTGTACAAGGAAAACACCTCCCCTCTATGCTATGCGCCAAAAGGGATAGTGCACGCAGGCGGTGTGAATCCTCCCTCCACCGAGGTGGAGGGCATCCATCCATTGGCAAGGGCGAAGTCTCGGTATTCGGCAGCGGGGCTGCCACCCAGGCTTGCCTGACCCAGTAGGCTGGACGGGTTCCTGGATTCCCGGACACCAACCGGG
>DATKUX010000026.1:0-11999 GCA_035530395.1 Spirochaetia bacterium
TTCGGCAAGGCCTACTGTCAGGCTGGGGCTTTCATTGCCGATCCCTTCGCCTTCGACCCTGGTTTCTTCAAAATATCGGAAGACGAAGCGGCGGTGATGGACCCCCAACAGCGCCTGATGCTCCAGCTGTTTTTCGAACTCCTGGAAAGAGCGGGTTATACCAAGAAAGATATCGACGCAAAGCACCTGGGAGTGTTCATAGGGGCAAGCAACAATTCCTATAACGAATTCCACTTCAGCTCGTTACTCAGACATGCTCTGCAAAGTTTCACCAGCTTCGTCGCCCTAACGCAAAGGGATCAGGATGCCATTCTGGCGGAATGGCAGGGCAGGTTTGGTTCGCTGGGCAATCACCCCAACATCGCAGTGGACAACATCCTGAACATGATTGCCGCGCGAATCGCCCATGAATTTAATCTCCGGGGACCCAACATGGTCGTCGACACCGCCTGCTCTTCATCGCTGGTAGCAATTCACCTCGCCTGTGAATCCCTCCGGAATGGTGAATGCGACATGGCAGTTGCCGGTGGCATCAACCTGATTCTAACTCCCACGCCCTATCTCTTTCTGAGCAATGCCGGAGTTTTGTCGCCCAGCGGACGGGCACTGGTCTTCGATGCCGATGCCGACGGTTTTGTCCCCGGCGAGGGCGCGGGTGTGGTTATGCTCAAGACCTTGGAAAGGGCCATGGCGGACGGGGACCGGGTCCTGGCGGTGATTAAGGCCAGCGCTATCAACAACGATGGCCGCTCCCTCGGCGTGATGTCCCCGAATCCCGACGGGCAGAGAGAGGTAATCGAACTCGTATATACCAAAGCCGGCATCGATCCTCGCAGTGTACAATACATCGAAGCGCATGGGACCGGAACACCCATCGGGGATCCCAGCGAGATCCGGGCCCTCGACAACGCCTTCAGCCGCTGGGCTCCTGCTAGACAGTCCATCGCCGTCGGATCGGTGAAGACAAACATCGGCCATCTGGTCGCTGGCGCCGGTGTGGCCAGCTTCATCAAAATGGTGCTGGCCTTCGTTAACGGGGAACTGCCACCTATGATCAACCTGCACACCCCCAATCCTCTGATCAAATTTGAGCGTACACCCTTTTATCCCTTGACCGAAATCAAAGAGTGGCCCATACAACCCGGCGTGCCGCGGCGGGCTGCCATCGACTCCTTCGGTTTTGGGGGAACCAACTGCCACATGCTTTTGGAAGATGCCCCGGTGGCGGCCGCCAATATTGAAGGGGACAAGCCCGTCCTTACCCGGCACGTTCTCTGCCTATCAGCTCACAGCCCGGCGGCTTTTGCCCGAAAGGCGGACGATCTAGCAGGCTATCTCGAAAGTCACGGAGACTTGCGCCTGGGTGATATATGCTTCACGGAAAACACCGCACGCACTCCCCTGACCTATCGTTCCTATGCCGTAGCCTCCTCACTGGACGACTTGGCATCCAAAGTTCTTGAGGCAACCCCAACCAGGCCGGCAGGCTCCCCCAAAGTTGGCTTCCTGTTTACTGGCCAGGGTTCGCAGTACGTTGGCATGGGTAGGGCTTTGTACGACCACCTGCCGTCCTTTCGGAAGATTATGGACGAATGCTCCGAGGCCTTTTATCCGCACCTTCGGGCAAAGATAACAGACCTTATTTACGGGAAAACGGCCAATGAAAAGACTCTGGGTGAGGCCAGCATCACTCAGGCCGTGGTCTTTGCCCTGGACTATGCCTTAGGGAAGTACCTCCTCCACATAGGAGTCCAGCCTTCGTTCCTGATGGGCCACAGCATCGGCGAGTGGGTAGCGGCCTGCCTGGCCGGCACAATCAACCTGCAGGACGCAGCCCGGCTCGTATCGGCCAGGGGAAGGTTGATGAGTGATCTCCCATCGTCCGGAAGCATGGCCGCTGTCTTTGCCGACGTAAGCACGGTTGAGCAACTCCTGGCCCATTTTGCCGGCTCCCTGAGGATAGCCGCCTACAACATAAGTCATCTTGTAGTTTCAGGCTATACGGAGGATATTACTAAATTTCTGGGTGCTTTGCGCAGCAAGGGAATAATGTGCAAGAAACTCCGGGTATCACACGCCTTCCATACCCCGCTGATGCAACCTATGCTGGAAGGCTTCGGGAGAGAAATGGAAGGTGTTCATTTCCGGGCTCCGGAAATACCTTTTGTCTCCTGTGTGAATGGCCGAGTCGTCGACCGCACCCCCGGGGTGGAGCACTGGTTGCCACATGTCCTGGAACCTGTTAGGTTTGAGGAAGGCACTACTTATTTGCGGAGTAACGGCGTCAATGTTTTTCTGGAATTAGGACCGGACAGAATACTGAGTGGTATGTTAAATTCGGCGCCCTACAGGGACAAGTTACGCATCTTTTCTTCCTGCAACCGGCACAGGGATCCCCTTGAAGTATTCCTGGAGACCCTGGGCAAGCTGTTTACGGCGGGTGTAAAGATCAATTGGAGAGTCTTTGAAAAAGACTTTAGCCATACGAAAATTTTGTTGCCCGCATACCCTTTCGCCAAAAAGGAGTACAAGCCCGATTTCGGGACTACCACCCGGGATATCAAACAGCGTCGTCCGGATCATGACCGTCACTTTGAGAACACTCGAGTACTGGACGATGGATCCACCGATAAAGTAAAACACCGTATAAACACGCTGAGTCTCTTATCCGACCCTACCAGGAAGGAAATACCGGTCACTACGCCAAAGGATGTAAGGGCTATGATCTACGATCTCATAGCCGAGCTGATTTGTGTTTCCCCTGATCTTCTGGATGTTACGGCCAACTTTCTTGAAATAGGTCTCGATTCCCTCAGAGCTGCCAAAGCAATTAGCGAAGTGGGTAAAAGACTTAAAATTGAGCTCTACCCTACTTTGATTCTCGAATATCAGACCCCGGAGGCCCTGGCCGAATACATCGAGAAAGCTTTTGCTGGGAGCGTTAACTCGGCTTGATGCCATAGTTCTCCCCGGAAAAAACGGAAGCCAAAAGCACAACCACTAGACATGAGGTGTATTACTATTAGTAGCCATGGACCAGAAAACAGTTCACCGTTGGTTTATATTGATGAATTTCTCCTTAACACAGGAGGCACGCATTATAAATCAGCAGTTTGTTTTTGTTATTTCTCCAGTGCTACCTACTATGACGGCTTAATAGACTGTCTGCATGGAGAAGAACGGCAATACTTCGATACTCTTGGCTCGCAGAAAAGAAAAAAGAGCTATCTCATAGGAAGATACTCTGCGAAAACAGCTATTTGTCGCCTGACGAACGAGAATAACTTTCAGAATATTTCAATACGTCAGGGCATTTTTAATCAACCAGTCAACACTTGTCTGTTTAACCATAACACACAGGTAAGCATTACCCATTCCAACGACATTGGAGCCTCTATAGCTTTTCCGGAGGAAGTCCCTATGGGAATTGACGTAGAGATGGTTGACCCAGAGACAATTAGTGTTTTGGCGTCACAGGCAACGGACCATGAAAAGTTTATTCTGAAAGATCTTCCTTTCCCCTATCTCAATATGCTCACTCTCTTGTGGACCGCCAAGGAGGCCCTGTCCAAGGCTCTAAAAGTTGGCCTGATGGCATCCTACCATACTTTCGAGATTGAAAAGATGGAAACCCAGTCTAGTCACATCACATGTCACTTTAAACATATGCGTCAGTATAAGACCATATCATTTAACCTCAATAGTTACATATGTTCAATTGCTTATCCCGGTCAGACTGACATAAGTTTTGATACCGCGGCCGTGCAGAAAGTCTTTCATCAGGCTTGAGAAACCGGGGCGACATTGCAGAGGCGCTTGCTAACGACTGGCCGTATCCCGGTCTTCCCAGCCACCGGCCTTGATAATCCGCACCAGTTCCTTCACCAGGCGCGGGTCGAACTGGGTGCCGGCGCAACGCTGCAATTCGTCCAGGGCCTGGTGCATAGTCATGGCTTTGCGATACGGACGGTGGCTGGTCATGGCATCGAACGCGTCGACCACCGCCAGGATCCGGCACTCGAAGGGAATCTCCTCGCCAGCCAACCCCAGGTGATAGCCGGTTCCGTCCCACCACTCGTGATGCTTTTTGATCAGATCGGCCACCGGGACCAGTTCGGGAACGGAAAGGGCAATCTGGTAGCCTATCTCGGTGTGGCGGCGCATGACCACCACTTCTTCCGGGGTGAGCGGGCCGGGCTTAAGCAGCACCGAATCCGGTACTCCCACCTTGCCGATATCGTGAAAGCGGGCCAGAAGACGCAAGTCGGTCAGACCCTGGGCCGAAACCCCGACCTCAGCGGCCAGTTCCACCACCAGATCATGCATCCGGTCGGCATGTGCCTGGGTAACAATATCCCGGGCCTCCAGGGTCTTCATCAGTGCCTGGACGATGGCGCTACGGGCACTCTCCCGGTGCACCAGCTTCTGACGGAACATGTTATTACCGGCCTTCTTGAGCACCTCCCCTAGATCCTGCCCAGGAACGTGTTCCCCCCCGGTGGCAAAGCCCATGGACATGGATAAGGGCAGACCGGGGTTTTCCGCGTTGTATTTTTCGATCAGTGCAGCCAGCCGCCGGCAGAAATCCTCCGCCACCGCCGCTGATGCGCGGGGTAAGAGAATGTCAAACTCGCCGGCTCCCATCCCAGCCACCACCTGCCGCTGGCCGCCACTGGCGCGGATCAGATCGCCGGCCACCTTAAGCAACCGGTCCCCGGCAGGATAACCCATGGTGTCGTTGACCAGCTTCAGGCCGTCGATGTCGCAGACCACGATGC
Organism: Spirochaetia bacterium; assembly: GCA_035530395.1. GTDB lineage: Bacteria > Bacillota > Desulfotomaculia > Desulfotomaculales > JAJYZD01 > JAJYZD01. Next base: position 4,779 of record DATKUX010000026.1, read on the forward strand.
TGACCGGTACCGGACGGGTGGTCTCCAGCCGCCGCATTTCCTCTTCGAAGTAGGCGCGGTTGTAATGCCCAGTCAGGGGGTCATGCAAACCGAGGTACTTGAGCTGATCTTCCATCTGCTTGAACTCGGTGATATCGATGAAATTGGCCAGTATAGCCGGTTGGCCCATGTACCGGATGGGAGCCATCGACTCCATCACCCACAGGATCTCGCCGCTCTTTCTTACCACCCGGTATTCGTAGGGGGTAGTCCGCTCGCCCCTCAACATCTTGGCCGAATTCCGCCTGACCTTTTGGCGGTCGGCCGCCAAAATAAGGGTCAGGCTGCCTTTACCCAGCAACTCCTCCTCGCGATAGCCGCTGATCTTTTGAACCAAGCGGTTAACGTACCGGAATTTACGGTCCTGGATAATTGCAATGCCGCTGGGCGAACTGTCGGACATGGTGCGAAAAAGTTCGACCATCTCCTTGCGGAGCGTCACATTCTCCGCCACGACCACAATGGCCGGTTTGCCCTGGTAGGTGATAGGAGCAGCCGCCACCTCCATGTTCATGACCGACCCATCGTAGAGCAGGAATTCCTCGTCGGCTAATTCCACACTCTGCCCCTTGGTCATTTTTTCGATCCGGTCCCGAACCTTTTCCTGTGAGTTGGGATGGACGAAATCCAAAACGCTTTTGCCAATCCCATCGGCGGGACTCTTAATACCCCACATTTTGACGGCACCCTCGTTGACAAAAACCAGCTCGCCCTCGCTGTGTATCACGATGGCACTCGAGGAAAGCTCAAGGACATGTCGATACCGCTCCTCGACTTCGGCCATGTCCCGCCGGTACTGTTCCAGACTCTCCCGGTATTCCTCCCGGACCAGTTCCAGAACCCCCGCTACAACGTCGGCCGGCAGGCCGAACTTGTCCATCAGTTTCTTTTCCATATTTTCGCCCATCATCATAGCTGTCTCCCCGCCCGTTTTGCCAATCTTGCTGCGACCCCGGGGATTTGAATCCTGCTCGCCTTTTAGAATAGATAGCCCACCAAAATCTTATTCGGCAGTTTGCCCCCAACCTTGACCCTGTTTAGCCAAATCTTCGGCCCAAAAGACGAGAACCGCTTCCGGCCGGGCATACAAATATGGCCGACCTCGCAGCCCCGAACCTATGGAAAACTTGGTACCTGTTCCAATGGGTTACCCCGTCCCCAAAAACCGTCCCCTTATCAGTTAGCCGGCGGCAGATAGATAAGAAAGGTTGAGCCTGCGCCCTCCCGGCTGCGCACCGTTATCTCACCGCCGTGATCTTCCACGATGCGTCGCGAGATGGCTAACCCCAATCCGGTGCCTTCTTCCTTGGTGGAGAAAAACGGTTTAAAGAGCTTGTCCATTATATCCGCCGGAATGCCGGTGCCGCTGTCCTCCACCGCCAGACATACGCGGCCGTCATCCTCGATAAAGGTGCTGATCTTCAGCCCCCCTCCGGCGGACAAGGCCTGAAAAGCGTTGTTGACCAGGTTCAAAAGGACCTGCTTGATTTGCTCGACGTCCCCCACAACGGGCGGCAGACCTTCCTGCAGTTCCTTCTCGGCGGAGAATTCCAGGCGGAGGGCTTCATTCTGAACGAAGGGGAATACCTGGTCGACGACCTGATTGACGTCCATCTCCTGTCGGCGGGCCACCGTTGGCTTGGCCAGCAGGAGGAATTCGGCGATAATGGTGTTCACCCGGTCTATCTCGTTGATAATAATGTCGGCGTAGCGGTTGATGTCCTCAAACCCGGCGTTTTTCGCTTTTTGTTGTAAGATTTGAACGAAACCACGGATAGTGGTGAGGGGGTTTCTGATCTCGTGGGCCGTTCCGGCCGCCAATTCCCCGATAGCCGCCAGTTTTTCACATTCCCGCACCTGATGTTCAGTTTCCTTAAACCTGGTTTGATCGTGAAAGACGATAACCCGGCCGGACCCTTCGGGGAGAGATGATACGTCGACCAGGAAATATCGTTTTCCGTCGACCCAGGGCACCTCCACTTCCCGGGTACCCGGTCCGCTTTCCTCAATCAGGGCCCCGAGCATGGCCTGCGGACCGTCTGCAATCGCTGCCAGAACGTTGTGTACCGGCCTTCCTTCCACTGCGTCGTCCCCCAGTTCCAAAAGAAGACGGGCGGACCGGTTGCACACGGTCACCTTGCCCTCCGGGCCCAAGACGATCACGCCCGCCTGGACGGACTCCAGGACGAAGGACATCTGCTCCCGCCAGGACCGGGTGCTCAGTTCCTCCGTTAGGTCGGTGACCAGGACCAGGGAACCCAACCTCTGTCCCTGGTGCCCCGGCAGGGGATACACATCCAGAAGGACCGGCACCCGCCGGCCGCCGGCCACGATTAGTTCGTCGCGGAATTGGAGCACGGGTAGTCCCAGGTCCAGGAGCCTGTTCAATTCCCGACCGGCCAGGTCCAGTTCGGCCGGTACCACTTGCCCTTCCCGTTGTCCCAAGGCCGTGAGAGTTTCGTTGTAAAAAAGGCATTGACCCTGGCAGTCGTAAAGCAGGATCGACCTATCCATCCGGTTGAGGATGTCAAGCGTGAACCTTTTAACTGCTACGCTGTCAGACTGCAAAAGGTTCTGGCCGACGGCCTGCAGTACCAGTAACTCTGGGAAAGGCAGGCCCGGAAGTTCGCCCAACCTCATCACCTCTTGTCTTGTAACCTTGATTCCACAAGCATGGCCAAAAATCCTGCCAACTTACCATTATTTACAACCGGGGTTTTGGCGCAGTATGCAAAAAAACAAGTGGACACGAGGGTTTACATCTTCGAGCAGCAAACTCTGCCGGCCATGGGGCCATGTTTGACAGTATACTCTAATCTTTTACTTGTTTCGACTGAAAGTACCCTTAGACCCATAGGACTAAGGTACTTATTGTTGGCACCCCGCCCTGCTGCCGTGGGTCTTAACAGTTTGGCTGCCGCGTTTCCGACCCGCGCCAATCTGCCGTCCCTTCCGCCATGATAACTCCCGGGCAACTCAACCCGTGCCCAGGTTCTTCTATTCAGTTATTATAGGACTAATGGCACGGCTAGCCCATAGGACAAAAGTACCAATCGCCGAATCTATGTTCCCCCCTTCTAGCCGTTCCGGCACTCTCACCTCGGCCCAACCAGCCGTCCGGCCCGTTTATTGGCCTGGGCCATGACTTCCTCCGGGTCCAGAGTGGTGAAGCGCCCGTCTGCCCAGAGGATGCTTCCGTCCACCATCGTCAGGATCACATCCGCCGCGCGGGCAGCGTAAACCAGGTGGGCCGCCAGATCGTGCCGCGGGGTCAGGTGGGGTTGATGGATATTCACTAGGATCAGGTCGGCCCTGTATCCGGGGGCCAGGACGCCGGTGCCGGCCAGACCCAGAGCGGCCGCCCCGCCCGCCGTCGCCATGTGCAATACCTGGGGAGCCGGCAGCACCGTGGGGTCCAGGGCAGCCACCTTTGCCAGGAGGGCCGCCGAACGCATCTCGCCGAAAATGTCCTGATCATTGTTGCTGGCCGCTCCGTCCGTGCCGATTCCCACCCGCACGCCAGCCTGCAAGAGAGCGTTGACAGGCGCGATGCCTGAGCCCAGCTTCATGTTGCTCTCCGGGTTGTGGGCCACTCCCACCTTGTGCGCGGCCAGGACGGCGATGTCGTCCGGAGTCAGGTGGACGCAGTGGGCCGCCAGCACGGGTCTCTCGAAAAGACCCGTCTTCAACATCAGATCTACCGGCGTGGTGCCGTATTTCTCCTTTATTTCGGTCACTTCCGCCAAGGTCTCGGCCAGGTGGATGTGAATGCCCACCCCGAGTTCCCCGGACAACTCAATCACCCGGGCCAGATAGGACGGCGGGCAGGTGTACGGGGCGTGCGGGCCGAGCATGACCGTGATGCGGCCGTCGGCCGCCCCATGCCACCTCTGCACCAGTTCCCTGCTCTCCACCAGACCCTTTTCAGCCGTGGGTCCGTTCCCGATGAGCCCGCGGGAAAGGGATGCCCGCAGGCCGGAACGCTCCACCGCCCGGGCGGCCTCGTCCATGAAAAAATACATATCGGCAAAGGTGGTGACCCCGCCCCGGATCATCTCCAGGCAGCACAAAAGTGTGCCCCAGTAGATGTCCTCCCCCTCCATCCGGTCCTCCAGCGGCCAGACGGCCTCATTGAGCCACCGCATCAGGGGCAGGTCGTCGGCGTAACTCCGCAGGAGTGTCATGGCGGCGTGGGTGTGACAGTTGACCAGCCCAGGCATCACCACCCCGCCCTGCCCGTCGATGGTCCGTTCGGGCACAAACCCCTCCGGCAGTGGACCGGCGGAACCCGCATAGACGATTGAAGAACCGCTCACCAGTACCTGGGCGTCCTCCACCACTCCCCGCCCGTCCATGGGCAGGAGAAAAACGTTATTGATCAGTACGGTTCCCAACAGGGCTCTCCCCCTCTCCCAACGGCCCCTGGCCATACCCGGCATACTGGGCCCGCAGATTCGCCACCTCGGCCGGTGACAGCTCGCACGGCCCCCCCGCCCGCAGGGCCAGGAGGTACATAAGGGCCGCACGCTCCACCAGCCTTACCACCAGGCTGGCCCCGGCCAGGTCGGCCCCGGTACCCAGCACCCCGTGATTGGCCAGCAGCACTGCCTGCCCCGTCCCCAGGGCAGCCACGGCCTTCTCCCCCAGCTCCGCGCTGCCCGGCGGGGCATAAGCCGCCACCGGGACGCCGCCTCCCAGCACCTGGGCCATCTCCTCGGTCAAAGGCGGTACAGCCCACCTTTGGTGGGTGCCCGCCCGGGCCGCCGCGCACGCGGTGGCCGCCGGACTGTGGGTATGGATCACCGCTCCCACCCCGGGCCGGGCCCGGTAAACGGCCAGATGCAGGCCCGTCTCGGTCGAGGGCCGGCGGCGACCGGTCAGCACCCGGCCGTCCGGGGTCAGCCGGACCATGTCCGCGGGCAACAGGCCCTCGTAGTCCATTCCGCTGGGAGTAATGATGATAGAGTCGCCCGGCGGTACCCGCACCGACAGGTTGCCCCAGCAGGCAAAAAAGAGACCGGCGTCCGCCAGCCGGCGGCCGCAGGCGGCCAGTTCCCCGGCATACTCCCAGTGCAGGCCGTCCATATTACAACTCTTCCTCCCGGCCCAGGTAGCAACTCTGAGCCGCGCTCAATCGGTCAATGATAATGCCCAGGGAAGCCAGCTTCAATTCGGCCACTTCGTTGTCCAGGACCAAAGGAACGGGATAGACCCGCCTTTGCAGCCCCTGGCCCCGTTCCGCCAAGTAAGCCACCGACAGGGCCTGCAGGGCGAAGGAGAGGTCCATTATCTCCACCGGATGGCCGTCGCCCGCCGCCAGGTTGACCAGCCGGCCGCCGGCCAAAAGGTAGAGCCGCCTGCCGCCGGCCAGGGTAAATCGTTCGATGTTGGGTCGCACGGTCTGCCTTTCCAGGGCCAGGCCGGCCAAGTCGGGCAAATTGATCTCCACGTCGAAATGGCCGGCGTTGGCCAAAAGGGCACCGTCGCGCATCACCTCGAAATGGCGCCGGCTTAAGAGGTCACTGCAACCACTCACGGTTATGAACACCTCACCCACGGCGGCAGCCTCCTCCGAAGGCAGCACCCGGTAGCCGTCCATGTGGGCCTCGATGGCCCGCACCGGATCCACCTCGGTCACGACCACGTGGGCTCCCAGGCCGCGCGCCCGCAGGGCCACTCCCTTGCCGCACCAGCCATAACCCATGACCACCACCGTCTTGCCGGCCACCAGGAGGTTGGTGGTACGCATGATGGCCGACCAGACCGACTCCCCGGTACCATACCGGTTGTCGAAAAGAAACTTGCAACGGGCGTCGTTGACCGCCAGCATAGGAAAGGCCAGCTTTCCTTCCCGCTCCAACAGACGCAGGCGCAGGACGCCAGTGGTGGTCTCCTCGGCGCCGCCTATGACTCCGCCGGCCAGATCCGCCCGTTCGGTATGCAAAAGCTCCACCAGGTCGCCGCCGTCGTCGACGATAACCTGGGGCTTCGTGTCCAGCACCTGCAGAAGGTGCTGCCGGTACTCGGCAGCCGAAACGTTATGCCGGGCGAAAACGGCCATGCCGGTCGAAGCCAGGCCGCAGGCCACGTCGTCCTGTGTGGAAAGCGGATTGGAGCCGGTTACCGCCATGCTGGCCCCGCCATCACGCAGGAGTTCGGCCAGGCAGGCCGTCTTGGCCTCCAGGTGAACGGACAGGGCCACCCGCAGGCCGGCCAGGGGCCGGTCCCGCAAAAACTTCTGCCGCAGCGCCGCACACACCGGCATGTGATCACGCGCCCACTCAATCTTCATCCTTCCCGCGGCGGCCACCTCAGGATCGTTGCAAAGTACGTCGGACATCTTTGTTCTCCCCCTACCCTTGAAGAATTCCGGGCAAGTTGGACCCGTAAGGCGGGTAAACCACTCCCCGGTCTGTTATTATGGCGGTCACCAGGCGGGCCGGCGTAACGTCAAAGGCCGGGTTGAATACCCGGACCCCGGCCGGTGCGGTGGACTGACCCCGGAACAGGGTGACTTCCTCCGCCGCCCGTTCCTCGATAGGTATACCCTCCCCGGAAGCCAGGGCCATATCCAGGGTGGATACGGGGGCCGCCACATAGAAGGGCAGTCCGTGAGCCGCGGCCAGCACGGCCAGGGAGTAAGTCCCGATCTTGTTGGCCACGTCCCCGTTGGCGGCAATGCGGTCCGCCCCCAAAAGCACCAGGTCGACCATTCCTTTGGCCATCAGGTGGCCGGCCATGCCGTCGGTAACCAAAAAGGTCTCTACACCCTCATGGACCAACTCCCAGGCGGTGAGCCGCGCTCCCTGTAAAAGGGGTCTCGTTTCGTCGGCGTAAACCGTAACCTTCTTGCCCGCCTCCACAGCCGCCCTGACCACGCCCAAGGCGGTGCCGTAGCCGGCGGTAGCCAGGGCACCGGCGTTGCAGTGGGTCAAAATGCGGGCACCAAAGGGAATAAGAGCCTGTCCGTAGAGACCCATACGGCGGTTCCCCGCCACATCCTCCTGAAAAATGGCCTGCGCCTCCAGCGTAAGCCTGTCCACAAGGTCGGCATCACTACAGCTGTTTTCCGCCAGACACGCCGACAGGCGGGTGACAGCCCATTGCAGGTTGACCGCCGTCGGACGGGTGGCCACCAGCTCCGCGCCCACTTGCCGTACCCGCTCCCGGAAAGCCGGAGCG
>DATKUX010000027.1:0-4567 GCA_035530395.1 Spirochaetia bacterium
AGGTGCGGGACCACCCGGATACCCGGGATATCTTCAAGACCTTTCAAAACCCCTGGTTATTCCTGTCCACGCCGGGGGAATATGTGGAACTCGGGCAACAGGCCGGGTTTGAAATCCTTTACTGCCGCTTCCGCCCCGAAGCCAACCCGTACACCCCGGAACAGGCCTACCGGATATTTCAGTCCGGGGCTGAAAACGGCTTCCTGAACCAGGCGTATTACCCGGTGGAGTTGACCTCCCGCTACGTGGAAACCTTTCGTCGCCTGGTGCGGGAGGCCTTCGCCGAACAGGCCGGTGCTGCCGGCCTGGTGGAGCTGAAGTTCTCCCGCATCTTTCTGCTCGCGGGCAAGGAAGGGTCCTGAACGTGGCCCTGCGAGTACTGGAAGGCACGGAAGAAAACCTGGTCATGGCTGCGGCGTGTATCCTTGCCGGCGGGGTCATAGTCGCGCCCAGTGACACAAATCTTGCCCTTACCCTGAATCCCTGGGTTGACGCGGCCATCGACAGGGCCTTTGCCATCAAGAAGCGACCGGCCGACTCCGGGCAGGCCGGCGGAACTCTAGTCGATTTGGCGGCGGCGGTCAGGCAGGTCGGCGTCACGGTAGACTATGTCTTGCGTGGCGCAGCCGCCGGGACAAGTAAATCCAGCACCATTGTCGACCTGACCGGCCGGCCCCGTATCCTCCGCCAGGGTGATATCACCGCAGCCCGGTTGAATGCCGTGGCGAATGTTTTCCCCGCGATGCCCGTAGAGTAGATCTCCCGTCCGGTTAAGGCAGCGATCAACGGCCTGTTTTGCCTGCCTGTTTCTTTTCCTGTACCACGGTTCCCCCCGCCGGGCAGACCTTTCGGCATTCCCAGCAGGCAGTTACCCAATAACCTTTGGGCAGGGTCTTGCCGATGATTTCCCGGCAGGGCTTCTGCACAACCACCTGATTCCCCTTCAGAGCGCCCGCCGGGCAGGCATCCAGGCACAGCCGGCAGTGCGGCAGCGAGTCGGGCTCAAGGTCCAGGTCGGTGATCACTGAAACCAGGTCAACCCGGTTGCCGTACTGCGGGGTAATGAGCAGGGAGTTCCTCCCCAGGACGCCCAGACCGGCTGCCCGGGCCGCGTGTTTATGGGACAGATCTCCCATCCCCCGGCGGTTTTCCTCATCCCAGTACGTAGGGATCATCGGCGGGTATCGGCATCGCCTGACGACCGGTCTTTTCTACAAAAACGGCTAAGTCGCAGGCGATTTCATCCAGTCTTCTGATTACGGCATTGCAGGTATTGGTATAAGCCGTGGCCAGGCTGTTGCACACCAGTTGATCCGGTATCTTTTTGGCCACGACCACCACGGTTTTGGCCTGCGGCATAATATCGGACGGATGGAAACCCGGCGGGGCTCCCAGGAAACGATCCATGGAAGCGACACCCACCAGGTCAGCCCCCATGCTTAAAGCCGCAGCCTTAACCTTCTCTTTCAGACTCAAACAACACTGCCTCCTTGTCCTTCATCTACATGGGCGGAAGCCCGCCCCGGAGCCAGCCTAAAAGTCAGTGTTACAATTTCTCCAGCTGCGCAATTGTTCTCTCATTCTCAATGTTTCCGGTGTTTAAGGTCGATCCGGGCTCAACCAGCAGGACATGGACTTCCTCTTCGGCCACGGGCAGATGATCCTCCCCATGGGGAATGATGAGAAATTCCCCTTCATCCAGCCGAACGTCGCGGTCCCTGAACCTTATCAATAAGCTGCCTCTGATCACCAGGAACATCTCGTCTTCCTTCTCATGTTGGTGCCAGACAAATTCGCCCTTGAGCTTGGCCAGCTTGATACAATACTCGTTGATTTCACCCACGATTTTGGGCTGCCAATACTCATTGAACAGGGCGAACTTTTGCGCTAAATTCACCTTATCCACTGAATTTTTGCCTCCTCTGACGGGAATACTTTGCCATAAGGCACCGGCCCAGATTGTTTGCCGCGATCCGTATCCCACTCACCATCTCCTTTCCCGGCGGGCGGTCCACCACCGGCTGCTCCCAACCCGGAGCGACAACGGCCGCAACGATTAATGGCCTGATTTGGCTTGTTGAGTGTTTATCGGTGCTGAAGCACCGCCGGTAAACAGGCGGCTCCGGTTATTGACCAGGAAAACACCGACCATGGTGATAACACCACCGATGGCCATGAATAGGGACGGGGTCTCCCGAATCCAGATCCAGGCAATAACCGTGGTCACGATTGGCACAAGATAAAGAAAACTCGCCGCCACCGACGCCTTAAGTTTGCTCAGGACGTACGACCAGGCGGCATAGGCGATGGCGGCCGGGAACAATCCCAGGTAAACAGCGGACAAGGTGGAACCAGGGTCGGCCCGCCATACCTGCTGAAAAAGTCCCGGCGTAAAGATCGACAGGAAAATTGTGCCACTCCAAATTATATAGGCGGTGAGCCTATCCGAGCTATATCTCACCAGGTATTTCTTTTGCAAAGTGAAGAAAAAGGCTTGAGTTACGGCGCACACCAATACAAGCAATGCACCCCACCCGAGCTTGAAGTCGCCTTGTTTGTACAATGTTATCATGGCGACACCCGAGAAACTCACCATGATCCCAACCCATGCCAGAATATTGAGTCGCTCTTTGAGGATCACTGTGGACAGCAAAACCGTGAACACCGGCGTTGAGCTCACTATAAAGCTCGCCGGCCCAGCGGGAACTTGGACCTCGCCAAAATTCAAGGCAATATTGTACACGGCTATACCGAGAAGGCCGGTGAGTAAAATCCCCGGCACATCCTTCATGGCCGGGAGGCCGAACCTGCGGTACGCTGCGTAGCCCGCAAAGACCAGCGAGGCGATGGCGTACCTTAGGAGGGCAAGGTGCCCGGGAGAATAGCCCTCCAATCCTGCGCGGATGGCCACGAAGGCCGATGCCCACAGGGAAATGGTTACGGCAGCGGCTAAGATGGTTTTAGGCCTCATTCTCCTCCCCCTCCCCGGACCGAACCCGTCGGCGGCCAAACTTGTTTTCGCCGCATCAGCCCGTCCCTCCTCCCCGCCCTAAACAGTCTCCCTCCTGTCCCGGCCACGGGCCTGGACAGGCCATCTTTTCTGCGTGGTCAACCAACCAACCACACCCAACCCAATGGGATAGAGTCCCGCCCAGCCGAGGAAACCATAGACGATGAGACAGGCCGCCAGGGAGACCATGGCGTAGTAACGGCCCTTGCCGGCCAGGAGCTTCACCCCCGAGGCCATGCCGATGACGTAGAGCGCGATGAAGACGGCGCTGGGCCATTTGATCAGGGCACTCAGGTCGAACTGCCGGTAATAGGCGAGCAGCAAGACGAGGAAGAAGACGGGCCCCAGCACCAGCAGGGTCCGGTGCGGAGTTTGATACCGCGGATGCAGGCGAGCGAAAAAGGAAGGAAAGTGGCCCTCCCGCGCCTGGGCATAGATCAGCCGGGAGAAACCGGCCAAGTAGGTGTGAATCGTGCCGTAACAAACCAGGAAACCGAGCAGGGCGGTAACATCACCCGCCCAGTGGCCCACACCCTGTCCCACCATGCCGGCCAGGGCCGTGATGTTGGCTGCTCCCCGGTAAGAGGCCGTTCCGACCGTGGCCACGGCCAGAGACAGGTACAGCACGATGATGATACCCAGAGAGAAGGCGAGGCTTCGCGGAATATCCCGCTGCGGGTCCCGGAACTCCTCACCGAGGTGGACGATCATCTCCCAGCCGACGAAGGCCCAGAAAAGCAGGGTCATGGCGACCCCCACGGGTACCCAGCCATGGGGAGCGAAAGGTGTGAAAGAATCCGGTCTTACCCTGGGCAGCGCGGTCAGGACCGCCGCCAGCAGGATAAGGGAAATGGTCGCGACGACGCCTATCTGCACCCGGCCGGAAAGGCTGATACCGAGGTAGTTGAAAAAAAGACCGGCGGAGAGCATCCCGGCCGCCACCAGACCCACCTGCCAGGGAGTCGCGCCAAACAGCCGGCCGGCATAGTTGGCGCCGATGAGAGCCACAATGGGACCGCCGATGGGCACCGTCCCCAGGAACAACCACCCGGTTACGGCTTCGGCCCGTGGGCCGAAGGCCCGGCGGGCAAAGGCGGCGATACCGCCGGCGTCCGGGTAGGCGGCACCCAGGGTACCCAGGGTCATGACCAAGGGTATGGCCAGGAGGCCCATCAGCAGCCAGGCCACCAGGGAGGCCGGTCCGGCCAGTTCGGCCGCGGCTACGGGCAGGACCAGCACCCCGGAGCCCAGGACAGCTCCGATGGTCATCGCGGCGCCCTGCACCCAGGAAATGGTCTTCTTTAATTCTACAGGGGATTCGGCCATGTCTACTCCTCCAACCGACCGGACGGACTGGTTGATCACACTGTCCCGTAAGGTCTGGACATTTCTTCCCGGTTATCTTATCATTGTCACATAGCATCCGTACAGACGATAGTTTCGATGATATCGATCGTCGTCTCCGATGGGTACCGGACAGGATTCACCAGGCCCTCCCGGTTTTCAGGAGAATATCCCACGCATCAGAGTAGACGATCGTTTTGATAGTAACGATCG
>DATKUX010000028.1:0-11346 GCA_035530395.1 Spirochaetia bacterium
GTAGGTGGTCTACAATACGGGACCAGCTATCAACTCATCAGCGGAATACGGTCATGTTCACTGATGCCGACAATAAAATCCATCACGTTCGGGTCTCTGGTATGCCGGAGAAGGACCACCGGGAAATCTACCGCTTGCTCGGGGTGAAAGATCCCCTGAGAAGAACGCACCGCTTGGTCGGCTCCAGGTTGTAGTGACCAAAAAAATTAAGAAAGCCAGGCGTGGCATGGTTTTTCACGCACCTAAATCGAAAGTTGGGCTAACGAAGCTATTTACCACAGGCCGGTTGCCTGATAAAATGAGTGAATGGCATCTGGAGTTTCCGTCCGGTCGGGGGTGAGGATCTTGAAGAAGAACAGGTTCATCTGGGAACTGGGCTGGCGGCCCCTGCTTTGGTTCGGGGTGTCGGTTGTGCTCTTTTACCTGGCGGTGATGCTGGCCGGCCTGTGGCGGACCGGTCCGCTGCTTGGTTTCTTTTTGTGGCTCGTGCCCATGCTGTTCTTGGCCTGGTTGCTGATCAGGAAGATTGTGAGGCCGATCACTGAGATCGTCAAGGGGGCCGGTGAACTGGCCCAGGGTAACCTGGAGCGGCAGATCATGGTTGACGGTGAGGCGGAATTGGGGGACCTCGCCCGCAGTATCAACATCCTGGCCGGCCGCCTGCGCAAGATGAAGCGGCGGGTGGCTGAGGAGACGGACCTTTCCCGGGCTATTCTCAACAGTATGGTGGACTGCGTGGTGGCCCTGGATCGGGAAGGCCGGGTCCGGTTGGTCAACAAGGCGGTTGAGAGGACCTTCGGGGTCAGCGAAGCGGCCTGCCTGGGCAAGAGCGTGGTGGGGGCGGTTCGTAGCTTCGAGTTCGAGCGCCTGGTGCAGGGGGTTCTGGCGGATGGGCGTGGCCTCGTGGAGGAAATGCCGATCTTTACCCCCCAACCCCGTAGTTTTCTCATCCATATAACGCCCCTGGCCGCCGGCGGGGGCGGCGTGGTCGCCATCTTGCGGGACACCACCGAAGCCAAGCGTCTGGAGCGGGTCCGTAGCGACTTCTTTGCCAACGTCTCGCATGAATTACGCACCCCGCTGACTTCCATCAACGGTTTCCTGGAAACCCTGCTGGACGGATCCCTGGATGACGAAGCCAGCACCAGGCACTTTTTAGAAATTATGAGTACCGAGGCGGAGCGGTTGTCCAGGCTGATCGACGATCTGTTCGTACTTTCGGATATTGAAAACCGCCGGCGCACCTTCAAGAAGGAAGCCGTGGCCATGGATGCCCTGATCGGCAAGATTGAGGATATGTTCACCATGATGGCCCAGGACCGGGGCGTCACCCTGCGCACCAGCGTTGCTGACGGCTTACCCCCTGCCTGGGGTGACGGCGACATGATCACCCAGCTTATGATCAACCTGGTGGACAACGCTGTGAAGTATACTCCTAGTGGCAGACAGGTCGAGGTGACGGCCTTTCTGGACGAAACCCTCCAGGTAGCCGTACGGGTTGCCGATACGGGGGTCGGGATGGCGGAAGATGACTTGCCGCGTATTTTCGAGCGCTTTTACCGCGTCGACAAGGCGCGTTCCCGCGAACAGGGGGGCACCGGGCTGGGGTTATCCATCGTCAAGCATATCGTGGAGACTCTGGGAGGGCGCATCGAGGTCGCCAGCAAGCTGGGCAGGGGCAGCACGTTTACCGTCCGGCTGCCCGCCTGTCATACGGTAGCTGGAAGCAGCGCAGAGAACTAAGGTGGTGCTAGTTTGTCCGGTTCCAAAATGGGCATTCGTAATCTGAGCCTTTACTATCACGACATGCAGGCGCTGAAGGATATTAATTTCGACATCGCCGAGCACTCCATTTCCGCTTTGATCGGACCGTCGGGGTGCGGGAAGACTACCTTTTTACGCACCCTGAACAGAATGAACGACCTCATCGACGGCGTGCGCATCGAAGGCTGCGTGGAACTGGACGGGCGGGACATTTACGCCCCGGACGTGGATGTGGTCTCTCTGCGCAAGAGTGTGGGGATGGTCTTTCAAAGGCCCAACCCTTTCCCTATGTCGATTTACGATAACGTGGCCTATGGACCGCGGGTGCATGGGATAAAGAAAAAGACCCGCCTGGACGAAATAGTGGAGGCCAGTCTGCGCGCAGCCGCGCTCTGGAAAGAGGTGCGTGACCGGCTGTTTACGCCGGCTACGGGCCTTTCCGGGGGGCAGCAGCAGCGGGTCTGCATCGCCCGCCTCTTGGCGGTCGAACCGGAAGTGGTCTTGATGGACGAGCCCACGTCGGCCCTCGATCCCATTTCCACCATGAAGATAGAAGAACTAATCCGGGAATTGAAGCATAGATATACCATTGTCATCGTAACCCACAACATGCAGCAGGCCGCAAGGGTTTCCGACATCACGGCCTTCTTCCTGAACGGCGAAATGGTGGAGGCCGGTGGAACCGAATTCATTTTCACAAAACCCGGTGACCAACGAACAGAGGATTATATCACGGGGCGCTTTGGCTAACCCTGACGACAGAGACATTAATTATCGCGAGGGGTGGGTGAGGCATATGGCCACGAGACAGGCTTTCGACAGGGCGCTGGCCGAAGTGCAGCGGGATATCCTGCGCATGGGTGCCCTGGTGGAACAATCGGTTTACGAGTCAGTGCAGGCACTGACCAACCAGGACTCGGTACTTGCAGCCCAGGTTATCATCAACGACGAACGGGTTGACGAATTTTTCCGGGAAATCGAGGATAAGTGTATTGAGCTTATTGCCACGCAACAGCCCATGGCCAAGGACCTGCGGGTGGTGGTGACCGGCATCAAGATTCTGATGAATCTGGAACGGATGTCCGATTACGCGGTAGATATAGCCCAGGCAACCATGTGTCTGATCGGCGAATCGTTCGACGACCCGGCTATGGCCGAAATTCCCCGTATGGGCAAAATCGCCCAGCGCATGCTGAAAGAGGCGCTGGATGCCTACGTCGAGGGTGATGTGGAAAAGGCCCGGGCCATGTGTGCCCTGGACGACCAGGTGGACTACATCTTTGATCACCTTTTCCGGCAGTTCACGGCTTCCATGCAGAAGAAACCGGCCTTTGTGCCGCAGGGCGCCTACCTGTTGTACGTAATCCGCTACCTGGAGAGGATCGCCGACCACGCCACCAACGTGGGAGAGGCGGTCATCTACCTGGTCACCGGGGAGCGCCGGGAACTGAACTGACCCTCCGGAAGGTACGCTATTAGAGCGGCGGGACCAGATCCTCCTGGTCAGGCGCCGCTTTGCTGCTTCCCTGGAACGGGCCCGCTGGATTGACTTGCGCAGGGGGACAGGTCTCCCCGGACAGGTACGTTGCAGAAGATATCAGGGGTTATGCTGAAAAAGGGGAGAGGCCGACATGCCGGTTCAGGCCTACGTGGTAGTCACGGGTAATGTACAAGGGGTGTATTTCCGCCTTTCCACCAAGGAAGAGGCCGATGCCCGGGGAGTGACGGGCTGGGTGAGGAACTGCGCCGACGGCGGCGTGGCGATGGTGGCGCAGGGAGAAAAGGAAGCCGTTGACCGCCTGATCGCCTGGTGTCACGAGGGACCCCCGCGGGCCCGGGTGAAGGAAGTCAGAGTGGAGTGGGAACAATACGGGGAAGGACTGGCTGGCTTTGCAGTCCGCGGCTGACCGGCAGGGAGGAAAGGTCCGGATCCTTCCCGTCCGGAAAGGGGGCGTAGACGGCTACGACCTGGCTGTGCGATCCGGAGACGCCACCGTGGCAGACTACCTGGTGGCCTTGGACAAAGCCTTGCGCATGCTGCCGCTGACCCGCACGCGCAACCCGGAAGGGCGGTGTCAGGGTTGCGCCGCCTGCTGTGCGGAGCGAATCCCGCTGACCTCGATCGATTTCTGGCAACTGACGCGCCGGTGTGACCCCGGTGCCGGCCTCCTGGCCCCGATAGCCGACGTCACGACTGACGGCCGGTCGGTGGACATAGTACTGAAGCGAAACGACCAAGGCCGGTGTGTTTTCTTCGATTCCGGCAAAGGGCTGTGCCGCGTCTACCGCGCCCGGCCCCTCGTGTGCCGCACCTTCATCTGCTGCCCTGTTTCCACCAGGGCCAGCGAGCTGAGGGGGGCGCTCACCAACGCCGGCGAGGACGAACTGGTACGCCTGTGGTTGGCGCAAGAATCCCCGCCCTCCGGCGTCACTCGCGAAGACTGGCGGACAGGCGCCTTCACCGGGCATTGGAGCTACCGGGAGGTCAAGCTGCGGGATTGCGTATCCCCAGGGCTGTGGCGACGGCTCTACCAGTAGGACCAGGACTGCAGGAACAATGATGCAAACCCTGTTCTACAGGTCCACCACATTGGTTATTTGGAAGAACGACCGGATTGACCGCCCCGACGGCGCCTGGTCCTGGCCAGATTCCCCCAAAGGAGAGGGTGTCTTTTGGCAGGGTGGTTTGGATCAACGTGGTCAGCCGGATGCTTTGCGAAATTGACCCGGGAACGACAAAATCATTCAGAGCAAGAGGTTATTGCCTTCAGCGGTTTTACCGGGTAAAATGGAGTCATAGGATATCCTGTGTCTTTGGAGAATTTGACCGATGAAAGTCCGTGACATCATCCGTGCCCTTGAAGAAGACGGCTGGTACATAGTTAACCAGGAAGGCAGCCACAGACAGTTTAAACATCCCACTAAGCCAGGCCGCGCAACGGTAGCCGGGCATATGGGTGACGATGTGCCTCCTGGCACGCTTAACAACATTCTCCGGCAAGCCGGACTAAAGAAAGGGCGAAAATAAGATGGAATACTTGGTTATCCTCGAAAAAGCCGAACATAATTGGGCAGCGTATAGTCCCGATGTTCCCGGTTGCATCGCTACCGGTGGTACCCCGGAAGAAACCTTGCAAGAATACCAGGGAGCCCTGCGGATGCACCTTACTGGGTTAGCCGAAGACGGCCTGCCTATTCCCCAACCTACGGCCAAAGCACAGTACGTCAAGGTTTCCTAAGTCTTTTTGTGCCAGAGGAAAGGAGTCCCGTTCCGGGGCTCCTTCTTACTTACCATCCGTATTGACTCGCCGGTACCGCATGACATGGCCAAGCCGATAAGAAGCACTTGCATTTCTAATAGTTGGCGCACCAGACCTCGTAGTAGGATTTAGGATAGCCGCACGCCGGACACTTTTCCGGAGGCTCCTGCCCGCTGTGCACGTAGCCGCACTGCCGGCATTTCCATTTTACCGGCTGGTCTTTGTGGAAGACCTTGTTGTCCAGAACCTCCTGTTTCAGGGTGCGGTAGCGGATTTCGTGTTGTTCTTCCACCTTGGCTACCTGACGGAAGAACTCGGCTATGTCGTGGAAACCCTCTTCCCGGGCCGCTTTTTCAAATTCGGGGTACATGCTGGTCCACTCATAGTGTTCTCCCTCGGCGCCGGCCTCCAGGTTGGCGGCGGTGTCACCGATGCCGGAAAGGAACTTAAATATCCTTTCGGCGTGCATCTTTTCGTTGTCGGCGGTTTCCCGGAAAATCGCCGCCAGTGGTTCGAAGCCCTCCTCATGGGCCTTTTCGGCGAAGAAGGTATAGCGGTTTCTGGCCTGCGACTCGCCCGCAAAGGCGAAGAGCAGGTTTTTCTCGGTCTGGGAGCCTTTGAGTTCCATGACAACAAACACCCCTTAATCGTTATCTATTCCCGGACTAGCTTTTGGCCGGCCAAAAATACCTGGGCCATGGTTAAGCCGCTTGCTGCGGCGTCTCCCTTTTCCTCCAGGTTACGGTAGCAGTAAACCCCGGCCGGTTCTATCTCCAACATCTTAAAGAAATACCGGACCACGGGTAAGACACCGTCAAACACACCCGGGAGGTTGGATCCCGCGGTAGAGATGAAAATGCCACGCCGCTGGGGCCGCTGCCCAGGCTTTTCAATGACCCTGCGATGGAGAAGATGCCGGGTGGCCCAGAACCGCTGGGCCCGGTCGATGATGGCCTTGGCCTGGGCGCAAATGCCCATGGAGAAGATGGGCGCCGCCAAAATGACCCGGTCGGCGGCCAGAAGGTGGGCAAAGATGTCGGCCGCCTGGTCCGGAATAACGCAGACGCCGGTCCCGTAACAGCCGCCACAGGCCCGGCAAGGCTCGTAGCGGAAATCGGCGAGGCGCAAGAGTTCGGTATCCCCACCGCAGGCCCGGGCACCGGCCAGGGCCTGCCGGGCCAGGGTATCGGAGTTACCGCGCATACGCGGGCTGGTGGACAGGGCCACACAGTTGATGGGTTTCATCGTTTATTCGGCGGGAGCCGGTTTCTTGGCGGACTTGGTGGCGGTGAAATAGGCATAGGTCATCGGTTCGCCGGCCCTTTTCAATCCGCCGGCTTCTACCTGCGCCACGAACAGGGTATGGGTGCCGCAATTCAAACACAGTTCCTTCTGGACCCGGCACTCCAGGTAAGCCAGACAGTCCTCCAGGATGGGGGCACCGGTTACCCCGGCGAAATACGGGATGCCATCATACTTTTCGGCTGTACGTCCCGAGCGGTAACCGAACTTGCGGACCAGGTCGTGGCCGTCGTTGGCCAGCACGGATACCGAAAAGATACCGCTAGCGTTGATCAGGTCATGGGTAAGGTTGCGGTGGTTGATGCCAATGGCAATCTGCACAGGTTCGCTGGTGATCTGGAAGACCGTGTTGCAGGTCTGCCCGTTGATCTTACCCTCGTGGGCCGAACCAACCACATAGAGGCCGTAGCTGATTGTGGCCACAGCGGACTTGATGTCCTTGAGGTTATCCTCGGTCAAAGAACCATTCTCCCTTCAATTTTAGGCTGCCGGTCAGTAACCAATATCTACCTTAAGGTTTTGACAAGCTTAAACAATTTCCTGCTTGTGTAACACATATTTAACCTTGCCGCCGGGGTCCGGGGGAGGGGAAAAGAGCAATGTTTTTTGCCTTACTGGAAAGGCTAGGGACTGTAGTGATATAATTCTCCGTAAACGAACCAGATTATCCCTGGAAGGGAAGGAATACCTTGAAGCACGAGCTACCGGCCCTGCCGTACGATTACAACGCCCTGGAGCCGCATTACGCCGAACAGACCCTGCGCCTCCACCACGATGCCCACCACAAAGCCTATGTCGACGGATTGAACAATGCCGAGGCCAAGCTGGCTGAAGCCCGGGAAAAGGCCGATTTCGCCCTCATCAAGCATTGGGAGAGGGAGCTGGCCTTCCACGGCTCCGGGGATATCCTGCACACCATCTTCTGGGAGAACATGGCCCCCAAGGCCGGCGGACCGGCTTCCGGCCAGATTGCCGGGGAGATCGCCGGGGAGTTCGGCTCCTTCGAGGTTTTCCAAAAACAGCTCTCGGCCGCCGCGGTGGCGGTAGAAGGATCCGGGTGGGCTATTCTAACGTGGAATCCTTTTTACGGCAAGTTGGAGATCCTTACCGCCGAAAAGCATCAAGATTTGACCCAGTGGGGAGCGGTACCCCTACTAGTGCTCGATGTCTGGGAGCACGCCTACTACCTGCAGTACCAGAACAAACGGGCCGCCTTTGTGGCCGCCTGGTGGAACCTGGTCAACTGGGAGGACGTCAACGGCCGTCTGGCCAGGGCCAGATGTTACTTCGCCGGGCCGAAATAGTTTGAAACCGGCGGTCGTGCCCGACACCCATGGCGGGGACGGCAGAATGACCGGTACCGCCGCTTGCCCGGAGGGAAAGGGCGGTATATACTCAGAAGGGACGAAAGGGGACCGGGCGAGGAACAGGGGACCCGCCGGAACGCTTGCTGGTGATTCGCTAAAAGGGGGGACGCAGATGATCTCTGGGGGTAGTACCAAGGGACCCGAGCAGTACATTTGTTTTCAACTGGCCAGGGTTATGCGCAAAGTCCAACGTTATTACGAGGGCAATTTGGCGCAGTACGAGATTACACCGGTGCAGTTTTACGTATTAAATGCCCTTTCGGTTAAGGACGGCATGAAATTCAAGGATCTGGCCAAGAGTGTAGGCATCGACGGATCAACTCTCACCGGGATTTTGGACCGCATGGAACGGGGAGGGTTTATCGAGCGGCGGGACGACCCGGAGGACCGCCGGTCTTTGCTCGTCTTTTTGACCCCTAAGGCCAGGGAGATCGGACCGGAGATCATCGAACTGGCCGAAAAACTGGACCGGAATATCCGGGGGCAATTTTCGCCGGACGAGTTAGAAATCTGTTTGGGGGTACTTGACCGTCTTTCCGTACCCGGTGTATAATCATTTTGCCCATATTGTTTGTATACCAATAATCTGTCCGCCAATAATTGTGCAGGTTGGTTTCCGGGAAGGAGGGATAAGGGGGGTCCCGTCCAGGACCTCTTGGTTGTCGGGATTAAGACATCCGCTACCGGAGGTCCGGGCGCTGCGCCAATGTACCGCCGGCACGACATCCTTGCCAATTGGGAAAGGGAAGTGGTATGGCATTGAAGCAAACCATAAGGGAATTTATAAGGAACCTCGGGGTTGATGACGTAGGTTTTGCTTCGGTCGCTGATTACCACAGCCCAAGGTCGCCGAAGGTAGAAAGCTTTTTCCCGGGTGCCAAATCGATAATAGTGGTGGCTTACAAGGAACTGTCAACTTGTGAAAGCCCGCATATGCAGCTGGCAATGAATGGCAGGCTTGATAGGTATGCTGTTGTCCGTTATAACAGCTATCTGATATGTCATTTCCTTGAAAATGAATTTCAGGCCAGGGTTCTTTCCATTCCCGGGGGCTACACAGTAGATTTAACCAAAGACAACCCGAAAGGCGTCAGCGACTTTTCCCTGCGGCACGCTGCCATAGCTGCAGGATTAGGCAATTTCGGGCGTCATAATCTTGTGATCCATCCTACCCTTGGTACCAGGGTGACCTTTAGCGCCATTATCACCAATCTCGAAATGGAATCTGACTCCAAGGCAACTCAGGATTTCTGTACCCACTGTAATATATGTGTCGATAACTGCCCGGCCGGAGCACTAAATGAAGAGGGCCTCACCGATTTACGAAAGTGCATGAGCGTATCCCAGCCCTTTGGAGCAAATTCATTCCTCTTGTACCTGGATAAATTCACTAATTCCGGACAGGAAGAGAAGACTCAGATGCTAACCTCTTTCAGCTTTCTACCTTTTTATCAAGCCCTTTCCGGTGCCAGAGAATACAACTGCTTCAATTGCCTAAAACTTTGTCCTGCACTACGGGACAACAGCGAGCCCCTGCAAAAGTCGAAAATGGTTGGTTGACCGATTAAGATAGGGAGGGATCACAGTGGGCCACATTATCGATGCCAAGGAAGAGGTCTACAGGGCACTGGCCGAACGTCTGAATCGAAACCCGGTGGGAGCGCCGCCCAACGAGGTCTTGATGGAAATCCTGCACCGGCTGTATACCGAAACCGAGGCTATGGTGGGCAGCAAGTTTCCCTTGGCGCCGCTTCCTGTAGAGAAGATAGCCGATATAACCGGAATGAAGCGCGAAGATTTGCAGGTCCTTCTTGACGGCATGGCGGACAAGGGCCTGGTGCTCGACCTGCCCCGGCGTAACGAAGTCTACTACATGCTGGCCCCGGTGGTAATCGGTTTCTTCGAGTACACCTTCATGCGGGTCCGCGACGACCTGAACATGAAAGATCTGGCCGAACTGTTCGAAAGATACTTTCATAACGACGAGGTGAGGGAGGAGTTCGGCGGCGGTCAGACCGGGTTCTTTAAAACCCTGGTCTATGAGAGCCTGATACCGGCTGTCGTGGAGACAGAGGTGTTAAGCTATGAGAGGGCCTCCGAAATCATCCGCCAGTCCGGCGGCGGAGCCCTGACCATGTGCGCCTGCCGGCATAAGGCCTCTCACCTGGGCAAGGCTTGTGAGGCGCCGTTGGACGTCTGCACCTCTTTGGGCGGCGCCGCGGAATGGATTGTCCGCCGGGGCCTGGGCCGGGCTGCCAGCGTGGACGAACTGCTGCGGGTACTGGACCGGACGGAAAAATTGGGCCTGGTTCATATGGGTGACAACGTGCTGAACAACCCGACCTACATCTGCCACTGCTGCGGTTGCTGTTGCGTTGTTCTCAGCAGCGTCAGGGAATCCGGCAAGGGTTCCACCCACCCCAGCAATTTCATTCCGGCTTTGGATCAGGAAAGTTGTACCGGTTGCGGCACCTGCGCCGAAAGTTGCCACATTAAGGCCATTGCCATGGCGGATGCCGGAAGCGGACAGGAGGCACCGCAGGTGAATAAAGATCTGTGCCTCGGCTGCGGGGTGTGCGCCGCCTCCTGTCCCAACGGAGCCCTGACCATGGACCGGCGCACGGTCCTGCACGTTCCCCCGGAGAATAGGAAGGAACAGTTTATGCGGTTTGCCCGGGAAAGGGGAAAAGCCTAAGCGCAGTGCCGGACAAAAAAGTTTCTTTCCGGGCGAATAATAATCCCGCCGCGGACACAAAATATGAGTGAAAACCACCGAAGGGCATACTGAAAAATTTGCCGTAGAAAGCAAGAAGAAAGTGTGCAAGACCGGGTGGTTCAGGTCGGGGGCTTGTCTTGTAATATAGACAAGCCTCTTATTATGTCCGCCTGGAGAACCCGTAACCGCCAGCGGTTCAACCGAGACAAGCCGCTGCTCTGTTTGTGAGGTTTCCTCTTGCCTTCCGGCAGTCCGTCCGCCCGACAAGTTGAAGCCAGATCTCTCCGCCATTAAAAAGGGACACACAGATTAATTTCAGTAACCATATAATGGCATCAGCCAAGGCCAACCCAATCACCACACCGGACCAACGGCAATTATTGTAAGCGTCTACAGGTAGAGGAGGGATATGCTCTGGAAACCCTGCCTAGTTGGGTAATCACTAGACAAAATGAGAGAAGGAGAATTAGTATTCATAACAACCCGTCGATAATGGTATCCCATAACCCCGTTGAGCGAGTCCCTGATGAGCCAGCAGTGCCATATGTGGATCCCTGGATCGCTTCATATGAAGAGCGGGTTGCATCACTGGCTAAAGGACACCGACGTGTGGCCTACTTCTACGAAAAACCAGATTCAACTACGTTTAGGTATAGGGTTTATAATATGATCCAGGTGCTAGGGGAATCGAAAGAAGGGATATCGGCTGCTTATTTTACTGGCGATGAGATAGGTCGGTTGAATCGGGTAATTGACCTGGCAGACGTGTTGGTTATCTGCAGAGCTCGTTATAGTAATGCACTTCGCCAGTTAATAACAAGGGCACGAAGCAAAGGGGTGAGAGTGCTCTTTGACATCGATGATCTAGTCTTTGACCCGGAATACGTGCCTCTCCTCGTTCAGACGGCGGACCAGCAGAGTTATCCAACCGCGTGGC
>DATKUX010000029.1:0-3601 GCA_035530395.1 Spirochaetia bacterium
CCGAAAGGGAGGGGTCGCCGCCGGGTCGCCCGGTTGGTGTCCGGGAATCCAGGAACCCGTCCAGCCTACAGGGTCAGGCAAGCCTGGGTGGCAGCCCCGCTGCCGAATACCGAGACTTCGCCCTTGCCAATGGATGGATGCTCTCCACCTCGGTGGAGGGAGGATTCACGACCCGGATCCCAGCGGTCCCTTCGGAGCCAAGGGCATATCGGAGGTGGCTACCGTTCCGGTGACTCCGGCCATTCTGAATGCCAACTATGACGCTACGGGTGTCCGCATTCGCACCCTGCCGGCCACCCCGTCCAAGATTCTGGCCGGCCTGCAAAGAAATTAGCCGGTCAGCCTCTACATATTGCGGTCGGCGGCCTACCAGCGGTGGCTGGACCGGATATACACCCCGGGGGGAAAGGTGGCCGTTCGCCGGAAGGTACCCCTGCTGGCTATCACGGTCACCCCCTTTTACCCGGGTTTTGATCCTCACCGCAGGCCGTACCGTCCGGCTTCGTGGCAGCCCTCGGGGTAAAAGTGTTTCGATGTGCAACGCTCGGGGGCTAAGCCCCTGTGGGAGTTGGTCCGGGCCAGGATGAACGGAGCCTGCCTGGATACGGCTGGGAAAAGGGGGTAAATGGGGCGATGAAAACAGGGTTTGTAGGTTACGGGAACATGGGCGGGGCACTGCTCCGGAGTCTTCTTGCCTCGGGGGCAATTGACCAGTCCAATTTAGTGGTATCGACTAGAACGAAGAATAAGCCTGACTCACTGGTAAACCAGTATCCGGGAATGAAAGCAAGTAGCAACATTGAATTGGCCAAGAAGTGCTCGAGGATATTTATCTGTGTCAGAACAGGCGAAGCAAAAGGCGTTATCGAGGAGATGTCCGACTGTTTTGTCGAGGGCGTGCATTTAGTATCTATTTGCGCAGGTCTGGAAATAAAGAATTTAGAAAAGGCTTTTTCTGGCAAGATAACCAGGATAATTCCCAGTATTACATCTGAGGTGGGCGCGGGGGTATCGCTGGTATGTCACAATAATGTTGTTGGTGAAGAGGACAGGGAATATATCGAAAGAATGTTGAGAACCATTGGCAAGGTTAAAGTAATTAGAGAGGATCAGTTTGAAGTCGGCGCTGATTTGACTAGTTGCGCACCGGCCTTTATAGCATGTATTTTTAGGGAGTTTGCCAGTGCCGGGGTGAGGCATAGTGATTTTTCGATGGCTGAGGCCCGTGAAATGGTTTTGTCAAGCTTGTACGGCACAGCAGAGTTGCTTTCCGGGAAACAAGTTGGATTCGATGAGATCATCCAAAAGGTTGCCACCAGGGGTGGCATCAGCGCAGAAGGCTTGAAGGTATTGGAGAGGGAATTGCCCGTAGTGTTTGAAGAGTTGTTTAAATCTACGCTCGGAAAGCACGACACAGTTAAAAAGCAGGTTGCGGAACAGTATGTTTGATCAACATCACTGACAGGCCGCTTAGGGGGCGCCCCACCGGTAGGGCGTGGACCGGAGCCAGGTGGAGTTTCACGGGAAACAAAAAACCGACCTACCGGCATTCTTCTTGTTTTCCTGCAGGCCCGTTCCGGTCCAAGCCAGGGACCGGAGACCTTTCACAGGCGGCACAGCATGAAGGAGCCCCACTCAATGTAACATTGAATGGGGCTTTTGCTCTGTGTCAGATTACCCTTCCCCGGCCTGTTCCCCGAGCTGGCCCAGCATGATGGCGGTATCGCGGGCCCGGCGGACAATGGTTCCCTGCAAGAGGTCCAGTATTTCCATTGCCTCCGGGCTATTGATCCAATAGATGACCCGGAGACCGTCCTTCCTGCTGTCCAGGATACCGCTCTTTTTGAGGATTGCCAGGTGCTGGGAAATATTGGACTGCTCCATGTGCAGGGCTGGGAATATCTCACATACGCAACGTTCACCGTGGCGCAGGTACTCCACTATGCTTATTCTGGTGGGATGACCGAGGGCCTTTAAAATGTCCGCTTTCAGGCGGTTGATGTTATTGTCCGTGGGACCGTCCCCTCCCCGCAGGAACTACATCTGTACGATCATTATAATGTACGTTGTACCAAACAGACAACCCATTTCTCGTCGCGTAACCCTTCAATCCCGCCCGGCATAAGATGGCTTGAGGATTGAAGGGGGTGGCAGGGGTGAACAGACTCCTGGAACTGGCACAAAAATCCCGGCACCGGTTACTGGGCATGGCCAATGTAGCCGGAGTCGGCGTTGGATATAAGCAGGTCGGCGCCCAGTCAACCGGAGAACCGGCCGTCATCATCTTTGTGGAGAAAAAACTGCCCCGGCGCAAAATCAGACCGGGACAGGAGGTACCTTTTCAGATGGAGGGGGTCAATACCGACGTCATCGAAATCGGCAAAATCAAACTGTTGGCGGGCGACCGTACGACCCTGAGCAGGCCGGTCCGTCCCGGGGTCAGCATCGGGCACTATCGGGTGACGGCGGGTACTTTCGGGGCCGTGGTCAAGGACCGGGCCACGGGGAAAATGTTGATTCTTTCGAATAACCATATCCTGGCTAACGGAACCACCGGCTTTGACGGCCGGGCCACTAAGGGTGATCCGATTTTCCAGCCCGGACCGTATGACGGGGGCGGTGAGCGTGACCGGATCGCTTCCCTTTACCGCTGGGTGGGGGTGGTTCGGTTCGAAGAGGAAGCGATGCACTGTCCCGTGGCTCAAGCGGCCGCCTTGGGCGCTTCGGCCCTCCTCTCGGTTTTGCGGCCGGATTACCGGTTAAAGCTTTTCAAGGCCTTTGCCGCGGAAAACCTCGTTGACTGCGCCGTGGCTTTACCGGATTCGCCAGGCCTGATAGACCCGGCCGTAGTGGACATCGGTCCGGTGCGGGGCACCGGGGAAGTAAACCTGGGGGATACGGTGAAAAAGAGCGGCCGCACCACCGGTCTGACCACGGGTAGAGTGATTGCCATTAGCGCCAGCCTGAAGGTTACGATGGAAAACGACAAGGAAGCCTGGTTTGGTGACCAGGTAGTTACCGACATGAAGTCCGGACCGGGTGACAGCGGTTCGCTCGTGGTAAACGAAAACCACCAAGCCGTGGGCTTGCTTTTCGCCGGATCGGAGCAGTATTCCATATTTAACCGCATCCAAAACATTATCGACGCTCTGGAGGTGGACTTTCCCTCGTAATCTGTAACGGGTGGGAGGAGATAAGTGTGGCGGTTGGGCCGAACGAGGTTTTTCTAGCTTGCCTTGATGAAGAAATTTTCGCCATCGGACCGCGGTTAAAAAACAGGGAGGATGCCCTGGAGTACATCGGCACCGTTCTGGCCGGACTTTCCGGCACTGTGCAGGAGCGTGGCCGTCTCCTCTTTGTGAAGGGCGAGGCCGGCTGTTACACTCTGGTACTGGAAGGTTCGGGCGGGAGGCGGTACCTGGCGGACCTTGACGAGTTTACCTTGCACAGGTTGCAGCGGACCCTGGGCCGCCGCTTTATCATTCTGACCGGCTTTATCGAAAAACCGGATGGCGGGCTGGAATGTCTGGCTCTCACCGATGGACTCGGAGCCGTGCTGTATGCCACTTAGAACGTAGCGCCTGCCGGTGGGGGGGGGGTA
>DATKUX010000030.1:0-29521 GCA_035530395.1 Spirochaetia bacterium
GTTCTCCTTCAGGTGCTCGTTCAAATTATTGATCCTCTCCGTAAGCAGTGCGATCTGCACCTCGGGGGATCCGGTGTCGTGCTCGTGAATCCTGTTGTCCGATATGATGGAAGCTTTCTTTTCCGCCACTAAAGCCACAGCTCTTATCACCTCCTTCGGGTATCTTGGGGAACTGCACCCGGGACCGGATAACCAGTCTACTTGCCGATCACCGTAATAACGAGGCGTCCGGTGGGAATATCCTTAGCCACCAAGTCAAAGGCCCTTCCCGAGCGGGCCGCGAAACCACGGAACCGGGTAGCGGCAGGGATGCGGCCGGGAATGCTGCAGGCGGCATTGATAATGTCCCGGACGGTGATCCTGCCCTGGCGCAGGTCCATAAGCCGCTTTTTGGCGTGCCTAGTAATGAGTACCTGCATGGCCGGTTAAAACACTTTGCGCAGGTCTTCGGCGCATTCATCTTCCCTTTCAGCCAGGAAGGCGTAAAGGGCGTCCTGAAAGGCCATAATCCTGGCATTGTCCATGTTCGACCGGCAATACACCGTTTCCAGTTCTTTTTTCAGGGCTTGAAATTCGTCGCTCAAAACGATGACGGCGATCGAATTCAGCCACTGCCGGATTTCTTCCTCCGGTGCATCATGCATCATCGGGCACCGACCCCTCTTCTCCGGAAACGGGGTAGCGGCCACACGACCCATTTTAACACAAGCGCTGCCCCTTTGTAAACGGCCGTGCCCCCCTCCAAATATATATGGACCGGCGGAATTGTTTATGCGCCCGTCCCTGCAGGACCCGCTTAAGCGGGTGCCCCGCGGGCGGCCGCGATATCCCGCTCTATCTGTTCGACCAGGTCTCCGGGACGCTCAAAGGCCATTTCACCCCGCAGACGCCGGTTGAAATGAACGGTCACAGTCCGGCCGTAAATATTCCCGGAAAAGTCCAGTATGTGCACTTCGATACGGCGGGACGAGCTTTGCGCCCGGAAGGTCGGACAACTGCCTATGTTGGCCACTCCCGCCCGCATCATCCCCTCTGTCTGAACCTCCACCGCGTATACCCCGTCCGCGGGGACTAGAATGCGCGGATCCAGGTCCAGATTGGCAGTAGGGAAACCGAGGGTAGCGCCACGGGAGTCGCCGTGGACCACCAAGCCCTCGGCAAACGGGCGGTAGCCGAGGAACTTATGCGCCCGCCCAACGTCGCCCTCCTGCAAAAGGCGCCTGATGTGAGTGGAGCTCACCACCATCCCCTCCACCCGTACCGGATCCACCACCCGCACGTCAAAGCCGAAACGCGTTCCCTCCCGGGCCAGAAGGGCCGGGGTGCCCTCCCCGCGGTGGCCGAAATTGTAGTTGTAACCCACCACCACCGCGTTGACCTGCAACGTACGGTAAAGAACCTGGTCGATAAAGGTCTCCGGGGCCAAGCGGGCAAAGTCAAGGGTGAACGGTACCCAGAACATCATTTCAACGCCCAGACCGGCCACCATCCTCTGCCGGGCCTCGGGAGTCAGAAGCAGTGGTGGTTCGTGAGCCGGATCCAGGACCGAAAGAGGGTGGGGGTGGAAGGTGAATACGGCGGGCGTCCCGCTCAGTTCCCTGGCCTGGGCGGTTACTTCGCCGATCAGGCGGCGGTGGCCCAGATGGACGCCGTCGAAATTGCCCAACCCCACCACCAGGCGGGGTCCGGTTGTTTCAAGCTTGGTCAGGTCGTCAAAAATCTGCATGCCATCCTCCAACTTTTGCGGGTGCCCGCCAAAAGCAGGCCACTGAAAGTAAACTTTAGCGGGAGCGTTACAAATCCCCGACTTCCGGGCCACCCTTCACTCGGCGGGTCGGGGTCAAGCGTCTTGCACCAGAACCGCCACAGGCCGGAAAAGTGTCCGCGCGCCGCCCGGACCGTCCTCCACGACCGCCTCAGCCACCGCAACCAGGCCCTGAGGCCCGTGCAGGCGCACCACCTGTCCATGGACCAATCCGGCCGGCGCGGCCAGCACCCCCGGCGGGTAAAGAACCGCCCCGCTGGCTACCGCCCGGGCAGCCCCGCCGGCGGCTTCCACCACCGGGAAGGCAGCCAGCGCCGTATCCATGGTTACGATGATCTCGGCCACCGACTCCTTGAGCACCGCGTGCGCCAGTTCCTCCAGGGTAAAGCTTGTTTCCAGGCGGTACGGACCCACAGCCGTCCGGAGCAGGAAGGCCATACACGCCCCGCAACCCAAGGCGGCCCCGGCGTCGTCGATCAGAGTTCTTATGTATGTTCCCTTGGAGCAGACCACTTCCAGCAGTATCATGGGCCTGGGACCGGCCGTCAGAGCCGTTTCCAGGAGACGGAGGCTGTAAATCTCCACGGGCCTGGCTTCCCTTTCGACCTCTATGCCGCGGCGGGCCAGGGCGTAAAGCGGCCGGCCCCCCTTCTTTACCGCCGATGTCATGGGTGGCACCTGCCATTGCCGCCCGGTGAAGCGGGCCATAACCTGCGCAAGCACAGCCGGCGTTACCGCACCGGCCTCCTTCTGGCTCAGCACCCGCCCAAAAGTGTCACCGCTGTCGGTAGCCAGGCCCAGTACAGCCCAGGCCAGATACTCTTTCCGGTCGTCGGTGATGAAGCGGGCCAGGCGGGTGGCCCGGCCAAGGCACACCGGCAACACGCCGGCGGCCCACGGATCCAGGGTGCCGGTATGGCCGGCCCGGGTCCCGGGCAGAAGCCGCCGTACGGCCGCCACCGCGTCGTGCGAGGTCATGCCCGGCGGTTTCAGGATATTAAGGATGCCGGAGTAGGTGCTCAAGAAACCACCCGCTCAGCGGCCTCCAGCACTCGGCCCTGCACCTCTGCCAGGGTGCCGTCCAAAAGGCAGCCGGCCGCCCTGATATGTCCCCCGCCCCCAAAGAGAGCAGCCACCGCCTGTACGTCCACCCGGTGCTTGGAACGGAGTCCCACCTTAAAGCGGCCCGGCTCGGTTTCCCGGAAAAGGATGGCCACCTCCACCCCACGGACAAACCGGGCGTAGTTGATCAGGCCCTCGGTATGCTCGTCCCTCGCCCCCACGGCAGCCAAGTCGGCCAGAGTGACCGACAGGAAGGCGACCCGCCCGCCAGCCGCAAAGGCAAGGCTGCCTAGTGCCCTCTGCAAAAGGAGAAGGCTGGCCACCGGCTTTTCCTCGTACAGACAGGAATTGACCGCCGCCACCGACACCCCTGCCTCGATCAGGCGGGCCGCCCGGCGGTGGGTACCGGCGCTCGTGCTCTCGTATTCAAAAGACCCGGTGTCGGTCACTATGGCGGTGTAGAGACAGGTAGCCGCATCTTTGGTCAGGGGCACCCCCAGAAGTTCGATCAGGTCAAATACGATTTCGCCGGTCGCCGCCGCCCCGGGGTCTATGTAGCTCAGCCCCGCCGTTGGTTCCCCGGCCGGGCGGTGATGGTCGATATTCACCACCAGGCCGAAACTCTCCGTCTTCAGGGCTTCTTCGTACACTCCGAGCCGGGCCGGCACCGAACAGTCCACCATGACGAACGCGGTGTGACCGGACAGGCCGGCCCCGTTCGTCACCAGCCGTTCCACCCCGGGCAAAAAACTGTAGAGTTCGGGAACGGGATCGGGGCTGGCCACGGTTACCCTCTTGCCCAGCTGTTCCAAGGCCCAACCCAGGGCCAGGGCCGATCCCAACGCATCACCATCCGGCATGACGTGGCCGCAGACGAAAGCGTCGTCCGTACCGCGCAAGACGCCGGCCACCTCCGCCAGTGTCGCCAACTCCCTACCCCTTCCGTATCTCATTCAGCAACTTTCCGATCCTGGCCCCGTGCTCGATGGAACGGTCCAGTTTGAACGCAATCTCCGGGGCAAACTTGAGCCCCAGGCGCCGGCCGATTTCCCCCCGCAAAAAGCTCTTCGTCTTTTCCAGCACCATCAAGGCGTCCTTTTGCTCCTCGGGGCTGCCGGGCACGGAGAGATAGACGCGGCAGTACCTGGAGTCATGGGAAATCTCTACCGAGACAACCGTGGTAAAGGAAAGACGGGGATCCGAAAGCTCCCTCTGGATGAGCTCGGCCAGTTCCTGCTTGACGGCCTGAGCCACACGCAAAACCCGGTGTGACAAAAGACGCACCCCATTTTTTGTTTCCTATCCTCGAGGTCTGAAACCTCCGGCTTTCAGCCGGAATGTTTTAGCGTCTGGTTCGTCGACCCCCGTTTAAAAACGGGGGGTTTGGGAAGCAGAACACCTCTCAACAACCCCCGACTTAAGTCGGGGGTATGTCGGTCATGAAGACGCAGACGCATTGGGTAACTCCCTCTTGATCGACTCTGTAGTAAAGGCCTCGATGATGTCGCCTTCCTGGATCTCGTTGTACCGTTCGAGGGCTATGCCGCATTCGTAGCCCTGGGCTACCTCCTTGGCGTCATCCTTAAACCGCTTGAGAGAATCCAGTTTGCCTTCGAACACCACCACACCGTCCCTGATCAGGCGCACGCCGGCGTCACGGATGATCTTGCCCTCGATCACATAGCAACCGGCAATGGTTCCAACCTTGGACACCTTGTATATCTTGCGCACTTCGACGCGTCCTAAGACCACCTCGCGCACTTCAGGCTCGAGCATGCCGAGGATAGCCGCCTGGACATCGTTGATGGCTTCGTAAATCACCCGGTAGAGGCGTACGTCCACCTTCTCCTGATCGGCCGCCCGGCGGGCATTGACATCCGGACGCACGTTGAAGCCCATGACGATGGCGTTGGAAACCGAAGCCGTCATGATGTCGGTCTCGGTGATGGCGCCCACGCCGCTGAGAATCACGTTTACCTTGACCTCGTCGTTGGATAGACGTTCTAGAGACTGTTTGAGAGCCTCAATGGAACCCTGCACGTCTCCCTTGATCACGATGCGCAGGTCCTTGACCTGTCCTTCTTTGATCTGTTTGAACAGGTCGTCCAGGCTTACCCGCGCCGAACCCTTCATCTCTTCCTGGCGCTTCCTGGTCCCCCGGCGCTGGGCAATGGAGCGGGCCACCTTTTCGTCGGGCGCCACCAGGAACAAGTCACCGGCCTGGGGAACCTCGGAGAAGCCCAGAACCGCCACCGGCGTACTGGGACCGGCCTTCTTGACCCGGCGACCCTTGTCGTCGATCATGGCCCGCACCTTGCCGAAGGCTGCACCGGCCACCAGCACGTCGCCCACTTGCAAAGTGCCGTTTTGCACCAGTACAGTTGCCACCGGCCCCCGTCCACGGTCCAACTCGGCCTCGATCACCGTTCCCCGGGCCGGCCGGGAGGGGTTGGCCGACAGCTCGGCCATATCCGCCACCAGGAGGATCATCTCCAGGAGACTCTCCACCCCGGTGCCCTTGAGCGCCGAAACCGGGGCGAAAATGGTATCGCCGCCCCACTCCTCGGCCACCAGACCCTGTTCGGTAAGCTGCTGTTTGATCCGGTCCACTTCGGCACCCGGCTTGTCGATCTTGTTCAAGGCGACGACAATGGGCACCTTGGCTTCCCGGGCCTGGTGAATAGATTCCAAAGTCTGGGGCATCACCCCGTCGTCGGCCGCCACCACCAGCACCACCACGTCGGTCACCTGGGCACCGCGTGCACGCATGGCCGTGAAAGCCTCGTGGCCCGGAGTATCCAGAAACGTGATGCGCTTATTATTGATTTCCACCTGGTAGGCACCAATGTGCTGGGTAATGCCGCCGGCCTCGCCCGCCGTCACGTTGGTTTTGCGGATGGCGTCCAGCAGCGACGTTTTACCGTGGTCAACGTGACCCATTACTGTAACCACCGCCGGACGGTGTACCAGGTTGGCCGGATCTTCCTCCGGTTCCTGCATGAGCAGGGTTTCCTGATCCGGGGTGATCTTGACCTCCACCTCGTAACCGAACTCGCCGGCCAAAAGAATGGCCGTATCGGAGTCGATCTCCTGGTTGATGGTGGCCATGAGTCCCATGCCCAGCAAGCGTTTGATCAGCTCGGCGGGGCTCTTTTTCATTTTTTCCGCCAGTTCTTGTACCGTCACCGATTCACCGATGACCACCGGCTTTTTCTCAACCATGGGTACAACCCGCTGTTCGCGCACGGGGCCCCTTTTGGCTCCCTGCGGCCCCCGCGTCCTGATCTTGTTGAGAATCTGCTTCTCGTCGGCAGCGCCGCGCCGGTCACCGTAGCGATCCCTGGACTGTGGCCTCGCCTGGCCCTTACCGGGCGCCTTCGGTTTTTCAGTTCCTTTGGCCGGCTCGGGCGGCTTGGGAATAGCCGGGATGGGCCTTGGGCCCCCGCCCTGACCAGGTCTGGGAGGTCCCTGCCCCGGCCTGGGACCGAAACCGCCTGGGCGGAAGTCCGGTCTGGGACCAGGACCCTGACCCGGTCGGGGACCCTGCCCCGCCGGACGGAAGTCTGGCCTGGGACCCTGCCCGGCCGGACGGAAATCCGGCCTGGGACCCTGCCCCGCCGGACGGAAATCCGGCCTGGGACCCTGCCCAGCTGGACGGAAATCCGGCCTGGGACCCTGCCCAGCTGGACGGAAGTCCGGCCTGGGACCCTGCCCAGCTGGACGGAAGTCCGGCCTGGGACCCTGCCCAGCCGGACGGAAGTCCGGCCTGGGACCCTGCCCAGCTGGACGGAAGTCCGGCCTGGGACCGGATGTTCCCGGCCGGGAGTCGGGACGGGGAGCGCCGCCGGGGGGACGATAACCTTCGCCGGGTCCACGACCGTAGCCGGGTCGATCCCCCTGGGGCCTTGGTGCCATCCCCGGTCTTGGCCCATCCTGTCTCTGATATCCGGGAGCCGGCCGCCCGGCCTCACCCGGAGGTCGGCGGTCACCCTGCGGCGGCCTGCTGTCGCTCTGGCGCTGGACAGGCTGCTGCGCCCCGGGTTCCTCCTGGCGCGGGGGAACCGGACGTTGTACCGGCGCGGAGTCCGCGGATTGAACAGGCGGAGCCTGGAAGGGTACCTGCTTTGGCAGCTCCGGTCCGGCCTGCTGAGTCCGCGGCATTTGGTTGACCATACCGGGCGGCCGTACGGACCGTTCGGAAAAGCGCCGGTCCGGCGGGCGGGAAGGAACCTTCACCGCCCCAGATTCAGCGTGATCGGGCATGAAAAGATTACTGCCCCTTGGTGCGCGCGGAAGCCCCGCATCGGCCGGAGCAGCCTTGGGGGCCTCCTGCCGGGGCGGGGCCGGCTCGGCGGTCTCAGACGGTCCGTTGCCGGGCCGTGGTTGATACGCCCCCCTGATCCGCGTCACCTCATCGTCTTCCAGGGTGCTCATATGCGACTTGGCGTCGATGCCCAGACCGGACGCCCGGTTAATCAAGTCCTTACTCTCTATATCAAGCTCTTTGGCCAGCTCATGTACCCGCTTTTTAACCACTAAAACACCTCCACGTTACTCACTCATCCAAGTTGCACCTCTTTCTCAGGTACATCCCGCCTGCCACTAGTCTGGCCGGCCGGCCGGCTTGGCCAATTTCTCCTGCAGGCCCGTGAATACCGAGGCTCCTACCGGAGCCTCGAGTTCCTTCTCCAGGCGTTTGCCTTTGGCCGCCCCTTTGAGGCAGGTCTCGTTAAAACATACATACGCGCCCCTCCCGGAACGCTTCCCGGTGGGGTCTATCTCCACCTCGCCCTGCGGAGTCCGGACTATCCTGATCAGTTCCCGCTTCGGCTTCATTTCGCGACAGATGACGCACTTGCGCAAGGGTACTTTCTTAACCTTGGGCATCTGCCGCTACACCCCTTCCCCGGCCCCCGCGTCCTCTGTAAATGTATCCTGCCCTTCACTGCCATCCAAAAACAACTGACCATACTCGTCGGGATACAGTTCCTCCATCTGGGACTCGCTCTTGATGTCGATCTTCCAGCCGGTCAGCTTGGCCGCCAGCCGGGCATTCTGCCCTTCCCGGCCGATGGCCAGGGAAAGCTGGTAGTCGGGTACGATTACCCGGCTCACCTTCTCCTCTTCCCAGATCTCCACCGCCACAACTTTAGCCGGCGACAGGGCACTGGCCACGAACTTGGACGGGTCGGCATCCCACTTGATCACGTCGATCTTTTCGCCGCTGAGTTCCTGAACAATGTTTTGCACCCGTATGCCTTTGGGCCCGACGCAGGAGCCCACAGCGTCCACCCCGTCGTCCCGGGAAAAGACGGCGATCTTGGAGCGGGCTCCGGCTTCCCTGGCCACGCTCTTGAGCTCCACGATCCCCTCGTGCAGCTCGGGCACCTCTAATTCCAAGAGCCGTTTTAAAAGTCCGGGATGGGTACGGGAGAGGAGGATCTGGGGACCCTTGGTGGTCCTGCGGACTTCCAGGATGTAGGCCCGGACCCGGTGGCCCGGACGGTAATCCTCACCGGGGATCTGTTCGGAAGGAGCCAGCACGGCCTCCGTCTTACCCAGTTCGATGAATACGTTGCGGCTCTCAATGCGCTGAATTATGCCGGTGACTATGTCGCCTTCCTTGTTGGCAAACTCTTCGAAGATAAGATTGCGTTCGGCTTCCCGAATGCGCTGGACCACCACCTGCTTGGCCGTCTGAGCGGCTATGCGCCCGAAGTTGCGCGGAGTGACTTCTACTTCCACCGTATCCCCCAGTTGGTAGCGGGGATCAATTTGCTGAGCTTCGGGCACGGAAATCTCCAGGCGGGGGTCTTCCACTTCCTCCATCACCTGCCGCTGCGTAAACACCTTGAATTCCCCGGTGTTCTGGTCAATGGTGACGCGGGCGTTTTGCAGCGAGCCGAAATTACGCTTATAGGCGGAAAGCAAGGCCGCTTCAATGGCTTCAACAAGCACCGCGAGGGAAACACCCTTTTCTCTTTCCAGGTCGCGCAGGGCTTCCAAAAATTCCGCGTTGATGCCCGGCTGGCCGGCACCCCGCTCTTCTTTGAGGCGGCCGGCTGCTCTCTTGGCCAGGTTAAACACCCCCCTTACAGAAGTCAATTTTTTTAGGCCGCATCACCAATCTCCCTGCAGCTTGGCCGACGCCACGTGGTCCAGAGGAATACGGATCTCTTCCCCTGCTACTTCCAAAACCACCGTCTCGTCTTCGAGCCCCCGGAGCAATCCCGAAAAAGTGTTTTCGCCCCCCTGGGGTACCCGTGACACGACCTTGACGCGGCGGCCGGCAAAATGTTGGTAGTGGTGCGGCCTGGTGAGGCTCCTGGTCAGGCCGGGCGAGGATACTTCCAGCGAGTAGGCCTGGGGAATGGGATCTTCACGGTCCAAAACGTAGCCGAAACGGTCCGAGAAGGCGTGACAATCGTCCAGAGTCACTCCGCCGGGTTTGTCGATAAACATCCGCACTACACTCCGGGCCCCCGCCCGGGCGTACTCCACATCCACCAATACCAGTCCTTCCTGGGCCGCCACCGGCAGCGCCAGATCGAACAGCTTTTCAGCCAGATTCCCCTTCTCCATAAAACCACCTTTTTTGCCATGAACCGGTTCACAATACGAAAGAGTGGGAACTCCCACTCCTTGCCAAAAATCCGCCGACTTACAACCACCTACAGTTTAGCACACCGGTAGGGGAATAGCAAGCCCGCGAAAACACTTTTCCGAGGCCGGAACCACTTATCCGCCCCCGTCTTCCAAACCCACCAGGGAGGCTATGGCCCGGACGGCCGCTTGTGCGGCCATCGGCCGGCCGAGCCCCCGGGCGGCACTGGCCATGACCTGGCGCAACTCGCGTGACTGAAGGAACCTTTCCACGGCGCCGGCGGCCTGCGAGGCCCCCCCGACCAGTACGGCGGCGCCCCGCTCGACCAGAAACTCGGCGTTGCGCTCTTCCTGGCCCGGAATGGGATCAATGATGAAAATAGGCAGACCCATGGCCAGAGCCTCGGCGCAGCTCAAGCCGCCCGCCTTCCCGATCATCAGGTCGGCGGCCCCCATAAGGCGGTGAATCTCCTGCACGAAGCCGAACACCCGGCAGGGATGGGAGAGTGTTGGCGCCAGCTTCTCCACCCGCCCCTTGAGCACGGTATTGTTGCCGGCCACCACCAGGAGTTGCACAGCGGTACGAATCTGACCCAGGGCCTGGACCACCGCCTCCAGGGGTCCCAGCCCCAGGCCGCCCCCCATAATTAGGACGCACGGCACGTCCGGCGCCAGTCCCAACCGGCCCCTTTCCTCCTCCCGGTCCAACGGTCCGGCAAAGACGGGGTCGATGGGGATACCCGTCACCGCTACCCTTCCGGCAGCTATGCCCTGGCGCACCAGCTGCGGCACCAGGGCCTCGTCCGCCACCAGGTAGAGGTCGACGGCGTCGAACACCCAGAACGAATGGATAGTAAAGTCGGTCACCGCCGCCACCACCGGAACGGCTAGTTTACCCCGGCTCTTGAGGTAATCCAAAACGCCCAGCGGGATGGGATTGGTGCAGACCAGCGCCGCGGGGTCCTCGGCCGCGATGAGCCGGGCCAGTTTCGGGGCGGTGAGGCGGTTCAAGACCCGGTTGAACTCCACCTTGCTCCGCCCGGAAGTCTGCCCGTCCTCCAACTGCCGGTAAATGTAACCGTAAACCCGCGGCGTTACCCGGACCATCTCCAGGTAAAGGCCTAAGGCCACTTTCTGCAGAAAGGGGCTGACGTACCGAGAGGTATCGACCACCGGCATCACTGCCGGGGGATAGGTTTCCGCCAACGCCCGGGCCAGAGCCTGAGCTGCCCGCATGTGTCCGGCACCGGCCGAAACCGACAGGGTCAGGAGCTTGCCTGGCCTAGCCATTGTTCAAGCCCGTGGTGGAGGCCAGGGCCTCCCGCAGGGCGCCCGGAACCGTAGCCCAGGGTACGCGGAGCGTTTGCCCGTCCCGGCGGCAGTAGATTTCCACCTGACCATCCTCCTGCGCACCGGATCCGACGACCACCCGGTACGGGTAGCCGATCAGGTCGGCATCCTTGAATTTGACGCCGGCCCGCTCCGGCCGGTCGTCCAGGACCGCCTCCACTCCCGCCTCGTTAAGGAGCCGGTAAATCTCACCAGCGAGGTTCGTCTGGAAGGGATCCTTGGCGTTGACCGGAACCACTACGACCTCGAAGGGAGCCATGGCAACCGGCCAGATGATCCCCCGCTCGTCATGGGACTGTTCCACCGCCGCCGCCATGGTCCGGGTTATGCCGATGCCGTAACAGCCCATCACCAGCGGCCGGGTGGTCCCATCTTCTTCCAGAAAATTGGCCCCCAGCTTCGCCGAGTATTTGGTACCCAACTTGAAGACCTGACCCGCCTCGATACCCCTGGCTTCCACCAGCGGTTCGCCGCAATGAGGGCAGGGATGGCCGGCCCCGACCAGACGGATGTCGGCGGTATGTTCCGGCACAAAGTCACGTCCGCATTGCACCCCGGTCAGACACATGCCCTCACGGCCCGACCCGGTCACCCAAACCGAGCCCGGCGTAACCTCCAGATCGGCCACCACGGTTACCCCGGCCAGATCAACCGGACCGGCGTTATCCCCACCCGCCCGGACCGCCTCCGCTTCCAACAGCCCCAGTAGGTTTTGCAGCTTGATCTCGTTGACCTCCCGGTCACCCCGGACCAAGGCGGCCACCATCCCTTTATCGGTCTTAAAGAGGACCGTTTTGAGCACCCGCCCCGGATCGACATCACCATCGGCGGCGACTTCCACCATACTGCCGGCCTCCCCGGCCGGCAAGGACCGCGGCGGCGAGAATGCCTTCTCGGTGTTAGCCGCGTAGCCGCACTCTTCCCGGCCGCAAAAGACTACCTTGGCCTCCCCTTCCCCGGCCAGAACCATGAACTCGTGACTACCGGTGCCGCCGATGGCTCCCGAGTCGGCCTCCACGGCCCTGAACTCCAGACCCAGCCTGGTGAAAATCCGGGTGTAGGCCTCGTACATTTTCCCGTAGCTGAGCGCCAGACCTTCCTCGTCCCGGTCGAACGAGTAGAGGTCCTTCATGATGAACTCCCGGCCGCGCATCAGGCCGAAACGGGGCCGCTTCTCGTCCCGGAACTTGTCCTGGATCTGATAGAGAAGCACGGGCAACTGCCGGTAGGACCGGACGTCTCCCATCACCAGGGTGGTGATGATTTCCTCGTGGGTGGGCCCAAGGCAAAAATCCCGGCCGTGCCGGTCCTTGAGGCGGCAAAGCTCCGGCCCGTAAACATTCCAGCGCCCGGATTCCAGCCAGAGTTCCGCCGGCTGCAGAATGGGCAGGAGGATTTCCTGGCCGCCTTGGCGGTCCATCTCCTCCCGGACCACCTTTTCGATGCGGGCCACCACCTTGAGGCCCAGGGGCAAAAGGGTATAGATACCCGCCGCCGCCTTGCGGATGAAGCCGGCCCGCAGGAGCAGGCGATGACTCGCTATTTCCGCTTCGGCCGGCGTCTCCCGTAAAGTGGGGGCGTATAACTGACTCGCTCGCAAAAAATTCCCTCCCGCTATCTTCCTTACATGCCCCCGACCGGGGTACCCATCAAAGATGGGTCGGGCACCCTTCATTCGGCGGGTCGGGGTGCAACAGTAATAGTAGTAATACTCGCCGGCCCTATTCGGCCAGCATGCCCTCAATCTCCCCAAGCAGGGCCTCCACCAGTTCCTCTTCCGGTACGGTGCGCAGCACCTGACCGCCGCGGAACAAGAGCCCGCTGCCCCGTCCGCCGGCGATACCTACGTCGGCCTGCCGCGCCTCCCCGGGCCCGTTCACCACGCAGCCCATCACCGCCACCTTGAGAGGTTTGTCTACTGCCTGGAGACGTTCCTCCACCGCCTCCAGTACCTGCACCAGATCAATGCGACAACGGCCGCAGGTAGGACAGGAAATGATCTCGGGCCCACGTTTCCTGAGGCCTAGCGCACCCAGAATGCCGTAGGCCACCTTGATCTCCGGCAACGGCGAACCGGTCAGGGAAACCCGCACCGTGTCACCGAGGCCCTCGGCTAAAAGGAGACCCAGGCCCACCGCCGAACGCACACTGCCGGACAGGACCCCTCCCGCCTCGGTCACCCCGGCGTGAAAGGGGTAATCCACGCGGGCGGCCAGAAGGCGGTAGGCTTCCAGCATGAGGGGAACGTCGGACGACTTGAGGGAAACCTTGATGGCGCGAAAACCCGTGGCTTCCAAAAGGCGAATGTGCTCCAGGGCGCTGTCCACCATGGCCTGGGCAGTCACCTCGCCGCCCGGCCCCAGAAGGTGGCGTTCCAGGGATCCGGCGTTGACCCCGACCCGGATGGGGACCCCCCGCTGGCCCGCCGCCCGGGAGACGGCCGCCACCCGGTCCGACGACCCGATGTTGCCGGGATTGAGGCGCAACCCGTCCACCCCGGCCTCCAGGGCCGCCAGGGCCAACCGGTAATCGAAGTGGATGTCGGCTATCAGCGGAATGGTTATCCGCTCCTTGATCCGGGTCAGGGCTCCGGCCGCCGCCGCATCCGGCACCGCCACCCGGACGATTTCGCAACCGGCCCGGGTAAGGGCGTCTATCTGCTCTACCGTTTTTTCCACGTCGGCGGTATCGGTATTGGTCATACTCTGAACTGTTATCGGGGCCCCGCCGCCAACCTGGACCCCGCCCAGATGGACCGGAATGGTTTTCCGGCGCATAAAGGGCAATTAAAACACCTCCGTCAAATGCGAGGCCAGATGTTTAAGACGTCCTTGTAGGTAATAAAAACCATCAACAGAAGCAGCAGGCCCACACCGACCAGGTGAATGAAATTCTCTTTGGCCGGATCGACCGGCCGGCCCCGGACCGCTTCGGTCAACAGAAAGACGATACGGCTGCCGTCCAGGGCCGGTACCGGCAGCAGGTTGAAGATGCCCAGGTTGATGCTTAAAAAGGCAGCCAGTTCCGCCAGGTTGGCCAGTCCCAGCTTTGCGGCCTGGCCGATCTCCTTCGCGACCCGCAACGGACCGCCCACCTCGGGCGGCGCGTGCTGGAAGATCATTTGGCCGACAAAAGCCAGGATCAGCCACGTTATCCGGCCGGTGTAGGCAAACCCGGTGGACAGGGCCAGCAGGGGATTTTGGCGCACCACCTGCGGATCAGCATTGGTAATGCCGATCATGCCCTGACCGGCCGCATTGGTCTCGGTTTTCAGCGACAGGGCCAACTTTGAATTATCCCGCTGGATCTCCAGAATTATGGTTTGGTCCGGCCGGGACTGAATTTGCTTCACCATCTGGTCCCAGTCGGTTACCAGGTGGCCGTCCACGGTCAGGATACGGTCCCCCGGCCGGAGGCCGGCCGTGGACGCGGGTCCTCCCGCTTGAACCGTGCCGACGACATTGGTCAGAACGGGTACGCCTTGAACCTGGAATACCAGGCCGAGAATGACCACGGCCAGGAGGAAGTTGGCCAGCGGGCCACCGGCAATAACCAAGAGACGCTGCCATACGGGCTTTTCATTGAAGGAACGGCCTTTCTCCACCGGCTCGTTCTCCCCGGGATCCATGCCGGCCATTCGGGTGTATCCTCCCAGGGGAAGGGCCCGCAGGCTGTAGATGGTTTCCCGGTCCCGGAAACCGCCCAGCCGGGGTCCGAAGCCCAGGCTGAACTCGTACACCTTTATGCCGGCCCACTTGGCTCCCAGGAAATGCCCCAACTCGTGGCAAAAGATCAAGAGGCCGAAAACCACAACGGTAGCTACCACAGTCAACATATCTTCACCCCCGCGCCAACTGAGCGGCCAATTCACCGGCCAGGGCCCTGGCCCAACGGTCCGCGGTCAGCACTGTTTCCAGGCCCGGTTCCTTCAAGGGTAAATGTTTGGCCAGCACACGGGCCACCAGGCGTGGGATATCGGTAAACTTGAGCTCTCCCGCCAGGAACCTTTCCACCGCCACTTCGTTGGCCGCGTTCAAAACACAGGGGTAAGTAAAGCCCCGGCGACCGGCCTCGTAGGCCAGCTCCAGGCAGGGAAAGCGCTCCGGGTCAGGCGGTTCGAAGGTGAGCCGGCTCATACGGACCGGATCCAGGATTGGCCAGGGGCCTGCCTTGCGCTCCGGGTAAAAAAAGGCGTACGCAATGGGCAGCCGCATATCCGGCCGGGAGAGACAGGCCAGGAAGGTGCCGTCGCACAGCCCCACCATGGCGTGGACGATTGACTCCGGGTGCACCACCACCTGCAGGCGGTCGTACTCCACACCGAACAACCACCGCGCCTCGATGACCTCAAGGCCCTTGTTCATCAGGGTGGCCGAATCCACGGAAATCTTACGTCCCATGGACCAGTTGGGATGAGCACAGGCCTCGGCCGCACCGACCTCCGCCATCTCCGCGACGCTCATTCCGCGGAAAGGGCCGCCGGATGCCGTCAGGATCAACGTGCGGATATCCTCCGGCCTTTGCCCCTGCAGGCATTGCCACAGGGCGGAATGCTCGCTGTCGACAGGTAGAAGCTGGGCTCCTGTCCGGGTCGCCGCCATAACGAGGTCGCCGGCCGCCACCAAGGTTTCCTTGTTGGCCAGGGCCACGTCGGTACCCTGACTCAGGGCGGCCAGTACGGGCGCAAGGCCGGCCATGCCGGAAACAGCCACCAGGACCATGTCCAACTCCGGCCAGGTGGCCACCCGGGTCAGACTGTCCGGCCCGGACAGCACGACCGGCGGCTTTGGCAAGTGATCGGCGTCCACCCGTCCCCGGGCCAGGGCGATTACCTGCGGCCGGTAGCGGGCCGTCTGAGCCAGCAGGGTGGCCCCGTCGCTCCCGCAGGCCAGCCCCACCACCTCCAGTTCTCCGGGGAAGGCATCCACCACGGATAGAGCCTGACGGCCGATGGAACCGGTGGACCCCAAAATAGCGATACGCTTGGGCAAAACGCGTTCATCTCCTGTCGCTACTTGCGCGGATAGGTGAAAGTTATGCCGGACCTTGTGAGCGCCTTCAAGACTATTACCGTCAACAACCCCATCAGGATGCCCAAAAAGCCCATGATCTTCAGCCCGGCATACATGGCCACCAGGACGGCCAGCGGGTGCAGGCCGAGGTTGGCCGCTACGATGCGGCTTTCAAACAACTGTCGGACGGTAAAGATTACCGCGTAGAGAAGGGCCAGCTTTATGCCCAGCAACACGGCCCCGCTGAAAAAAGCCCAGGCCATCCAGGGCAGGTAAAGGGCCGCCGGCCCCAGGGGGATAAGGTCGAAGAAGCCGACTAAAAGGCCTACGCTCAGTGCATATTTTGCCCCGATCAGGTAAAGCCCCAGGATAGACAGAACGGTGGTAATGCCTACCAGAATCAACTGGGCCTTCAAGTAGGCCATGCCGGCTTCCGACACCTCCCGGGAAATCCGCCGAAGTTGCTCGCCCAGGGGGGCGGGAAAAAGGCCGAATACAAAAGCACCAATGGCCCGGCGGTCCCGGCTGAGAAAAAAGGTGGCCAGGAGGCTCACCACCAACACAACCACCAGGGCCGGAACGGCGGACGTGAGGTAAAACAGGGAGCCGACGACGGCCCCGATCAGTGATGAGAGACTATTGGAGAAAGCCCCGAAAGCCTGCTGGACATAGGCGGCGATGGCCGGATCCAGCCGCACGTAGAAAACAAGCGCCTGGTTGAACAGACTGAGCACACTGGTTTGAACCACCTTCACGTAAGCGGGGAGGTTGGCGGAAAGGCCGGTCAGTTCCCCCAAAAGCCGCAGAACGATTCCGGTTATGACCAGCCCCAGCGCCAGGAAAACGCCAGCCATGCTCACCAGGACGGCAATACCCCTGGAGAAGTGCAGCCGGGTCTGGAAAAACCGGACCAGGGGGTCGATTAGGACGGTTAAAATCACGGCGATCAGGAAAGGCACCAGCACAG
The DNA here is from genome assembly GCA_035530395.1 of Spirochaetia bacterium. Taxonomy (GTDB): domain Bacteria; phylum Bacillota; class Desulfotomaculia; order Desulfotomaculales; family JAJYZD01; genus JAJYZD01. The sequence goes on from DATKUX010000030.1 coordinate 16,760, forward strand.
GGAAAAGATACCTCAGCACGACAATGCCCAGAGCAACGACGAAAAAAGCCGCCAAAATATGTAGGACACCCCATAAGAATCTGGACATAGAACCGGCCACCTATCCGTATCGCCAACAGGCTTTTGGCTAACTAATATCTTATTTAACCTGAATCAGAATATGTTAAACAGACGGGCAAAGTAGTATACCAGCGGGGCGGTAAAAAGCATACTGTCGAAACGGTCGAGCATGCCGCCGTGCCCCGGGATCAAGTCGGAGGCATCCTTTACCCCGGCCTGCCGCTTGAAGGCCGACTCGACCAGATCCCCGAAAAGCGCGGCCACACCGACCAGGAGACCTAGCACCACCAGCCGGAGAAGGGGGGCAAAAGGATCGGCGTAATAATAGATGCCGGCGGCCAGGATGCTACCGGCCACCCCGCCCAGCGCGCCTTCCACGGTCTTCTTGGGTGACAGCGCGGGGGAGAGCCGGTGCCTGCCGAAGAGCCGGCCGGTAAAGTAGGCCAGGGTGTCCGAGGACCACGTGGTGGCCAGCATGAAGCTGACCCATGTCCAGCCGCCGTTTAAGGTCCGTAACAGATATATGTAGACTATAAGCCCCACATACAGGGTTCCCAGGAGGGTAGCCGCCCCGTCGACGGGCGAGTAGGCCGGATACATGATCATCATGTAGATGAGCTGCCCGACCACGATGAGGACCATCATCGGTCCCAGGTAGTTACCGTTGTGCAGGTAAGAGTCCCCCAGGAGGATCAGGCAGCCCGCCGCCGCCAGGGCCAACCCGAATTTGACACCCGGCTTGAGCATCCGGTCCATTTCCCATATGGACCGGCCCATGATCACCGCCGTCAGGGCCAGCAGGTACCAATGGCCGAACCAGGCCGCCAGAACCAGGAGGGGAATGCCTACCGTTGCACTTAAGACCCGCTGCCAGAGCACTGCCTCAACCACCCTTACGGGTTATGCAACCCGCCGAAACGACGTTCACGTCCTTGAAAGTCAACCAGGGCCTTCAATAGGTGGATGCGCCGGAAATCGGGCCACAGGACCGGCGTCAGCCAGAATTCGGTGTACGCCAGCTGCCAGAGAAGGAAATTGGAGAGGCGTAGATCGCCGGACGGCCGGATCAGGAGGTCCGGGTCGGGTAGCCCGGCCGTGTAAAGATAACTTCCCACCGCTTTTTCATCCACCTGGTCCGGGGAAAGTTTCCCAGCCATGACGTCGGTCACCAACCCCCGCACCGCATCCACCATCTCCGCCCGTCCACCGTAGTTGAGAGCCAGATTCAACAGGAGTCCGTCATTCCCAGCGCTCTTTTTCCGGGCCCGCGACAGGGCCGTCACCGCCGGCGGCGGCAATTCCCCGATCCGCCCGATGGCGCCTATGCGGACCCCGTTGCGGCACAACTCGTCTATCTCCCGGCTCAAGTATTCCACCAGGAGGTTCATGAGGAGGCTGACTTCCTCGCGGGGACGGCGCCAGTTCTCCGTGGAAAAGGCGTATACCGTCAACATCTTTATCCCCAGGTCACTGGAGGCGCGCACCACCTCGCGCAGGGATTCCACCCCGGCGCGATGACCGAAGGTGCGGGGAAGACCCCGGGACCGGGCCCACCGTCCGTTGCCGTCCATGATGATGGCCACATGCACCGGTAGCCGGGACCGGTCGAGGGCTGCCAATAGGTTTTTTTCCTCATCCGTACTGGTGTTTATTCCGGGATCAGCCTTGCGCCTGAACATTCCTACCTGCCGTTTCCGTTTCCCAAATCATCTTAATTATATTTCCTTCGAAGCAATTAGTAAACCCCCTTGCGCCAGCGAGGGGGTTTACCACTATTCCTGCACAATGGCTCCGGTAGGACAGGCATCCATACAGGTGCCACAATCCTCACACTTGTCCGGGTTGATCACGAAAACATCGCCTTCGCTGATTGCCTCGTTGGGACAAGAATCCATGCAGGTTCCGCAGGCCTGACACTCATCCGTTATCTTATATGCCAGTTCATCCACCTCCCTTCCCTTCGACGGCCACGGTCAGGATGAGCGGACCGTCACCGCACCCGGTGACCCGCACCACCCTGAGCCGCCCGCAACCTTTTTGCCTGGCGGCCGTGAATTTCAACACTACCCGCCTTTTGTTGTCTATGTTCTCCAGGATATCCACGAGGTAACGGGTCAGAGCGTCCTTGCCAATATCCATCGGAAACCCTCCGCTCCGGAACCTATACCTGCATGAGTTCCTGTTCCTTGGTATCGACCACAAGGTCAATCTCCTTGATGTACCGGTCGGTCAGCTTCTGGACCTCGTCCTGCCGGCGTTTCAGTTCGTCCTCGGACATCTTGCCCTCTTTCTCAGCCGCCTTGAGGGCATCGTTGGCTTCCCGCCGGATATTGCGCACCGCCACCCGGGCTTCCTCGCCCTTTTTCTTGACCGCCTTGGCCAGCTCGGCCCGGCGCTCGCTGGTAAGCTGGGGAATGGCCAATCGTATCACCGTGCCGTCGTTGGTGGGCGTAATCCCTAAGTCGGACTTGAGGATAGCGCGTTCAATGTCCGGCAACACTTTTTTGTCCCAGGGCGCGATAACCAGCAGACGCGGTTCCGGCACCGAGAGATTGGCCAATTGATTGACCGGGGTCGGCGTCCCGTAATAGGAAACCATAACCTTATCCAGAAGGGCCGGAGTCGCCCGGCCGGCCCTCAAGCCGCCCAGGTCCTTCTTGAGAACCTCTATCGTTTTCTTCATGGAGTTCTCGGCTGCGCTTAGATGCTCATCTGGCAAGAGACTTCCCCTCCCACATATGTGCCTACCTTTTCGCCCAAAACCGCCCGTCTGATATTTCCGTCCCGGTTGAGGTTGAAAACGATCAACGGTATTCCGTTATCCATGCACAGGGATGTTGCGGTGGCATCCATAACTCCCAGACCCATGTTTAGAACGTCGATATAGGAAAGGGTGTCGAACTTCCGGGCATCCGGGTTTTTCATGGGATCCGAGTCATAAACCCCGTCCACCTGCTTGGCCATCAGGATGATTTGCGCTTCTATTTCCGCCGCCCGGAGGGCGGCACACGTATCGGTTGAAAAATAGGGGTTGCCGGTTCCGGCGCCAAAGATCACCACCCGTCCCTTTTCCAGGTGCCGGATGGCCCGCCGCCTGATGTACGGTTCAGCCACTTCCTGCATGGCGATGGCGGTCTGTACCCGCGAATCGACGCCGGCCTTCTCCAGTCCGTCCTGCATGGCCAGCGCATTTATCACGGTGGCCAGCATACCCATGTAGTCGGCCATGGCCCGGTCCATACCACGGGCGCTGCCGGAAATTCCCCGCCAGATGTTGCCGCCGCCCATGACGAGAGACAACTGCAACCCCAGGCCGACGACCTCCTTGATCTGCCCGGCGATGCTGTGCACCACTTCCGGGTCGATACCGTGGTCCTGCGCGCCAGCCAACGCCTCGCCACTAATTTTCAGGACCACCCGCCGGTAATGGGGGAGCGGCTTCTTCCCAGCGTCCAAACGCAATCCTCCATTTCCCACTCCACTTCTACATTGGGAACCCCAAATCCTCCCCGCAGATTCCCAAAGTTCTCTAGAAGCGGCGTTTCCTCTGTAGGCGCCAGTCGGTCCAAGCCTACTTACAAGTGGCCATCTGGGCTACCTCGGCCGCAAAATCGTCTTCACGCTTGGCCAAACCCTCGCCCATTTCATAGCGCGCAAAGCGGCGGACATTGATGTTCTCACCGATGCGGGCAATCTTCTCCACCAGGAGATCCTGCACACTTACGTCAGGATTCTTAATAAACGGCTGCTCCAAGAGGCACCTGTCCTTGAAAAACTTGTCCAGACGGCCTTCCACGATTTTCTCCATAACCTTGGCCGGTTTCCCTTCCGTAGCCGCCTGGGCGGCCAAAATGGCCCGCTCCTTTTCAACGGTTTCGGTCGGAACATCCTCCCGGCGTACGTATTCCGGCCGGGCCGCGGCCACCTGCATGGCGATGTCCCGGGCCAGGGCCCGGAATTCGTCGGTCTTGGCTACAAAGTCGGTTTCGCAGTTCAACTCCACGAGAACTCCAATACGTCCCCCTCCGTGGATGTAGGCTTCCACGACACCCTCCGCGGCAATACGACCCGCTTTCTTGGCCGCCTGCGCCAAACCCTTCTCCCGGAGAAAGGTTATGGCTTTGTCCATATCGCCGCCCGTTTCGCCCAAGGCCTTTTTGCAATCCATCATGCCCGCCCCGGTGCGCTCCCGCAGTTCCTTGACCGATTTGGCACTAATGTCCATTAAAATACCCCCTCGTCTTGTGCCAGGTTCTTCGTGATGTTCCTGTTCCAATTGGGCAGCTCGTCGAGGCAGTCATGAATCACGTTGAGGTAAAACCCGAGGATATCGCGGTAGATTTCCTCGGTCTGCCGCATCATTTCTCTCTTTCCGGTGATGAATGCCCCTACACGCTGTCGACTTGAAATTACATTTCTGAGCACTGCCATTTTTTTCACCTACCATGGGATTATTATACCATGGCAAAACGTTCCACGACAACCTCTTTGGGGCATATTTGGGCCGCCTCGACTCCCTGTTAAAATGGGGAGGATGCGGCGGCCTCATCCTCAACTATAGTATACCCGCCAGGCCCGGGATGTAAAAACCCAAGGAAAAGGGCAGGATTCCCCTGGAACCCTGCCCTCCGGAGAAACCCTTACTGTGCTGCTGCCTGTACTGCTGCCGGTGCTGCTGCCGGTGCTGCTGCTTCCATCTGCTCGCCTTGCCGACCCTCGATAACAGCGTCGGCCATCTTGCCGGTCAAAAGGCGCACCGCCCGGATCGCATCGTCGTTGCCCGGAATGATATGGTCGATTTCGTCCGGGTCACAGTTGGTATCGACTATCGCTACAATGGGAATGTGCAACTTTCTCGCCTCAGCGACGGCTATTCTCTCTTTGCGCGGGTCGATTATAAAAAGGGCGCTGGGCAGTTTCTTCATTTCCTTGATTCCACCCAGGAACTTGTTCAAACGCTCCTTTTCATGAATCAACTCGGCCACTTCTTTTTTGGGCAGGGACTGCATCCTTCCCGACTCTTCCATGTTCTCCAGTTCATGCAGCCGTTCGACCCGCCGCCGAATTGTCTGGAAGTTGGTCAGCATGCCCCCGAGCCAGCGTTGATTCACGAAAAACATACCGCAACGCTGCGCTTCTTCGCTTACGGAGTCCTGAGCCTGTTTCTTAGTGCCCACAAACAACACCGTTCCACCGGCCGCCGCCAGTTCACGCACGAAGAGATAAGCTTCGTCAACCTTTTTTACCGTCTTCTGCAGGTCGATGATGTAAATACCGTTGCGATCGGTAAAAATGTATGGAGCCATTTTGGGATTCCAGCGCCTGGTCTGGTGGCCGAAGTGCACGCCGGCTTCCAGCAATTGCTTCATGGATATTACGGCCATCAATAACACCTCCCCCCGCCTTGGTTTTACCTCCGCCGCCTTCATCCCCGGACAGTCCCGGTGAAACGGGCACCCTCCCCGGGCTCGGACGCCGTGCGTATTTTGGCACCGTCATACATTTTAACATGATCAGGCAGTACATGGCAAGAGTGGAGAATCCCCCGGCGGCACTTAAAAAGGACCTTTTAAAAGGCAAGGGGGGAGCAAAGGAAATGAGAAATATGGAGGCAGTATCTTCCTGGGAAAGGCCTGGTCTTATTGCCGGGCGTTAAGGCATGTCATCACCTTGGGACAGGACATGGATCTCAGGAAACAGCCGGGTCGGTATCAGTCCGCGCCCGGCTGTCGCATAGTCTTTTGTTGAATCGTTCGGCCGGGCCTCCCCAGCTAGATCCGGTAAGTATCGGCCACCACCCTGAACCGTTCGACCACTTTGCCCAGTTCCCCGGTCAAGGAACCGATCGACTCCGCCGTGGCGGCCGTTTCCCCCGCCACAACGGCGATCGACCGGACATTTTCGATCACCTGTGCCGCAGTGGCGCCTTGTTCTTTCAATCTGCCCCCTATCTCCCGGGCCATGGACAGGGATCCCTGCGCCTTGTTGCGGATGTCGGTAAAGGATGTTTCAAAATGCTGCAGGCTCTCCAGCCCCTCCCGCACCGCCCTCTTGGTGTCGGCCACACCCTGGTACACACCCTCGATGATCGCCGCTATTTCGGTCGTGGATTGGCCGGCACCTTCGGCCAGTCTGTTAACCTGACCGGCCACCATCGCAAAGCCGCGGCCGCGCTCGCCCGCCCTGGCCGCCTCAATGGCCGCGGAAAAGGCCAGAAAATTGGTTTGCCCGGACATTTCGGCAATCAACTCGACCGTCTCACCGATCTGGCCGGCCGCATTTTCCACAGCCTGCACCTGGACCTGGATCTTCTCGATCATTTCCCGGACCTTGCTGATCTTTTCCGCACCCTGCACCGCCAGGGCCCCTGTATCGACGGCCAAGGCTTGCGCCGAGGCGGACAGGTCGGTGCTGTTTTGGTTCCTGTCTTCGTAGGTCTCCACCAGGTTGACGATCTCCTTGATTCCGGCGGCCTGCGCCCGACCGCCCAGCACAACCTGTTCGATTCCCCCCTTGATGTGTTCGGCATTCCTCTCCAGGACACCCATGTTGCGGACGATCTCACCCAGGTGTTTAATCATGCCTTTGCACACTTTGCGCACATTCTCGGCCAGCTGACCAAATTCACCGGGCGCGGGAAAGCGATCCAGGCCGCCCGTGAGATCACCTTGCCCTATCTGCCGGGTAGCCTCGTTGAAGCGCTTAAACAGCGGCGCGGTGAAACCGTAGGCTGCATAGCCCGCGATAAAGGCGATTGCCGCCAGCACCAGCGTCACAGCCAGGGCGGGAACGGTGCCATGCCTTACGGCTGAGGCGGAAAGCAGCGTGACGGCCAGGGCCGAACCCGTCAACCAAAGCCGGTATCGCCTGATGGTCATGTCTTTTCTTCACCTGCCTCACGGTAAGTAAAAATGTCCAAAACCTTCTTGATACGCTCGGAGAGCGCCGTCAACTCTTGAATATTGGCGGATGTTTCTTCGGCCGTCGCCATGGCCTCCTCGGTAATCTCCGTGATCCGTTCCACCCTGGCCACCATCACTCCGGTCGTGGCAGCCTGCTGATGGCAGGTTCCGGCCAACTGCCCCGCGGTTCCGGCATTCTGACCGGCTAATTCTCTGATCCCGGTAAAGGTTTTCCCCACATCCTCGGCCAATTGGCCACTGGTCAGAACCGTCTCCACCGTCCGTCCGGTAGCGGTTTCCATGTCACTGACCGTCTCCCGGATGCGGGAGGCGGCATGTGCTGCGCCTTCGGCCAGTCTCCCGACTTCTTCCGCCACCACGGCGAAGCCACGGCCGAGGGATCCGGCCCGGGCCGCCTCCACGGCGGCATTCATGGCCAAAAGGTTTGTGTCTCCGGCGATATCGCTAACCGTTTCCACGATTTCCCTGATCCGCGACGACATTTCCTTTAATCCTTCGATCCTCTCGGACACCAGGTGAATGTCCCGGATCAAAGCTTCCACCGCCTGTTCACCCTGACGCGCAGCCTGATCACTCTGGCTGGCGGCTGAAGCCGCCTGTTCGGCGCCCTGAGCCGCGCTTTTGGCTTCCACCGCCAGTTTTGCGATGCCCCCCAGCATTTCCTGTACCATGGCAGCCTGGTTCTGGCTGGCATGACTTACCTGTTCGGCAACAGCCGTCACCTGTGTTCCCGTTTGTTCCAGCACCGCTGTGTTATCTTCAATCGTCCGGAGGTATTCGATCATGCGTTCCTGCATCCGGTTCAAGCCATTCTTGAGGCCTATCAACTCCGCCCGCCGGAAGGTACCGGTAGCTAACACCAGATGCCCTTTAATTGAAGTCTGTGTCATAACAAGCAGGCGTCTGATTTCTCCCTCCGGACCACGCAGGAGAAAAAGAGCGAGAAATATGGCCATGCCCAGGCCCAGCAAGGCCAACAGGTAGAAATACAGGCCGGAACCGGCCACGACCCCTCCCAGTACCGCCCCTCCTCCGGCCACAAGACAGACAAGCCCGGCTACCAGGGCCAGATAAACCCGCAAAACCGAAAACCCCCTTTACCAGCCGGTAGCGGCGTCCAAGCAAAATAACGGCCGAACTACCATGCATATCGACACATTTGTTTCGTTTATTAACCTTCCAAACGGTCGATAAAACAGATTTTCTCCAGTTAGCCGATTGACAAGTGATAATGATTTTCATTATAATGAGGGGAGAAAAGAGCGACCAGGGGAATGGAGGCTTGATGGATGAAAGTACGACCGCAGGAAAGGTCCTCCTTACGTTGTCTGGCCGGACTTTTCCCCGCGCTCCGGCAGCCCGTCTCTCCCTGCCGCTGCGACAGCCCGGAAAATTGCAACTGCCCCGAAATGTGCGCCAACCGGGAATGGGCCCAGGCCGTTTCAGATTCGCCACTACCACCGGACCGGACCCTGCAGTCCCTCAGACCGGGAGACCGGGCCCGTATAGAGGGTCTGAGTGTGCCGCAGGCCCTGAAAAGACGTCTTTTATCCCTGGGTCTGACCTGGGGTACCGAAGTGGCCGTGATCAGCAAAGAAGGCGGCCGGATGATCATCGCCGTGCGGGACTCCCGGCTCGGGCTCGGCCCGGAAACAGCCGCCCGCATTCAGTGTCAGCCGGTCTGAGAGGTGTCATGGCATGACGGTAATAGCACTGACCGGTCAACCCAACGTGGGCAAGTCATCGGTCTTTAACGCCTTGACGGGTCTGCGCCAGCACGTTGGGAACTGGCCGGGAAAAACAGTAGAAAAAAAAGAAGGCACCATGACCTGGCCGGACGGACGGGAAGCGCGTCTGATCGACCTGCCGGGAACCTACAGTCTCACCTCCCATACCCTCGAAGAGCTTGTCACCCGTGACTTCATCCTGCAGGACAATCCGGAACTGATCATCAACGTGGTGGACGCCGCCAACCTGGAGCGCAACCTCTACCTGACCACCGAGGTCATGGATCTGGAGCGCCCGGTGGTTGTGCTTTTGAACATGATGGACCTGGCCGGTCAAAAGGGCTACCATATCGATGTCGCGGCCCTTTCGGCCGCCCTGGGGCTTCCGGTGCTTCCCCTGGTGACCAACCGCCGGGCTGATCTAACCGGCCTTTACGAACTGGTTGGCAGATCAATCAACCAGCCCGCCGCGCGGGGCAACTTTCGCTTTTCCGTTGCGGTGGAGGATGTCTTGGGGAAAATAGCAGCCCTCCTGCCAAAATATGACCTGGCACATTACCCGCCCCGCTGGCTGGCCATCAAGCTGTTGGAGGACGACACCCAGGTAAACCAGATGCTAGCCGCCCAAATCGACAGCGGAGACATGACCGTGATCCGGCAACTCCTTGAGCAACTGCCGGACCGAAGCGACCTCCTGGCCGGGGAACGCTACCGCTGGATCAATACCGTTCTGGACACCGCTGCAAGGCGCGACAACCTCGGTCGCCTTTCTCCCAGTGACCGGGTGGACCAGGTCCTGACCAACCGCTGGCTCGGCCTGCCCATACTGCTGACGGCCCTGGCCGCCATCTTCCTGGTAGTCTTCAAGCTGGCCATTCCGCTTCAGGATATCATCGGCAACTTGTTTGCCTGGTTGAGCGGCCTGGTGGACACCTACCTGGGGCCACCCGTGCCGGTCTGGTTCACCCACCTCCTATCCGGGGGTATTTTAGCCGGCGTAGGTACGGCCATGAGCTTCGTGCCCCTGATCTTCATCAGTTTCACCTTGTTCGGCCTCATGGAGGATGTGGGTTACTTCGCCCGGGCCGCCTTCGTCATTGACCGCTTCCTGGGCCCCCTGGGGCTTCCTGGCAAATCCTTTATCAGCCTCCTGATGGGTTACGGTTGCAACGTGCCGGCCATCATGGCCGCCCGTACCGCGGAAAACAACCGGGATAAGCTGTTAACCATCATGGTCACGCCCCTCACCATCTGTTCGGCGCGCCAGGTGGTGGCGGTAGCCCTGATCGGCGCGCTTTTCCGCCCGGCGGAAGGCCCGTGGGTAATGCTGGGTCTCTACCTGACCGGCTTCATCCTGATCAGCGCGACCAGCCTGATTTTGAAGAGCACGGTGCTCAAGGGCGAAAGGAACCTCTTTTTCATCGAACTACCCATGTACCGGTTGCCCAACTGGTACAACATCGTCAACTACGCCTGGCACAAGACCCGTAGCTATTTCCGCCGGGCCGCCACCTTCATTGCCGTAGTAAGCGCCCTGCTGTGGTTTCTGGCCAACTTTCCCGGCGGGGACATCGGACACAGCCTCCTGGGCATTGCCGGCCACTGGCTGGCCCCACTGGGCCGGCCCTTCGGTTTCGACTGGCGTCTCATCGTGGCCCTGGTGGCCGGCTTCTCGGCCAAGGAGACAACCCTGGCCACGCTGGGGGTGCTCTACCACGCCAACGAATCCAATATCAGCACCGTGCTGACCAAAAACCTCCCCTTTGCCTCCGGCCTGTCCTTTTTCGTGTTCTCCATGTTCTACCTGCCCTGCCTGGTTACCGTCTACACCATCCGCACCGAGAGCGGCTCCCTGAAATGGACGCTCTTTTCCGTGGTCTACAGCCTGGTTCTGGCCGCGACTCTCTCCCTGGCGGCCTACCATCTGGCCCTGGCCGGGGTGGGCCGGCCCTGACCCCGGAAGCCGCGCCGGGAACTCACCGGAACGTCGGTTGTCTGGAAAATGGCGATATAATAATGGGAATGGTGCACCCAGACCGCCCGATCGTGGACGGGTAGCCGTTCAAGCAGCACGAAATAATAGAGATGACCGAGCTGGAGCAATTACCACCGGGAGGGTAATGCGCCCCTCGCGCCCGTAGAGGCCCCGGCGGTCCAGCCCGGTCATCTCCAAAGTTTACGCGTTGCAGGGTCAAGCCGTAGGTGCTTGGGCCGCCGCAGCTTCTTTCTTGTTCTGATCGGATCTGAGCATATCCAGCAACATCAGGTTCATGACCGAACCGGGTTCATTCTGACCTGACAACAAAATGTCCGGTGTGATTTTAATGTTGCCCGCCGAGATCAGCTTCATCATCTCTATGGCCGTTAAGCCGCTGGAACCTATAGCCTTGCTTGTCAAATCATACGCTTCCGCAGTGGCCTTACCTATTTCGAGAATCTTCGATGCTTCGCCGGCACCCTCCAGCTTGAGTTTCTCAGACGTCCCTTCGGCCAGGGTTATGGTCTTTTGTTTGCTTTGTCTTGCCACCTGAACGTCTATTTCGGCCGTCACCAGGTCCTTTTGCTTATCGGCCTGGGCGCGGGTGCGCTCCATGTTGATTCTCTTTTCCTCCGCCTTCTGTTGTTCATCGTACATGCTTTGTCTCTGACCGGCCAGTACTTTATTGGTCTGGGTTTCCATCAGAGACTCGGGCAACATTATCTGACAAATCAATACCGATAACACTTCGACATAATATTTACTTAGCTCCTGGTGAACCTTATTGAATGCCCTCTCCTGCTGTTCATGACGGTCTTGCAGGAATTCCATGGCCTGGGTAGAAGAAGCCTGGTTCCTAAACGACGAATCAATCAGCGGGTGGATGACGTTGGAGATCAGGTTATCCACACTACCTATTCTAGCTACCATGTAAGGTGCCTGCTCGGGCTGTACCCTTATTACTACTTTTACACCAACCTTTATATTGAAGCCATCCTTACTGACAACCTGCAAAGGATCGAATGCCGTCGAGCTGTTTTCGTCCCAGTCTATCGTTATATTGGTCGTATTAACTATAATGGAACGGTAAGCCCTCTTGTTGATATAATACGTGCCCGGTCCGAGCACATCTGACTGGATACCTCTGGCCCCTTTGGACACAACATACCTTTCTATCTTACCAGTATCGGGCATTGTGTCACCGACAGCCAAACTTGTATCCGGCTCCTCCCCCACATTGCTTATAATCACGGCGACCTGCCCCTGGTCCACGACCGTAGCACTATCCAACTCTACGGCAAACATCAGAGGGTTGATGTAATACGTTCCGGGAGGCAGTATATCCAGCTGCGGTCCGCGTTGACCACCCTTCTCCAGAAACCCGGCTGCATCCTGAAAACTGTTGTGACCGGTGGTCGACCTGGCCACCAGCTCAGTCCCGGGTAATTGGGCGCCGTCCCTGGCGGTTACCAAAGCAACACTGCCCGCCTGCACTTTGGTGTCGAGTAGAGAGGGGCCTTGGGGCTTTAGCCATAGAAGCAATCCCTGTTACTATCCCTTTCAGGACAGTGTCCTCTGCTTAACCGGCATGGCACACCTTGGCCGCCTGCCCCCTCACAGAACCGTGCTGGCGCTATTTACGCACACGGCTCCTCAGTAACGTAATTCACGGATTCGCTGTAGTCGGGCCCGGTCGTATATGTTCACATATATTTTGGGGGTTGGCAGATTCCACGTTTTCAACAGCGCGTTGAACTTATCCCAGTCCCAACTGCCCCGTTGACTCCTTCTATTGAGCCATTTGAACAGTAGTCCAATGGTTTCATGCCGGTATTTTGCCAGCATTGGATAGTTATCTGTCACTCCACACTGACGATAGTACCCCTGCAACTTAATCCGCATTTCCTTTATCAGGTCCTGGAGCGGCATTGTCCTATATGACTATAAGGTTAGCTCCGAAAGCCTTGCGCCCACTGGCCTGGGGCGATTTTATATCATGGAAACAGCGATGCCTATTGCTCCGAAACCGCACGAAGTAGTCCGTTCTTCGTCACACTCAGCGTTAGATCCGGCC
>DATKUX010000031.1:0-14130 GCA_035530395.1 Spirochaetia bacterium
GTGTCCGGCCGGTCAGGCCCCGGCGGGCAGCGAGGGAGTCAGGGTTACCGGGGGCTGGTCGGTGACGTACACCTGGTGCAGGACCGGCAGCCAGTTGACCGTGAAACCGAAGGCTTCGGCTACCCAGCGGGCCGGCAGCACGGTGCGGCCCGGCGGCACGATTTGGGGGGTCGCATCCATGGAGAGGGCCTGGCCGTTGACCACCAGGACTGACGAGCCTATGGTCAGCACTACGACGCTACCGGGCATGGTCAGGGTAATCGTCTGGTTGGCGGCATCCCAGGCCACCTGGGCTCCCAGGGCGCCGGCCAGATAGCGCACCGGCACGTAGGTGCGGCCGGTGGCCGGGTCCACAAAGGGGGCCAGGTCCATGGTCAGGGTTTGGCCGTTGACGGCGGTGGTGGTGCTCCCGATGGTGAAGACGGCCGTGCGGTAGGCCGGGTCGGCCTGGGCCGGCAGGACCAGGAACAGACACAGGGCCAGGGTGACCAGGGCGGTGAGGGCTTTACGCATGCGGGAAATCCCCTTTCCGGGCGGAACGGTCCGCAGGACTGTCCGCGTTGACGTCAAATATCTTAGCAGGTGAAGACTACCGGGTGAGGTGATGACCAGGAATGAAAACGGTCCTGCCGGTCCGGGAACGTGTTGCAACGCGGCTCGGATCCTTTTTGGTAAATCCCAGGCTGATCGCCACCCTGACGGCCTCTTTTATATTCTCCCTGAGCCTAATCTACTTCACCGGTTTTGATATTGTCAACCCCATACCGGTATCCTGGCCGTCCATCCACGTGACCGGACAGAGTAGTCCCCGAAGCTACCGGCAGTTGATGCGCCAAGACCCCTCCGTCCTGATTCCCGCCCGGTTGTGGCGTCTTCTCCGCCTGGATGAGCAGTACCGGCTCGGCCATGCGGGCCGGGGTGACACTATAGCCCTGATCGAAGAGCCGTCCCGGCTGGACATGACCGGCATCAACGCTTTCGACCGCCAGTTCGGCCTGCCCCGGCCGGTCATCCTGACGGAAGATTCCCCTGGCGCGGGGAAGGATAATGCTGAAGAAACCCTGGATATCGAGTGGGTCCATACAATCGCCCCCCAGGCCAGGATTGCCGTAATTACCCTGCCGGACACCCTGTCGGCCGGCGTACTACCGTTCCTGCCCTGGCTACAAGTAGCCCGGGACATAAGGCGCCTAAACCCCACCGTGGTTTCCACCAGCGTTATCTTAAACGGCTGGCAGGCCACGGCGGCGCTCCGGCAATTCAGCCTGGTGGGTGCGGAGGCTCTGTCGGAAGCCCCCTTTTTCGCTGCCGCCGGCGACAGCGGACCGGCCGCCACCTTTCCGGGCATGCTGCCCGGGGTCATTTCCGTCGGGGGCGTAAGTCTCACCCCGGCCGGCAGCCTGACCGGACCGCGAGTCTGGCCGGGCACGGCCGGGGGCTACGACTGGCTGTCTTTTGCGCAGCCGTCATACCAGGACAAGGCCGTCCCGTCACCCTGGCGCGCGACCCCCGATGTGGCGTTTGTGGCCGGCTTTCCCGGCTACGCGATCAATATTGGCGGGGTGTGGACGGCCGGCATGGGGGCCAGCTTCGCCGCCCCCATTCTGGCAGCCTTGTGGGCCACGGAAATGCCGGATCAGTTGACGGCGAACCAGGCGGTCAGTCTGCTTTACCGATATCAGGGAACCCCCGGTGTGTTTAGCGACCTGGGGGGTCCCTGGAGCAGCTACGCCGGTCTGGGCGTGCCCGATTTCCGCCGGCTGGGTATGCATGTGCAGGACCAACCGGTTGCCGGTTTCCCGCCGGGACAATATGAGGGTTCCATCTATTTCTTTATGGCTATGGTCTTATCTCTAATGGTAATCATGGCGGTTTCCCTGTCGACGGAGGCGAAATGGGCGGCAGCTTTTTTGAATTTCCTGATCATGCTGATGGCCTTTCTTTCCATAGGCCCGTTCAGCTCCCTGTTCACATCGGTCGATCCCCTCTCTCCGGTGCTGCATTACCGGATAGTTGCCCTAATACTTTCGGGTCTCTATGTCGGCGTCTTCACGGCTGCTCCGGTCCTGGTTTCCTTCTCCGGCCTGTCCGCCCGGCTGGATGGGTATATTGGCAGGGGCTCCATCGATACATAAAGTCCGTCCGGCGGTGGGACGGGGATAGCCGGGCAGACGAAGGCTGCAGGGGGTGGTCATGGTTGCCGGATTACGACTGGAACGGGGTGGCCAGACTGCCGGCGCCCTGGCAGCTGACCGGTCAGGCCTATGTCCTGCTGTACCGGTTTCCCCGCCGTTTCCTGTCTCAGGCTGGCGGGTATCCGCCGTCCATGGCGGAGAGTTTCCAGGGGGGGCTTGGCAGTGTCATGCTGGTGGACTACGAACACTCTCCGGCCGGGCCCTATTCCGAACTTCTTTTCATCCCCGGCCGCTTTGCCCTGGCCGGGGGGAGGCCCTATTCCATCACCACGATTTTCGTTTCCACCATGGTCAGTTTGCGGAGCGGCCGGGAGAATTGGGGCATACCGAAAGAACAGGCATCCTTCCTGTTCCGGGACGAGGACGAGAGTACCCGGACCGTGACCGTGACCGTGGGGAGTGACCGGGTCATGGAAATAAGGTTGCAGGCGGGTTGGTTCCGCTTTTGGGCGGGAACTCTTTGGTGGCCGGTGCCTTTGGGACAGGTGCTGGACGGAAAGACCTTCTTGACCCGCCTGCACGGCCGGGGCATCATCCGTCCGGCCAAGGTCCTGGAGATGTCGGTGGACAGCCGTTTCTTCCCCGATGTTTCTGCGCTCCAGCCCCTGATGGTCGTCCGGGTGGATAACCTTCGCCTTGGGTTTGGGGCGCCCGTTATCCGCGAGCCGGGTCAGGCTGGGGAACTCCGTCGTTAAGCCCCGGCCCTCCGGGTCCGGGTCGGATTATCCTGGCGCTCCTACGTGTCTTCGCCGGCCGGCCCTGCTCTTGACCCGGTACATGTCCATGTCGGCCAGGTTGATCAGTTCGTCGACGCCGGGTTCGGGACCCTCGCTGGTGGCCGTGCCGATGGAAAGGCTTAAATTGACCTCGCCCCGGCTGTTTATGGCCGCCACCTCCTGCAATATTTCCTCTTTGCGGGCCAGGGCCGTGGCAAAGTTGGTCCGTGGCAGGACCACGGCGAACTCGTCGCCGCCGATCCGGGCAATGACATCCCCTTGGCGGAAGGGGGCCCTGATGGCCTCGGCGGCCCGCTTCAGCGCGAGGTCCCCCCGGGCGTGCCCGCAGGTGTCGTTGATTTGCTTCAGACCGTCCACATCGATCAGCAGGGCGCTGACCGGCCACTGGCGGGGATTCTTAAAACGGCGGACTTCCTCTTCGAAGTACTGGCGGTTATACAGACCGGTGAGGGCGTCCCGGATGGTCAATTCCTTCAACTCATCACAGACCTCGCTGAGGCGCTCGTTCAACATGGTGGACAACTCGAGCCTGTCCCGGAGGCTTAAGTCCTCCCAAACGACCTGGCAGCCCTGTCCCATGCGGGCGGCGTGACAACGGACCCTGGTGCCGCGCCCGGTTTGGATGCGGACCTCCAGGGGCGTGATCTGCCCGCCGGCCAGTATATCCCCCAGCCACAGACCGGCCTGGGCCCGGTCTGCCGGTTGGATCAGCTCCGCAAATGGCAACCCGGTCAGGCTGGTTTCTTCCTGGTGGAGCAGCGCGGCGGCGTGGGCGTTGGCGTAGCTGATGAGGCCCTTGGCATCGGTGTGCAGCACGGGGGCGGGGGTGATGGTGGCCAGGTCGAAATAAGCCTGGGCGGGCGAACTGTCCGGGGTCTGGTCCGGCCGGCCGGCAGGGAGTGGCTGGCGCGGGTCCGCCAGCGGGGTCGCCCGGACGGAATCGTCCCGGCCTGCCTGGTTCAGGGCCGCCCGGCCGGGCTTGGGATGGTCCAGGGTTGCGGCCAGGCTGACCGCCGGAATATAGTGCGGATTGGTGAGGGCCGCTCCCTCCGCGATGAGCAGGGGATGAACCCGCAGGCTCTGGAAGACGAAGGAGGGCGAAAAGGCCGACTCCAGGTAAAAAGACATACAGCTGAAGTTCCTCTGCCGCAGGTAGGAATTGAATGCTCCCAGGTGCCAGAACCACTCCGCCGGGGGGTATGCTGAGGCCAGGCCGGTCAGCATCAGGCTCAGGTGAACGGCTGTGCCCGGAGCGTGTGTTCGGATAATGGCATCGACCTTCCGGATGATCTGTTCGCCGGGACGTTCCGGACCGGTCAGCAGCGGATCGGGGCAAATAACGAGTTTTTGGTCCGCGAGATCGGGGCCCGCCTGAAAACCGGCGCCCAGCAGGGAGAGCAGATGCTCTTCCAGTTCCCCGGCGGCGAAAAAGAAATGAAGCTCCGGGCGGCCGGGCAGTGCCCGCGCCGCGGCGGTGGTTGTGGTGATGACCTGAACGTTGCGGCGGAAGAAACAACAGGCGTGCTCTCCCGGCCCCAGAGTCTTTAGTGCGTTAATGTCCATAATTTCCACCGTTCCTCGGGGAAAAGTAAGATCGATCGCCAATATGACCCGGGGTCTGGAAAATACGGCAAGGAAAAAACCTGAATTCTGCGAACATGCATTTGGTGCATCCTTATGACATGCATTTTACCCCTATTAAGCGGAGATGTAAAGGTCAAAGAGGTGCCATTTCTGTGGCGGAATGGTCATTTTTGACCGGAGAAGCCCGCGATGGTAGAATGACGGGGGAGAGAGCCGGGAGGATCCGAGGGGGTCTTGATTATGAACCAGCCGAAACAGCAGTCCCTTTTCCGCCTGCTGCTTTACTTTCTGTTGACCGCCGCCGTGGTGACGGCGCTTTTTTGGGCCCGTCAACTGGTCGTCCACGGCCGTATGACGTACCCGTCCGTCATCTACGGGGATATTTTGAATTCCCTGATCATCCTGGTCACCGGTTACCTGGCCTCTTTCATCGTCGAGCGTTACGTCTTCCGGTATTCCGCTGTCTATCCGGGCCTGCGCCGCCAGGCCATGCTGCGCTTCCTGACCCGTCTCTTCATCTACCTGGCCGTGGCCGTGGCCGTATTCGGGGCTTTCGGGGTCAGCTTTTCCAACGCTCTCTTCGGTGGCGCCTTTCTGACCGTCCTGCTGGGACTGGCCGGCCAGACCGTCCTGGCCAACCTGCTGGCCGGGGTGGCCCTGGTCCTGACCCGGCCGTTCGAGGTGGGGGACCGGGTTACCTTTATGACCTGGCAGTATCCGGTCCTGCTGCCGTCCTACCCCCACGAGGCGCTCCGGCCGGTCCACACCGGCAGGGTCATCGACCTCAGGATGATGCACACCGCTCTCCAAACCGACGAGGGCCCCGTTCTGCTCATTCCCAACGGGATCATGATCCAGGCGGCCATAGAAAACCTGAGCCGCACCCCCGGGCAGGGGGTGAGCTTTCGCTTTGACGTGGACGCCGCCCTGGATCCCGAACGGGTCGAACAGGCCCTTTGGCGCGGCCTGGGTGGCGAGGAGTGGGTGGTGGCCGGTACCTGCCGGGTGATCTTCGTCGACCTGGCGCCGTCCACCTATTCCCTGGCGGTGTCCTTCACCAGCCGCGGCCTGTCCGCGGCGGAGGCCAAAAGCGCCGCCCTGAAAAAGGCCGCCGGCATTTTGCGGGCGGTAAAGGAAAAGGCCCCCGCTTCGTAGCGGGGGCCCTGTCTTACCCTGTCCTATTCCTCGGAGGCGTACTTGTCCTTGAGTTGGGCCACCACCGTGGGGTCGGCCAGGGTGGTGGTGTCTCCCAGGGCGCGGCCCTCGGCGATGTCCCGGAGGAGCCGGCGCATGATCTTACCGCTGCGGGTCTTGGGCAGTTCGGCGGTGAAGAAGATGTCGTCCGGCCTGGCCAGGGCACCGATCTTCTTGGCCATGTGCGCCTTCAACTCGTTGAGAAGTTCGGGGCCGGAGGGGCGTTTTCCTTCAGGGTGACGAAGGCGGCTACCGCCTGCCCCTTGACAGACCGGGTTATTTTCATTCCTCCACCATTGTGCCCCGGGCCGCCGCAGGCATACGCAGGGGCGGGGGAACTTCCCCCGCCCCTGCGTGGTGCCGGTAACAAGCTACCCGCCTTGGCTTAACCGTAAGTTACGGGCCGGTAACCTAGCTTCCCTGAACCTGCTTCCGGATTTCTTCCACGATGTCGGGGTTGGCCAGGGTGGTCGTGTCGCCGACATCCTTCTTGTTGGAGATGGAAGCCAGCACCCGGCGCATGATCTTGCCGGAGCGGGTCTTGGGCATGTCGTTCACGATGTAGACACTGTTAGGCCGGGCGATCTTGCCCAGGATGGACGACACGGCGTCGGAAATCTTCTTCTCCAACTCCTTGGTCGCCGGGAAGCCGGGCTTGAGCGAGATATACATGTCGGGCACGTGGCCTCTCACCTCGTCCAGGGCGGCGATGACGGCGGCTTCGGCCACCTCGTCCACGGTCAAGGCGGCGGCTTCCAGTTCCTTCGTGCCTAGCCGGTGGCCGGCCACGTTGATGACGTCGTCCACCCGGCCGAGGATACGGTAATAGCCGTCGGCGGATTGCACGGCCGCGTCACCGGCCATGTAGGGCCAGTCGCGCCAGTCCTTGCTCTCCGGGTTCTTGCAGTACTTGGCGTAATAGGTCTTGACGTAGCGGTCCCGGTCGCCCCAGATGGTCTGGAAGGAACCCGGCCAGGGATTCCTGATGCAGATGTTGCCGGCCTTGCCCGAGCCGGCCGGGATTTCTGCGCCGTCGTCGTCGAAGATGACTGGATGAATACCCGGAACCCCGCGGCCGGCGCTACCCGGCTTCATGGGCGACAGGGCCGGCACGGTGCTGCAGAGGAAGCCGCCGTTTTCGGTCTGCCACCAGGTATCGACGATCGCGACATCCTTCTTGCCGACCACCTCGTAGTACCAGCGCCAGACAGCCGGTTCGATGGGCTCGCCCACCGTGGTCATGTGCTTGAAGTGGTAGTTGTACTTCTGCGGTTCGTCCGGCCCGGCTTTCCGCAGCATGCGAATGGTGGTCGGAGCGGTGTGGAAGATGTTGACGTCCAGTTCTTCGGCGATACGCCAGGGCCGTCCGGCATCCGGATAGGTGGGCACTCCTTCGTAGATCACCGAGCTGGCGGCCAGGGCCAGGGGGCCGTAGACGATGAAGGAGTGGCCGGTGATCCAGCCGATGTCCGCCATGCACCAGTAGACGTCCTCCGGGTGGATGTCCTGAATGTATTTCGACATGGCCGTCACATAGGCCATGTAGCCGCCGATCGAGTGCTGGGCGCCCTTGGGCTTGGCCGTGGTGCCCGAGGTGTACATCAGGAAGAGCACGTCCTCGGCCGGCATGGAAACCGGTTTGACTTCCTGGTGGTAATAGTTCTTCAGGATATCGTTCACGAAGTAGTCGCGGCCTTCCACCATGGGGGCCTTCGACGAGTACTTACCGGGATAGCGCTGCCAGACCAGAACCTTGTCGACCTCCTGGCCTTCCTTGGCGGCTACGGCCAGGGCATCCGCGGCGTTGACCTTGTGGTCGATGAGCTTGCCGTTGCGGTAGTAACCGTCGATGGTGATGAGGATCCGGCTGCCCGAGTCGGCGATGCGGTCGCCGCAGGCGTTGCCCGAAAAGCCGCCGTAGACTTCGGAGTGGATCACGCCCAGGCGGGCGCAGGCCAGCATGGTAATGGGCAACTCCGGTACCATGGGCAGGTGCAGGGTGACCCGGTCACCGGCCTTGAGGCCGCAGTAATCCTTCAGGAGGGCGGCCATCTCGTTGACCCGCCGGTACAACTCCTGGTAGGTGATGTGCTGGATGGGCTCGTCTTCCGGCTCCGGCACGAAGTGGATGGCGGTCTTGTTCTTGTACTTGGCCAGGTGCCGGTCAATGCAGTTATAACTGGCGTTCAGCTTGCCGCCCACAAACCATTTCCAGCAGGGGGCGTCGCTGGTATCCAGGGTGGTGTGCCAGTATTCGTCCCAGTCGAGTAAATCGGCAAATTCCCTATAGTAATCGGGGAAGTTCTCCAAGCTAAAACGATCAAAAATGGCGGGATCGGTCAAATTGGCCTGACCGACGAACTTCACGGGAGGATAGTAATACTCTTCCTCCTGCCAGTGTACCGCGTAATGGGCTTCGGTTGATTCGACATTTTCTTCCTTGGCGCCTGCCTTGAGATCCTCGTCTGCCATTGATCGTTCTCCTTTCGCGTTGCCCAAGATGGGATTTCCAAATAGTTGCCGCGCATGGTTCACGGCAGAGTCTCCCTGTTAACTCGCCGCCAGGGCCAGCGGTTTTCCAGGGGCCTGCCGGCGAAGACCGGAAAGTTAGCCAACCAGACTTACTTGTGATCCCTCCTCCCCCAAAGCGGGGACCGGCAACATGGAAAGCTATTGCTGCATCAGAAGAATGATCGAAATCATGGAAAATTTCTGAATTCACAAGAACTTTTCGCCCCGCGTCTCGACAACCAAATATCGCCCCAAACCCTTCCGACCGCTGCTATAACCGTGTCAGCCCAAAGCCGTCTCCCGGCCTCCGGCGCCTCACCTCCCTTTCCCGTCTAATTTCCGGGGCCACAAGCGGGCCCTCGCCGGCTTCTTGACAATAGAACACCAAACCCCTTAAGCCGCAACGGCGGCTGTTTAGCCGGGACAAGCCCTGCTGCCGGCGCCATCGCCCGCGCGGCCTGCTATCCCCGGTCTTGCACCGGTATACCAAAGCGCGGCTCAGCACCGCGGTCACGGCGTGGGGAAGAGTTGGTTTCCCGGCTGCGGTAAATATCTTGTTTAGGATACGTCCACTGTACCATAATTTGTCGACTCAGGGACAAACTTAGAACAAGGTCCTTACGTTCTTCCACGTACAGGCAGGAACTCCTTTCAAAGAAGGTTCAATTGAATCTTTGTAGAGCTAAGTGGTAAATATTTCGCCGCCAGCGGCAGATTTTAGCCTGCAAGCGGATGCATTTGCCTTTCACGGGCTTATTTTTACCTTTGGCCGGACAGGGGATAGGGAAAGCCGTCTGGCAGGTATTGGACACGGGCTGGCGAACCTGTTTTGCATGGAGTATCGGAGCGGACGACGCGGCAATCAGCCGGGTCGGGCCTTGGTGTTTGCCGTAGCCTTGGAGGGAGATGATCCGGAATGTGGGTAGCCACCGCTGAGGAGATGCGCCGGCTGGATCAGGCGGCAGTGAGCGAGTTTGGCCTGCCGGGTCCGGTTATGATGGAAAATGCGGGGCGGCAGGTGGCCGACACGGTGCGCAAGATGACCGGCGACCTGAAGGGCCGGGTGATCACCGTGTTTGCCGGCAAGGGAAACAACGGCGGTGACGGCCTGGTGGCGGCCCGCCATCTTTTCAACCAGGGGGCCGAGGTTAAGGTGATGCTTTTGGTGGCGCCGGAGGAGGTAGCCGGCGACGCCCGCCTCAACCTGGACATCTGGCGCAAGATGGGCCAAAAAGTCTATTCCCTGCACCAGGGCGATGCCATCAACATCGTGCGCCTGGTGCTGATGAATACCGATCTGATCGTGGACGCCATTTACGGCACCGGCTTCAAGGGCAAGGTCAGCGGCCGGGTCGGGCAGGTCATCGACCTCTTGAACGCCAGCCGCAAGCCCATCGTCTCGGTTGATATACCTTCGGGCCTGGAGGCCGATACCGGCCGGGTGTCCGGTCCCTGCATCCGGGCGGCCCAGACGGTGACCTTCGGCCTGCCCAAATTGGGCCTCCTTCTGGAGCCGGCGGTGGATTACGTGGGGGAAGTGAAGGTTGCCGATATCTCCCTGCCCGCCGTCCTGGTGGAGCGGGAAGGACTGCGCCGGCGCCTTCTGACGCCCGAACTGGTGAAGAGTTGGCTGGGTTCACGCCCTCCGGCCGCCCACAAGGGTGATTTCGGCCGGGTGCTGGTGGTGGCCGGCTCCAAGGGTATGCTGGGAGCGGCCTGCCTGGCCGGCAACGGGGCGGCTAGAGGCGGTGCCGGCCTGGTGACGGTCGGGGTGCCGGAGAGCCTGGCTGCGGTGGTGGCGGCCAAGTTGACCGAGGTGATGGTGCTGCCCCTGCCGGACGGGGGTACCGGGGTGATCAACCGGGCCGCCCGCCAGGAAATTCTGGCCTTCCTGGAAAACTGTGACGTGCTGGCCATCGGGCCCGGACTGTCCACCGTCCTGGAAACCACCGCCCTGGTACGCGAGCTGGTGGCCGCGGTGCAGGTGCCCTGCGTGGTGGACGCGGACGGATTAAACGCCATAGTGGGCGACTGCGGGATCCTGCGCAAGGCCCAGGCTCCCCTGGTGCTGACGCCCCACCCGGGAGAGATGGCCCGCCTTCTGGATACCACCACGCAGAAGGTGCAGGAGAACCGGCTGGAGGCGGCCGAGACGGCGGCCTCCAGCTGGCAGTCGGTGGTTCTCCTGAAGGGGGCCCGCACCATTGTGGCCGCGCCGGACGGCCAGGCCTACCTCAACCTGACCGGCAACCCGGGCATGGCCACCGGGGGCAGCGGTGATGTTCTGACAGGCCTGGTGGCCGGCTTGCTGGCCCAGGGTCTGGAACCGGCCCGGGCCGCGGCTGCGGCCGCCTATCTGCACGGCCTGGCCGGGGACATTGCGGCCCGCGCCAGGGGGATGATGGGTCTGGTGGCCGGCGACATTCTGGAGGCCCTGCCGCTGGCGGCGCGGGAACTGGAGACGGGGGAAGGGGTCTAACCGGCCGGGCGATTCAAACGCCAGGCGGCCTGGCCCCAGGGTGAGAGCAGCAGGAGAAAAGGCTGGCGGGAGTTGGCCGGCAGGGCAAAGACCAGGTAGACGGGGTTCAGCGTCTGAGGCACGGTCACAGCCGGTGGTACCAGCAGGTTTTTAGGCTGCACGGGCGGGTGGGCAACACCCGCGTCGTCGACCAGTTGCCAAGTCAGGCCCGGGGGCCGGGCCGGCTCATCATGTTGCAGGATAATTACGGGAATAATAACGAAGGTCTGATTGGGAGCGGCCAGGATGGTGTTGCCCGGTTCGCTGATGGTCCGGGTAAAAACCGGTGCCGGACTCCCGGCCCGGAAGGAGTGGTCTCCCAGGTTGACCGGAGTTCCGGTGTTGACGGTCATGGTTGGCGGCTGCACCGGGGGAGAAGCTTGGGGCCGGTTGTGCAGTCCGGACAGATAATAGGTGATGAAGATGACGGCGGGAACCAGGACCAAGGCCAACCGGAGAAATTTCTGTCCTTTGCCTGCCGTAGCTGCCATGCGTCTTTCCTCTCCAGACCGTGAGTCACCCCCGCACGGAGGCGTGGATTGAAACATCCCAGGCATCATACAATTATTTTAGGTCGCCGTCAAGCGCGGGAACGGCAGGGATTTCCACCCGCCGGGTAGAATGAATAATATGGAAAGGAGCTGAGAGAGAATGGAAATCTTCCACAAGATCGGAGACCGGGCCAAGGTTGTTGGCGAAAAGGCCAAGGTAGTAGGGGGAAAGGCCGGGGAAACGGCCAAGGTAGTCGGGGAGAAGGCCAAGGTAGTCGGCGAAAGGGCCGGGGTTAAGGCCAGGGATGTGGGTGATCTGGCCAAGGGGATTGCCAGGAAGTCCTCGGAGTTGGTGGAAGTAACCAAACTTAAGTACGACATCTCCAAGCTGGAAAAGGAAATGGAGAACAACCTCACAGCGCTGGGGCAACTGCAGTACCGCCAGTTCCGGGGCGAGGAGGGCATGGCTGCGGAAATAGAACGACTCCTCACCGCGACCGCCGGTATTGACGACCATATCCTCAGCTTGCAAAACGAAGTAGAACGTCTACAGCCCAAACCGCCCGTCTGCGGCGGCTGTCAGGAAGAACCGCCCCCGGGTGCCAACTTCTGCCCGCGGTGCGGCAAAAAGCTGGAATAGGCCGAAAAGGGTGAAGACGACAAAGGAGAGCCGGTTTTTGCACAAGAAGGATTCACTGAGTATCTTTTTTCCGTGCTACAACGAGGAAGGCAATGTGGAATCTTTAGCCCGCCGGGCCCTGGCTGTGGCCGGCGGGCTGACCGACGACTACGAGGTCATTGTGGTGGACGACGGCAGTCGGGACCGGACCGCAGCTCTAGCGGAGGCCCTGGCGGCCGAAGATCCCCATTTACGGCTGATCCGGCACGAGACCAACCAGGGCTACGGGGCGGCCCTCACCACCGGTTTTCGGAGTGCCACCAAGGACCTGGTGTTTTACACCGATGGGGACGGGCAGTTCGACCTGGGTGAGTTGCCCGCGCTCATACCTCTGATCGAGAACGTGGATATGGTGTGCGGTTACCGCATCCACCGGCGGGACCCCCTGCAGCGCAAGGTTAATGCCTGGCTCTGGGGCACCCTGGTAAACCTCCTTTTCAACCTGCGGGTGCGGGATGTGGACTGTGCCTTCAAGCTTTTCCGCCGCAGGATTTTCGACCGGATGGAACTGACCAGCCGGGGTGCTCTCATCGATACCGAAATTCTGGCCCGGGCCTCCCTGGCCGGCAAGGTCTTTGTCCAGGTAGGGGTCAACCATTACCCGCGTACCAGCGGGAGCCAGACCGGGGCCAAACCCGGGGTGATTTTGAGGGCTTTTAAGGAGTTGTTCGCCCTCAAGGCGGAACTGGACCGGGAGCGGGGACGGGTTATGGTAAGCTGCAAATAGGGGAAAAGACCTTGTCAACCGGCGCGACAGGTGGGTCGTGCGGAAGATCCGGCTTAGGACTGGGGAAAAGGGACGCCGTGGGTGGGAAACCTACGCCGGGGTGTCCCTTTTTCGTACCGTGAGAGGGAAGCCGTAGCTGGGAGACGCTTAATCAGATAACCGAATTTTTCGCTATTGGTGTGAAATATTGCTTGCAATCCTATTTTCGGCCTTGTATAATCAGGAATAGACACCCTGGTACTTCAGTACCAGGCCAAGAACATCCGCAGGTACTGGTACCGCGGCTTATGATCCGGGCCGGTCGAAGGAGGCAGGGGTTGCCGGGCATACAGGCGTAACTTGGAAGCCCCGGCGGTTTCTCCCTCTTGACGAACGGGATACCAAACGATTCAACAACCGAAAAAGGCAAAGTTATCGAAAGGTAGCGGCGCAAAGCTACAGGGGCTAAGGCGGGAAACCGCTATGTCAGCCAGTTGCCGCAAGTAAAGATGGCTTTCAGTTAATCTTTATTATGCCGCCCGGTAACTGCCGGGTGATTTCTTTTTATAGTCACCGGTAACCCGCCCCGTCGAGCGGGGAAGTCATAATGGGCCTGACATTTGAGCAATACCTCTTCAGGAAAGGGGTGTATAGGGGTGCGGCTAATGACCAGGGAAAGTAGATGCGATATAACAGAGCCTGGAAGAGCTGTGCGGCTGTTTAGGGATTGGTGCCTGACCAAGGGCATCGTGCCAGAGTGTGCCACACTCCATGATTTGCAGCACTTTGGTTATTTCCTACTGGAAGGCGGCTATCCCCTCGATGAGGTCGAGCAGTGTAAATACGTTGTCTTCAGCCACTTATAGACCATCCCCACAGCATCCCGGTCGGCCTTTCGCTGGGGTTAACCGGTGTAAGTCGCCTATTTTTTTGCCTCCCCGGTCTATGCTCCGTGCTTGCCAGAACAATCGATACATAAGTATAATCTTTCTCAGAAGGATTTCCGCCCTGTGGGGCTGGACCCTGATGGGACGGGTAGCGGCACGCGCGTAATTCTGGAGGAATTATGAACTACAGACACTATTATTACCTGGGCCTGTCAAGGTATATTACCTATATAGGTGTGTTTATTGTTTCGATAATCATGATGGGGCATGAGCTTAACAGAATTGCCCTTTTCTCATTCCTTTTTCTCTTGGTTTTGTTAAACTCTTCGGCACGAATAAATAGGCATCCTCATAAACCTTTATGGTTTATGGGTTCAATCCTAGCTGAAATATTGGTTGTTTCATATATGCAGAATAATTTCAACTCAATCGCTTTTGTTTATCTATATATAGCCACTGTTGACGTCTACCTAATGTTAAGATTGAGCTATATGACTATAAGGTTAGCTCCGAAAGCCTTGCGCCCACTGGCCTGGGGCGATTTTATATCATGGAAACAGCGATGCCTATTGCTCCGAAACCGCACGAAGTAGTCCGTTCTTCGTCACACTCAGCGTTAGATCCGGCC
>DATKUX010000032.1:0-18010 GCA_035530395.1 Spirochaetia bacterium
CTAAAAAGGCGAGTATCATCGAGACTTACTTAACAGGGACTGGCTGGCGGAGCAGATCAGGGATAGCGGCGTGACAGTGAACATATGGGCCAGTGGGGCTGGCCGGATAAGAAAAAGCAGCGTCGTTTCCGCTGATAAGTGAAGTTATTACTTAGCCTAAGGCAGCCTTATAGGTATGTGCCATCATATGGATAACCCGAAGTTGATTTCAGTATTTGATGACATACTGCATCAAACAAAACATCAGCATTCCTTTATATAGACACCGGTGATGTCGGTACAATGTCTTGATGAATCGTGTAACGAAACTTTCCTGTGCTATCCCCAAATACCTGATTCACAGCAACCTACAGATTCTCAAATCTTGACCGTTTGTATCTGATAAGAGAATTAGGATACCAGCCTGGCAAAAGTCGTGTCGAGGGTGGCGACACAAGAAACAAAAAGATAGCCCCGGGCCCGCGTTAAATTCCTCTACAAACGAGCATCCTCGACAAGACTTAGAGTCCGTTTTACTCCCACGCCAGGAAACCAGGATTCGCCTCCCATGGTAACTTAGCTCAGCGCGAGAGCACCTGCCTGATAAAATTCCGGGTTTCCCCGGAGTTTTTTTGCTCTTGACTCCGGCTTGACAGCAATAGGGAACTGCTATCACAGGCACCAAAGTATCTGCGGCGAGGCGCCTATTTTCGCAAACTATATAGAACAGCTTATGACAATGGCTTGAACAAGCTTATTACATTGTTAACCAGAAATGGGTTTGTATGCACATAACTTGCCGGAGGCCCATAACATATACCAACGGATGCCCTTTCGAAAGGAGATCCTGCAGTGACCACGCCCTGCAGACCGATGGGGTCTGGTCCAAGGCGAAGACCGGGAACCATTGGCACTCCAAAATCGTTGATCGTCAACACCAATAGACAACCGGGAATCCATACATTTACGGGTGTAACCGCTCAGTTGCCGTACATCGTAGCCAACGAATACAATAAGGGTGTTAATGAGGTGGTAACAATGGAGGATCATCGTAAAGACGATACCTTAACCGCCCTAATGGACCTGCCCGAGTTAAAAGACCTGGCTGAAGCTGCAAGTGCCTTATTCAGAATTCCAGTGTTTTTCAGTCACCAAAATCTATTTACCCTTGGACCCCCGCAACCCCCTCTGTCGATGGAACAAAAATTTATTATTCGTATGTTCAATGAGATAAAAAGTGTACTGCTCTTTCCAAGAACATTGCCTAATACCGACCAGTACCCCGACACAACATTACAAAACATCCGTACCATGGTAAATTCTAGTTACGGATTGGCGGCTGCTCTTCTGAAGCCTACAGGTCCCACAGCCCAAGGTGAACCATATTCACCTTTGTTGCAAATCGAACCCTCAATGGGCTATGAATACGGATTGCCATTGCTTCTAGTTAAGCAGAGCACAATAAAAGCGGGCGGTATTTGGGGGGATGCAGGACCACTCGCACCTTTTACTCCTTTGATTTGGTTCTCTGATACAACAAATGAGTTCTTCGATAGTGTTGGCTGGAAAGAAGCCCTGCAAAACTGGGCTGGGGAAGTAAGAAGCGGTTATTTTAGTCAAACAGGAGCTGAGTATCACTACGTAAGTTGAATTAGCTTATTCGAATTATGACGAGTGCTTCTCGCGTGTTTGACAAGAAAGCGTCAAATGATGCCCACCTTTTTCAGGTGGTGACTATTTGACGCTTATTGCTTCTGCATAGAGGGCTCAACAACTTTACCAACACTCCCTGAAATTGTGTGAACGGTTGGAACGAGGGTGAATCGCTCACATGGAAGTCCTTTTGCTTCTTGAACTTACGGGGGCTTAAGAGGCATATCATGCTAATGCTATTGGCACCTTAAAGGCCCACCTACTAACCATAGATATAGGCCGGACAAGTCGTCAATCATGAACTTCCAGTTATAGACATTAGTGTAGTATTATTAAACTCGTTTTTCCCGCTGTTTCCCCGTTTCCTACGCCGCTCCAACAGATCATCGAGTGGCAGTCGGCGACCCTGCCATCGCTGACTGCTTCGTCATCCGACCCTCAGCACCAGTCGCCCCAACGCCTATGGCACGGTGCTGATAGTGCGATGCTTACAGTATCCGCCGAATGTGTGGGCTAACTGATAAGACCTTTATCTATACATTCGTCAATTAGATCTTTTGCATACTCCCATAATTTCATTGATCCCATCTCAATTCGTTCATTAACCGCAAGTATTTGATCTGCTGATATTTTATTGTCTCTCCAGGCATCTGCTTCAGTGTAATAATTCTGCATTACTGGTTCAAGACGATCAAGGGCTGTAGCAAACTTTGCTTCTGGAGTGCTACGTTGTTCAAACTCCTTCCATATACTGATAAATTCGGCCTTCTGTTCAGCTGGCAACATGCCAAATATTCGTTCGGCCGCGGCTTTCTCTTTTAGTTCCTTTTCTGCTGTCTGTTCGGTATATACGATGTAATCACCCGAATCAATTTCAACGATATCATGTATAAGTACCATTTTAAGTACCTTTAATGCATCTATGGGGATATTCGAGTATTCTAATAGAATGATTGCCATAAGACCTAAGTGCCACGAGTGTTCGGCATCATTTTCATGCCTGGATTTGTCAAATAATTTTGTCTTGCGAAAAATAGACTTAACCTTATCAACCTCAAGTATAAATTCGATTTGCCTTTTTAGTCTTTCACTCAAAACAAGTTCCCCTTTCTGTTAACTCACCGTAAACGGAGCGTTTTGTCTGCCTTATTGCCCGATTTAGACTTCCGATTATAGACATTAAGACGCTAAATCAAATGTAAAGCAACTACACGACCATTCGCGCGGAGAGATTTCCGATAACATTCCACAAATTTTCTTCATATCCTCCCATGATAGCAAAGATAATCCAACAAGGAAGAAAGAAAGACGTACGCCCAAACGCAGTAACTTTATACCCGACCCTCCAGGCAAAGTCTGTAGGGAGATCATGGTTTCATGTGGCGTAGGATAGCGCCGGCCAATAGACCTTGGGCGATTGGATCCAACTGGTTGGAGTATATGGCTGTAAATCACAGCGGGGGATGAAAGGTGTGCCAAGGCTACTTCAGCAATGCCGCTCGCCGGGGGGGCCTCTGGCAATGAAGTCATTCCACCGTTCCTGGGCGACCTGCTCAGTCATGGGTGGGAAGATGACAACACCGATGGAGGTAGCGAACAGACCTAGCGGAATCATCATGATGCGCAAGGCCAGCTTGGAGTCCGCCAACTCGCCTGCAGGCATCATCGAGGCCAGGTACTGGGTGACAAAAGTGTTGAAGTAGGCGACCGACTGGCTGATCAGCACAGGAAACACCAGGAATACGAACAGCTTCACCCCAGGGTGGCGCAGGTCGAGTAACAGCGACTTGAAAAGGAAATCAAAAAATGCTTCAAAAGGCTAATCATCTTGATCTGAAAGAAGACAAGAAGTTTGGACGAGACTACCGCGGGGATGACACAGAGGGAACTGGCACGTCGGGAAAGCAGGTTGGCAAAAATAAAGGAGGCGAAGGCTTGCTGGTTTGCCTAACACACAACATTCTTAAGCTATTCACAGGGAAAGAGAATCTGGCCTTCCTGGCAAAGTGAGATTGAGGCAAAGGGAATGTCGGGCCTTTCCCATGTCCTGGTAAGGCTGGCCTGAGGGCAGTCGGTCTGACCATTTTCTTCTTGTTTTGCCCGATCTAATACTTGGACATGCTCCTAAGAACGCCGGAGCTACCCGGAAGGGATGCGGCATGATATAATGTCGGTGGCAAATGGAAACGGATTCCTCTGCCACCTGAACTCCCGCCTTGCGGCCTTGCCCCTGAGGGGGCGGGTGAAGCTGAGGCCGAATCGTTATAAAGACCATGCAAGATGGCAGGTACCCATTTATTTGGACAATTTACTAGACTTACTAAGAAAAGTTCGAGGTCTCACAGTAGGTCAATAGGGGGACAGGCTGTTGCGTACAAATCTTTTTTCCCGGCTGCTTGTCTCCTACCTCCTGGTGATTCTGATAACCCTGCTGGCCGTGGGTCTGGCCATGTCCCGCTTCTTCACCACCTACTATTACGACGCCAAGCAACAAGAGCTTGTGTCCAGCGGCCAGCAGCTGGCCGCCCAGGTGGCGCCCCTCCTCCAACAGGGACAGGCGGTGGGGCCGGGGCTGTCTTCGCGTACGTTCGGCATTTTACGGGAAGATCACGTCCGGTTCTTGTCCAGAGAAGACCTGCTCCAGCCTGCGGGGGCCAGTCCTCCCTCAGCTCCCCCCATGTGGCCGGACGCCGCCGCCAGGGCCGCCGTACTAAACGGCCAGGTGGTGGTCAAACGCGGCTTTCTCTTTGACCGGAATGCGTTAGGCGTGGCGGTCCCGGTGGAAAACCAGGGTCAGGTGGCCGGTGCCCTGCTCCTGTTTACACCGGTCGCCGATATTAACGCCTCGATTGGGGCGGTGCAGCACCTGATCTTTTACGCGGCCGGTATTGCCGTGCTCCTCTCCACCTTCGTCAGCTTTCTCCTCTCCCGGTCCATCTCCCGGCCCCTCGGCCAGATGAACCGCCTGACCATGGAGATGGCTAGGGGCGACTATTCGCAGCAGTTGCCGGTTACCTCGCGGGACGAGGTGGGCCAACTGGCGGAAAACTTCAATAATCTGGCGGTCGCCCTGAAAGAGACGGTTACGGCCCTGAAGCAGGAAAAGTCCAAGCTGGAAAACATCCTGGACAACATGGGTGAAGGGGTATTGGCCGTGGACCGGGATGGCAGGGTTATCCTGGGCAACCCGGCATGCCGGAGAACCCTGGGGGCCGGGGACGCCCTCCCGGTCCCTCTCGCGGGGCTTTTCGGAGCGGTACTGACAACGGGTGCCAGACAGGAGGCGGAATTTACGCCGGACGGGGGGAAAACCTTTCTCCTGGCCAAGGTGGCTCCCCTGGAAAGCCGCGATGGCCAGACCTTTGGGGCCGTCGGTGTACTGGAGGACATTACCGAATTGCGCCAACTGGAGAACTTACGCCGGGATTTCGTAGCCAACGTGTCCCACGAACTGCGTACCCCCCTTACCTCCATTCAGGGCTTTATCGAGGCCATGCAGGACGGGATGCTGGGTGAAGGACCCGACCGGGCGGAACACCTCGGGGTCATGCACCGGGAAACCCTGCGTTTGAACCGGTTGATCCACGATCTCCTGGACCTGGCGCTCTTGGAGGGGAGCAAAACCGAGTGGGAGATCAACCTGGTCGAGGTCGCCGACCTCTTTTCCCGCGTCCTTTTGAAACTGGGGCCGCAAATTCGGGAGGCCGGTATCGAAATGCGGGAGATGGTGCCTGCGGAAATTGCTCCTGTTCTGGGCAACGAGGACCGGATCGAGCAAGTGCTGATCAACCTGGTCAGCAACGCGGTTCGCTTTTCCCCGCCCGGCGGTTTGATTGAACTGGCGGCCGCCGGGACACCAGGTGAAATAACCATCAGCGTTAGGGATAACGGTCAGGGCATTCCGGCTGCGGAACTGCCCCACATCTGGGAGCGCTTTCACCGGGTGGAAAAATCCCGTTCCCGCTCTCTCGGCGGGACTGGTCTGGGTCTCGCCATAGTTAAGCATATCGTTGAGGCGCACGGCGGCTGCGTCGCGGTACAAAGCGAGCCGGGCACCGGTTCCACCTTCAGCTTTACCCTGCCGGCCGGGCCGGCAGGCGACGCGGAGTAGAGGCTGACCGGGCGGTCAGGCTAGATCCAGGGGGGTGTCAGGCCAAACCACAGGGCTGACATCGCCGCTCCGGCCAGGATGATCCATACGGTGTCCCACCTGGTAAAGCGCCGGGCCAGAAAGGCGGCCAGGGCCAGGGTCCAGGTGGCCGGCCCGTGCAGGGATGCTCCGGCTATGCCGATGAGAATCGAACCCAGGCTGCCGATGAAGACGGCGACCATACCCCTGATGATGGATCGCAGCCAGTCCAGGCGTTGGATGTACCGATAGAAGCCGGCCAGGAGGTTGACCAGGGCGAAGGCCGGGAGGTAGGTATTGATACAGGCTGCCGCGGCGCCGGCCAGGCCGGCCGTTTTTACGCCGATAAAGGCGGCGATGATGGTAACCGGTCCCGGCGTCATAAGGGACAGGGCCAGCGCGGTATTAAATTCCGGGCCGGAGAGCCAGTGATAGTGGGCGACCACCGTTTCCCTGATGAAGGGCAACATGGCGTAGCCGCTGCCGAAGGTGAGGGCACCGGTGCGGAAGAGGCTTAAGCCCAGTTGGCGGTACAGGGGCAGGCGGGTGGTGATCCAGAGGTCGGCGCCCACAAGCAGGAGCACCCAGACAAAGTTTAGGCCGAAGGTGCGCCAGGTGAAGGACCCGGCCAGCGGAACGTCCCGGGGGCGCGTCGTCCGGCCCGGCCGCAGCGACCGGTCGAGATGACGGCCCCAGGCCGGTTTTAGGCGGGACAGGATGGTCAATAAACCGCTCAGGGCCACGGCGGCCCCCAGACTCCAGAAGATGTTGGACCCGGACCAGAAGGCGCCTGTGAAACCGAAACCGGCCAGCAGGATAAGGGCCGGGGTGTCCGCCCCGTCAGTCCAGAGGTTTAGGATGGTATCGGCCAACAGGCCGGCCACCAGGGCGCCCATACCCAGGAGCACGGACCGGACGACCGGGAGCGTACCGTAAGCCAGGTTCAGTTCGGTGAGAAGGACCATGGTGGTAAAGCCGGGCAGCAGAAAACACACCGCCGCCGTCAGTGACCCGGCCAGGCCCCGCAGGCGGTGCCCCAGATAGCTGACCAGATTGAGGGCCGGGGCCCCCGGCAGAAGTTGGGCCAGGGCCACCCCTTCCAGATATTCTTCGAGGGTGAGCCACTGGCGCCGCTCCACGAA
The DNA here is from genome assembly GCA_035530395.1 of Spirochaetia bacterium. GTDB lineage: Bacteria > Bacillota > Desulfotomaculia > Desulfotomaculales > JAJYZD01 > JAJYZD01. The sequence goes on from DATKUX010000032.1 coordinate 6,904, forward strand.
TTGGCGCCTGGCCTCGTTGAAAACGGCCAGGCTGAAGGAGGAAAGGCCGAGGTGCAAAAAGGCCGCGGCCAGGTGGAGAAGACCCGTAATCCGGTTGTTCCCTGCGGGCAGCGGCTGTTCCACGGTTTGTTCCTCCCGATCTACCTTGTAGAGGGGTATTTACACAACCGGCCGCCGAGTCCTGCCGGAGCGGCCGGAAAAGAGAATTTCCGCCGGATGGGCTACCGGGTACAGTTTTTGTTTTTCGGCCGCCCTTCCGGTAGAATGAGAGGGTGGAGATAATCCGGTCCGTCGGGTGTTCCGTCAGGCCGGAGAGGGGGCACGCCTTGAATCCGGCTCTGTTGATCATTCTCAGTATGGGCCATCTTGTTACCGACGTCAGCCAGGGGGCCCTGCCGGCGCTCAATCTGTTTCTGGTGGAAAAGTTGAAACTCACCTACTTCCAGGTGGGACTGGTGTCTCTGTCCTTTACCCTGTGCAGCGCCTTTATCCAACCGCTATTCGGCTATTTGAGCGACCGCCGGCGCATGACCTGGCTTTTGCCGGTCAGTTGCCTGGCTTCAGGGCTGGGTATGGCCCTTACCGGCCTGGCACCGGTCTACGTCCTGCTTTTGGGCGCGGTGTTTTTAAGCGGGCTGGGTGTGGCGGGCTTTCACCCGGAAGGGTCCAAAACGGCGTATTACGCCAGCGGCCGGTATAACCGGGGGATCTCCATGTCCATTTTCTCGCTCGGCGGCAACCTGGGTACCGGGCTCGGACCGATGCTGGCCTACCTGTTGGTGGGTAGCGGACACCTGTCCCATACTATTTACCTCGTGGGGCCGGGCCTCGTCATGGCTGTCTTTTTCGGCGCCTCGCTGCGCTCCGTCAACCGGGTGATTACCGCTGCCGGGGCAGTCTCCCGCCCGTCCGGGGCGTCTGCCGGCGCGATACGTACACCGGCGTGGCCGGTTGGCCTGCTTTTGGGTTACGTTACGGTTAGGGCCTGGACCCAGGCCGGCATGATGTACTACATTCCCTTTTACCTGACCGGGGTGGCCGGCACGACCAGGAGCTCGGCCAGCCTGACCCTGTCCGCCTTTCTCATCGCCGGCGCTTTGGGCACCATCCTCGGTGGTCTGGTGGCCGACCGTTGGAGCGGCAAGACGGGCCTCATCAGTTCCATGCTCCTTGCCCTCATCTTCAGTTTCCTTTTTCTGAATACAACGGGCGTTCTGAACGTGTTTGCCGCCGCTTTCAGCGGCCTGGCCATCATCTCCACCTTTCCCACGACGGTCGTTTACGGTCAACGCCTCATGCCGGACAAGGTAGGAGTAGCTTCCGGGCTGATGCTCGGTTTTGCCATCGGCATGGGTAGTGTGGGGGTGCTCCTGCTGGGCCTGGTGGCGGACCATTTCGGCCTGGTGTCCACTATGCACATAATTGCGTTGTTCCCCCTGCTGGGCCTGGTTTTGTCCTTGCTTCTGCCGATTCCTGCCCAGGAGAAGGCCCTCTTAGCGGAAAAACGAACCAAAGTCCAGCCTGTCTAGGAGATCTGGGTCCTGGTATACCGAAAGGAAACAGATGTCGGAAGATGTGCTATTTTGTCGGGCAATTATTGCCGGTTGCCAAGTTAGGTGGTTGTATTGGCTCAAACACTGGTGTATAATAGGCCCACGGATGGGCACGGGCGTCCCGGAGGCGCGTGTGTTCACCCAAATCTGGCTCATGACCGCAATGTAAAGCCGGTCAGGTCCAATTTTTAAAACTGCCCCACATTCAGGATCAAGCAAAGCCTCCGTCGCGATTGCCTCCAGGTAGCGGGGATCAGGCCGTGCTTTTTCCCCGACTTGCCGGGCAAGAAGAAAAAGGAGGTTTGTTTGTGTTCGAAGACAAAGTGTTGACTTGTCGTGATTGTGGGAGGGACTTCGTGTTCTCGGTAGCGGAGCAGGAGTTCTTCGCCGAGAAGGGGTTCACCAACAACCCGGGCCGTTGCACGGAGTGCAGGGCTGCCAGGAAGCAAAATACTCGTGGTGACCGCGGTGCTTTCGGCTATGGCCGGTCGGAGCGGGAGATGTACCCGGTAGTGTGTGCTTCGTGCGGGTGTCAGACGCAGGTGCCGTTCCAGCCCCGCGGGGATCGTCCGGTATATTGCCGCGACTGTTTCGCCCAGAACAGACGATAGGGATAAGGAAGGCTGCCGGTTCAACCGGCAGCCTTTTTTGATTCGAAACCGGGCGCTTCGGCCGGTATTTTTTTCCAGTAGGAGGTTGGCAATCCTTTCCCGGAATCTTTAGTTGGGAGGGTTCTCCGATGACGGGTGTGGCCGGCATAGTTTTCGTGTTGGTTTATGTTTTGTTCCTGGCCGGTTTGGCGGTTCTCGCCGTTTTTGCCGTGTTGGCCTGGTGGAGGATCTCCGTCGCCCACCAGTCCTTAGCCGACAGCGTCAAAGAGTTGACTGACAAGCTTACGTTGTCCCGTGGTTGAGAATGATCTTCCATTGGTACAGTAGATAGACAGCAGGGGGGATGTTTTGTGGTTTCCGCATTTCCGCCGGTGGGCGCAATCATTTTCGGTTTGGTCTATTTGTTGTTCATGCTCGGCATGGCGGCCATCGCCGTCTTTTCCGTCCTTGCCCTCTGGAGGATTTCCAAGGCCCACGAGTCCCTGGCGCAAAACTTCAAAGAGTTGGTCCGGAAACTTACCCGCCTGGCGAGTCGACTGCCCCGCGCCGTGAGGTGGAAGTACCGCCTGGAGACGACCAGCCTTTGTCCTGAGAGATGCCATGTCAGGCGACCCCCTTACCATTGAGCTTTCGTGGGCTCGTGGGAACGGGGGCTTTTTGTAGCCCGGCCGGAGAACGACCTGCCTAAAACCGGTAGGCCACCTCCAGACTGCCTACAATTTCGCCCCGGTGATTTCTGGTCAGGGGACGCCGCCAGGCTTCCAGCTTCACCAGTTCTTCATCCGTCAACCAGCCGAGATGAGTCATCACCTCAATGATTACCGGCGCCAAAGCCCGGGTGCCGCCGTCCTCTATTTTCAGACACATGGCCAGGCCCCGGCCGGCCAGCCCAGCGCAATAGACTCCTTCGGCGCCGAATTTGGCCACCACGCGGCCGGCAGTGACTTCCATTAAGGCCGTATCCAGACGGCCGGTACCGGCCACGAAAAAGGGGTGCTCAACTATGGCTTGGCGGATGATCTGTAGAGCTGTAGAGCGGGTTTGTCCCGCCGGGGCCCCGGGCCGGGCCAGGCGGGCGTAAGCCTGGGCCATGCCGCTGATAGGCAGTCCGAATACCGGCACGCCGCAACCGTCCACTCCTATGGTGATCTCGGAGACCCCGGTGGCCGTCATCTCCGCAATCACGGCCAGGGTATTGCGCTGCAGGGGATGGCCTGGTCTTTGGTATCCCTCCACGGGCCAGCCCTTCAGCTTACACAGGGCCAGCATGCCGGAATGCTTGCCGGAACAGGGGTTATGTAGGGGAAGGAAGGGCAGGTTCCGCCGCATCAGCCTTTCCGCCGCCGGCGGATGAAGGGGAGCCGCCGGTCCGCAAGCGAGGTCGCTTTCAGTGCAGCCTGTTTTCGCCAGGACGGACGCCACCGTCTGGGTATGTTCTTCTTCGCCTCCGTGTGATGAGACTATGACGGCCAGTTCCCGGCCGCTGAGCGCGAACCGTTCGATGCCTCCCTCTTCCACCAGGGTTAAAGCCTGAAAGGGCTTGGCGGCCGAACGCCAGAAGGTCTTAAAGTGGGGGTCACCGAGGGAGAAAACTACCTTGCCGTCCACGTCGATGACTGCCAAATCACCGCGATGTCTGGATTCCACCATGCCACCGCGCATCACGTTCAGTAAAACCTCTGACATATTGTGGCTATGCCTCCCGCCCACGGAATTTTCCGCTTCGCTTATATTATCTTCTATCAGGCCGTTAGGCAAGAGCATTGCCGGACGTTCGGGTTTCCGGCTACGTGAAAAGCCGTCGGCGGTCAGACAGATGGTGCGGGGTGAACATCCTCGTCCAGAATGGCAAACATTAGATGATCTTCCCACTTCCCATTTATCCTCACGTTCTTCCGAGCCAAACCTTCCTTTTTAAACCATGTCTTCTCTAGGACACGAATAGAGCCTGGGTTACGGGGCATTACTCCGGCTTCTATCCGGTGGAAATGCAGTTCGCCAAAGGCTATCTTTATTGCTAAGGCAACCGCCTCAGTCATGTAGCCCTTTCCGTTATAGCGTTGATCCAGCCAGTATCCTATCATGCATTTCTCCAAAAACCCGCGTTCTATCTCAAAAAAAGAAACATCGCCAATTAGTTCGTTGGTCGCAACGAGGAATATGCCAAAGGCATACTTTTTGTCCTGGTTTCTTTCTGTTGTTCCCTGCTCAATGTTAGACAGCTGTGCCGTAAACGTATAATATGAATCGTCGTGAGTATATAAGTATTGCTGGGAAAAGTCCCGGTTTCCAATTAGCAACGACAGCTTGGCCGCCGCATCGGCAATATCGTAATACCGAAGGTAGATTCTCTCACCGGTGTATTTGATCACTGTGCTCAAACCTCTCGTTCAACATATTACCGGCCGGCAACCATCCGGGATGAGGGAGATTGCAGCCGGACGGCTGAATCCTGTGACGTTGCCGCCCGCGGGTTCAGAGGAAGAATCATAATGTTTTGGACGCCGGGATTATGTACCACTATGGGGGCAGCCTTCTTTTCCGGGCCGGCCGGAGCAGCATGGCAGGAAACAAATTGGGGGGCCTTTTCAGGCCCCCCAACGTTGTGCTAGCGGAGTTTGGTGAACCTTTCCTTTAAGCGGCGCATTACATCCGGCAGGGTGGTGTATTCCATTTCCTCCAGGTGCAGACGGTGTGGCTCGAAGGGGCCCATGGTGCGCATGTAGTCGGCGACATCGAGAGCCTGCTTGCGGGCGTTGTCGAAAGAGGGATCGGCGAAGAAATCCTGGGGTCCGACGAGTTTACCGTGGCAGAGCTGGAAGCCGAGCGCCACTACCCGGGGGGGACCGTCAAAACGGGCCGGGTTGGACTGGGCCACCGGCACGGGCATCAGGGGGCCGGTGTGGGAGCCGCGCATCCAGCCGGAAACCAGGTGGGGATGGGCAAAAGCCTCCAGTACCTCACCCACGGCCGGCATGCCGCTCTGGCACCGCACGATGAGGACCGGATCGTCCTTGCCCACGTAACGCCCGGCCATGAGGTTCAGCCGCTGGGTGCTGGAGATGGCCGCAATGTCTCCGGTTTGCTTGTGGAAGATGGACTTGATGCAGTAGCGCCCCGGTGCGCCGATGAACACCAGGAGGTCGTACAGTTCTTCCGGCGCCGCGAACGTAACCTTCTTGTTTTCGATGAGGTCCCGGACCTCGAAGTTGAAGCCGGAATGCATCTTGGGGTCGATAACCAGGCCGGGGGTATTGAAGGGATCGGCGAACATTTTGTACAGGGGCAGGTTCCAGGCCCCCGGTTCGGTCTTGTCGGCCATGAAGACAATTACCGGTTCGCTGGGCCTCTCTTCAATCTCCATCTCGGCCACGCCGGGTCCCATACCCCTCATATTGCCGGAGAAGGAGTCGGACAGAAGGTCCTGGCCGGCACCGTAGAGCTTCAGGCTCTTGGCCACCTCGGTGCAGGCGATGAAGGTGTCCCAGGCTAACTGGTGAATTTCACCGTTGTTGCGGCCGCCGTAATGGGTCATGATGAGGTTTATGTCGTCGCCGACGTGGGACACATGAAAGTCGGTGAGAATGGAGCTCGCCTCCAGGCAGCTCTTGGCCTTTTCCAGCAGGGCGGGGTGGACGCTCGAGTGTCCTACGAACCCGCCTACGTCGGCTTTGATAACAGATAAGGTCAGTGTTTTTCCCATGGTAAAACCCGCATGCGGATCCAATCGCATGAGGGCTTTGGCACCTCCTCCAGCTTTTGTTTATGCAAGACGTGTATATATTTCTATACTATGTCTCAATTCCCTGCCGTGCGGAGGCATGCACAACATTAATTTTTATTTAGTATAACACAATGGCCCTACCCGGGGGTAATAGGATGCACAAAAGCCTTGCCCGCCGGGCGGCGTGAGCGGGTGTTTGGCGCCGCGGTTGGGCTCTCCGGGAAGACTTCCCGCGAGGGGGAATTGCGGGCACCGGGCAGGGGCTGCCGCTAGGCCGGGCCGTGGCAGACCTTGCTCTGTAAAACCGCCTGTTGGCGGAATTGTTATTCAGGCGCTACGTATTCTGTGGTAACCTGTTAATACATAAGGGTGCTGGTTGGTGCCGGAAAGCCGGGATCTCTGAGGAAGGGGGGCGACCATGAATCATGGGTTTTCCCGCCATCTTTGACGAAAAGGTACAACGGATCTTGCCCGAGGTGGAGCGCCAGGTAATGGCCAGACACGGGGGGGTGGTCGGGATCAGGGAGGATCGCAAGGCTGATGACCGTGGGAGGTTGCACCTGCTTGTCACCCTTCGTTCCGACCGCTCCTTCGCCTACAGCCTGACCTCCCGGCATATCATGGAGGAGGATATCGGGGAAATGGTGGCGAGTATAGTCTGGGCCGTGGCCCATCTGGAGCAGGGAGTTATTTAAGGGCCGCCAAGGCCTTTTTTTTTCGCTGCAAAGGAATTTTGTCCCGGACGACCGAAATACTAGGCGGGGGGTGAATCAGTTTGAGCAAGATACTGGTACCGGTAGACGGTTCGGAAAACTCCAAGCGTGCCGCCGCTTTTGCGGCCGGGATGGCTGGAGGCGCGGATGGTGCGCGCGTCACGCTACTGCAGGTCATCGTGCCGGTGGAGAAGTACCTGAAGTTTTATGCCGACCTGCCCATGCCCCAGGTGGAGGACGACCTCAAACAATACGCCGAGGAGTCAATCGCCGAGGCCGCCCATGCTTTTACGGCCAAGGACCTGCCGGTGGAATCGGACATCGTATACGGTGATCCGGGCGAGGCCATCGCCAAGTACGCCGCAGACCACGGCTTTGATCAGATTGTCATGGGGACGAGGGGCATGGGTGATCTGAAGGGTTTGATCCTGGGCAGCGTCAGCCACCAGGTGATCCATTTTGCCAAATGCCCGGTGACCTTGGTTAAGTAGCTACCTTTAGATGCGGACCCGGGCCAGCGCCTCCGTCGCGTATTGCCGGGCTTCCCGGGGGTCCCAGAAAGATGTTGCCTTGGCTGCGATCAGGCGCGCCGTGTTATAGCGGGTTTGTTGGACAAGCTGTCTGGTTTGCGCCAGAAGCCCGGCCGGCACGGTCAGCTCGTCGAAACCGAGGCCGATCAACACGGGAATGGCGGCCGGCTCACGCACAATTACTGCACTGACGGCTACTTTTTTGTGCCGGCGGTGCAGGTTTTCGATCAACGTGCGGCACTGCAGGAGAAAGGCGGGATCGAAGGGGTCCGGGCTTCCGGCATCGGCCGGGCCCTGATCCGTTCCCAAGAGGTATTGGAGCATGTTGTCGCCCACGTGAAAGAACCTGGCTTCAAAGGCCATGATGTCGAAGGCCGCCGCCACTGCCGGCAGGTCGGCCATCAGGCCCAGGTCCGGGCTGGCGCAGGGTTGTCCACTGTCATCGAGTTCCCGGGTCAGGTCCTGCAGGAGCCGCTTGATCTGCAGGACCTCGCTGATTGTGCTCACGAAGGGCAGAGCGAGACGGACCGGGTGGACGGCACCGGCCCGCAGGACGGCCCTCAACTGGGGTTGCAAAAGCCCTGGCGTGGCAAGGGCCAGCCTTATGCCGCGGCGACCCAGGGCGGGATTCTTTTCCGGGTCGTGGGCCGGCCATTCGTGCCAGTCCAGGTCGGGCAGGCGGATGACCGCCGGCCGGCCGGCTCCGGTTGCGCCCAGGGCCCCGTAAAGGGCCAGGAGGTCTTCTTCGGTGGGCGGGTGGTCCTTTTCCCGGTAAAGGGCTTCGCAGGTGAAAAGGCCGATGCCTTCGGCCCCCAGTCCCACGGCCCGGCAGGCCTCTTCCGGGGTGGACGCTACGGCCGTGAGCAGGACCCGGTGCCCGTCCAGGGTAGTGAGGGTAGCCTGATCTTTTTGTCCTGCCTCCAAACGGTCTTTACCTCCTCGTCCATTCGGATGAGATGATTATATCACAAGCGGCCCAAGGGGACGTCAGCCGGGAGAATATGTGTTTTGTCCGGTGGAAGAAGGGGGGGCTGCCCCGGTGAGGTTTGACATCCTCGGCCTGGTGTTGTTTTTGGCGGTCGCGCTCTTCATGTTTTTTTTCCTCAAGCGGCGGGTTTCGGAGTTGCCCCGGCGGGTGGACGCCGCGGTCAGGGAGCAGCTTTTCTCTTTTCAGGAGGGGCTGCGCTCCCAACTGGACCTGACCCGCAGTGAAGTGGAACGTTCCAAGGACCTGATCGCCGGCAACGCCGTACGTACCCTCCAGACCATCAACCAACTGGGGGAGACGGTGCAAAAGATGATCCATCAACAGGAGGAAGCTCAGAAGCTGGGCCAGTCCCTGAAGGACATTCTCCAGGCTCCCAGGCTGCGCGGCACATATGGCGAGGTCATTCTCGAGGAGATGCTGGACCGGGTTCTGCCGAAGGGAATCTGGCAGAGGCAGTACACGGTGGACGGACGGGAGAGGGTGGACGCTGCGGTGATCTTAAAGGATACCGTGGTGCCCATTGACGCCAAGTTTCCCCGCGATGCCTACCAGCGCTACCTGGAGGCCGAAAGCGAAGCCGAGCGCAGCCTCTTGTGGAAGGAGTACGAGGGCGCCCTGAAGGTGCAGATAAACAGCATCAAGGCGAAATATATCAGGCCGGACAAGGGGACCACCGAATTCGCCCTGATGTTCATTCCCTCGGAAGCCATTTACTACGAGACCATTGCCATGGAAAACCACCTCGGCGAACCTTCCGCGATCTTTGAGTTCGCCCAGGCCAGCGGCGTTATCCCGGTCAGCCCCAATACTTTTTACGCCTTCCTGCAGGTGGTGGTACTGGGTGTCCGCAACCTGGACATGGTCAGGAAGGCCAGGGAACTGCAGAAGGGCCTGTCCGGGCTGGAACGCTCGTTTACCTCGTTTTACAAGAAATACGAGGAGATGGGACGGGGCCTGGAGAAGGCGGCGGAGGCCTACCGGGTGGGCAACGGACACGTGACCCGCTACAAAAGGTTTTTGGATGATACCCTGCGCATGGAATTGGCCGGGGAGGAAGATGCTGAAATTGAGGAATGAGCCTTTCCCCGGTGCTTGTCCGGTGGTGCTAAAAGGAAGATGTTTTGTCTGGGGGTATGTTAAATCAAACCGGTGACCTTGAGCGGCTTCCGGGATTATCTGCCCGGAGAGGCCGCGGTTAGACAGGAAATAGTACGGATATTCAAGGAGACGTGCGATCTTTTCGGTTTTGTGCCCCTGGAGACGCCGGCCGTAGAGCGGTGGGACATCCTGGCCAAGGACCGGGAAACCCTGGACGTTATCATCTACAATGTCCAGGGCAGCAAGGAAGACGGCGAAAGCACGAAGAAGGGCCTGCGCTTCGACCTGACGGTTCCGCTCAGCCGGGTGGTGGCGGCCAACCCGGGGTTGCCCCGGCTCTTCAAAAGGTACCAGGCCGGGCCGGTCTGGCGGGGTGAGAAGCCACAGGCCGGCCGTTACCGCGAGTTCATCCAGTGCGACGCGGACATCGTGGGGACCAGGGCACCGATGGCCGATGCCGAACTGGTCTGTCTTATGGGCCGGGTCTTTGAGCGGCTGAACATCCGGGAGTACCGGGTCAAAATCAACAACCGCAAAATATTGAACGGCCTGCCGGAATTGGCCGGGTTTGCCGGGGAGTTCCTGCCCGGTGTCCTGCGGATCCTGGACAAGCTGGACAAGGAGGGGCTGCCCCGTATCATCAGGGCTCTGGAGGAAAGCCCCTTCCTTTCGCCGGCCGCCGTCTCCCGCATCCTGGAACTGCTGCAGGTGGCTCCCGGCCGGGAGGAATGGCTGGCTAGCTTACGTGGGATCTTTGCCGGGGTCGGCGCTGCGCAGGAAGGGATCGAAGAACTGGCCGAACTGGGGCGGTGGTTGGCCTGCTTCGGCCTGCCGGAAGATAACTGGACCTTCGATATCTCCATCGTTCGCGGTCTGGCCTACTATACCGGGCCGGTCTTCGAAACCACCCTGCTCAAGTGCCCGGAAATGGGCAGCATCTGTTCCGGGGGGCGGTACGACAACCTGACGGGCAACTTCGGCCTCCACAAGCCGGCCACGGGTATCTCCCTGGGGTTGGACCGCTTCTACGCCGCCCTGGACAGGATCCAGGCCCTGCCCGCGGTCCAGGCCGGGCCGGCGGCGGTGGTCATCGCGGTGGACGCCGGATCCCTCTTGGCGGCGGGTAACCTGGCCGCGGCTTTACGGGAAAACCAAGTCAAGACAACGCTGTACCCGGACAGCAAGGTGCGGGACGGCCTGGCTTACGCCAACGCCACCGGTGCCCGCTGGGCGTTCATCCTGGGGGAGAGCGAAGTGGCGGAGAACACGGTGCAGGTAAAGATTCTGGCCACCGGCGAGCAGAAGACCTTGCCCCGCGGGGAGATCCTGGCGGTGGTGGCCGGTACGTAGGACTCGGGTGAGGGGATGATGCCCGTTGGCAGCGGTGACCGGGGAAAAGAAGGGCGTCACGACGGGGCTTGCGCCGCTGTTCCAGCGGGAGAAAACAGTCCTGGAGTTCCATCCGGTTACCTCTGAGCGTTGGCCAGACCTGGCCCGCTTCTCGGCGCGGCACGGGAGGTTCGGGTGGTGCTCCTGCATGCGGTGGCGCATGTCGAGTACGGAGTTCCGTGATTCGACGAAAGCGGATCGCCAGGCCGCGCTCGCTAAGCTCGTCGGCGCGGGCATACCCGTCGGCGTCCTGGGTTATAGAAATGGCCAAAAAACCCGAGGGCTTGCCCTTGGGATGAATGGCCGTTTTTCTGATTTTCCAGAAATTCTATTGACGTAGAATTTCTGCCATGGCATAACATACCTGAGGGGTTTGACTTCGCCTCTTTCTCCGCGAGGAGAGAAGACGAACGCTAATGTGGCCAGCGGGTCGCTTGTTCGTCGGGTGTTTTCCCCTACGGTCAGTGCCTAATTCCAAAGCCTTCGGGTGTACGATTAGGA
>DATKUX010000033.1:0-9211 GCA_035530395.1 Spirochaetia bacterium
TAATCGCAACTTAGCCTATCATAAAAAGTAATCTTTGCCATGGTTTAACGGTGAGGACCGCTTTTCAAAGCAGTCCTCCATCGAAAAGAACATCTCAAGAGGTTCTTTTGCAACACCCTCCTAGGCCGTCGGGATCTCTTAGCGAACGGCTACGTTACACCGGCAAATGCTTTCATTCGGCAAATAGGCACCCGTGGAATACTCCACTCGTTCCCGGCCCTGCGGCCGGCGGTTAAACATCTCTGAGGGCAAGGAGAAGTGTCGCCGGCGACAAATCCGGTGTAACATTGGCGAAGTGGACCCACCGCCGCAGGGCGGAATTAACTTCGAAAGGAGTTTACGGAAAGATGGTTTATGTGTTGACAAGGATGGGAAGCCGCTCATGCCGACCGAAAGGCACGGCAAGGTACGGAGAATGCTCAAGGACGGCCGGGCCGTGATGGTTCGGGCAAAACCATTCACAATTAGACTGACCTACGATACCAGCTTTTACGCGCAGAATGTCACTCTCGGGCTGGATTCGGGGTACTCGATAGTCGGGTTCTCGGCCGTGTCTGAAGGGAAAGAGTTGATCGCCGGGGAGTGTAAGCTTCTCGATGGCCAGGCGGAGCGCAACAAGGAACGTCACGACAACCGGCGCCAGCGTAGGAGCCGGAAACGGTACCGGGCGCCGCGGTTTGATAACCGCAGGAGGGCGGAAGGCTGGCTGGCCCCCAGTATTCAGCACAAGCTCGATAGCCATATCCGCCTGGTGAACCTGATTAAGTCGATCCTGCCGGTCACCGAAGTCGTGGTCGAGGTAGCAACGTTCGACGTCCAGGCTATCAAGAACCCGGGTATCGAGGGAAAGGAGTACCAGCAGGGCGAGCAGACCGGCGGGAGCCTTCTGGCACATTAATGTAAGGTTCGGCCGGGACTTCAATGACAAGATAAGAGCGGTATAACGGAAGCAACCTTCCAGAGCGTGAGATCCCAATTCGGCCAGTACCAGTCGCGTTCCCTGGTCACCATCCAACAGACGGGTCCGGCTAACAACCCAATTATGGTGGTGTTGTACAAAGCAACCTTCAGCAAAAACAATAACGTCATCATCACGATTTCTTTTCAGAAATCCGGGGACAAGGAACTCGTGGCCGGGTTGTACTTCAAATAGGCAATCAGCGGCCGGGGTAGGCAGGGGCCGGGTCGGCTGAAGTAACCGTGGAGACTTGAGAATGTCTATTGGTATATTATGTAAACTAGCCGAGAGAATTTTACTGCCTCTTTGAGGAATCGGGCGAGTTTCGCATCGACGAAAAGTGGCACCCGGTAAGCAGGGGTTTGCCATGAACGTCCCCCTCGGTGAGGTGCACGCGATCAAAAACACTGTCGGTGGCCCCTGGTTATTTTCTCCACCTTCAGTCCGCCCAACCGGTAACGAACAGGTGTTTGGCGGTCAAGGTGGAAGACTAGCCGCTTCCGTATGAGGAGAGAACATGGCCGATCCAGCAAAAAACAACCGTCACCCCAGCCAGTACCTCAACGATCTGGAGGAGTGGGGTGAGAACCAGTACAACCCGGGCCACTTCACGGGTGGCAGGATCCCTCCCTACTACAAGTACGCCAGGCGACCGATGGTGGTAGTTGTCCTGCTCATCGGCCTCTCCGCCGTCATTTCCGCCCTGATCACACTTACGACGTCGGCGCGGGATCTATCCAACCTTCTGCCGGGCGGCCTGGCCCTCCTGGCCGGTGGCGTCCTCGTTGCCGGAAGCCTGGCCAGGCTGCTGAGAAAACAAAATCATCACCGTAAATCCAGCCCAGATCATCACCGCTCAGCTGCAAGGAGATAGAAAACATGCTAATCGAGCATCTGGGCTTTCGGCCCCTCGTCGACCCTTCGGCCTATATCGCACCGACGGCTGTTCTCGTCGGAAAGGTGCAAGCGGGTCCGCGTGCACGGGTCATGTACGGGGCGGTGGTGGATGCCGAGGGCTCGGAAGTACAGATAGGCGAGTGCGCCATAATCTGCGAAAACGCCGTCCTGAGGGCTACAGCGGCCGGGGAGAGGGACTTCCCGGTTCTGGTCGGCGACCACGCCTTTATCGGTCCCCACGCCACCTTATTGGGTTGCGTAGTGGAACCCTGCGCCTACATAGCGACCGGAGCAACCGTGCTACACGGAGCGATTGTACGTAAAGGCGGTGCCGTGGCCGTCGGGGCACTGGTCCACGCCCGGACAGTCGTGCCGGAAGGGTTTTTGGTTCCCCCTAACACCATTGCCATCGGAGATCCGCTTGAACTCTTCAGCCCGGACGAAAAAGAAGCGCTGGCCGAGGCCATCAAGTCCCTGGGATTCGCGAAGGCCGCCTTCGGGGTGGAAGCAGCGTGGGGAGACCGCGCCGAAAGATACCGCCAGTCTTCGGAAGTAAGATCCCGGGAATTCGGCAGCCACTTCGATGATAAGATGATATCATCCTAAGTTCTGATAACACGGGCTTTTTTGACCTGTAGATGTGGCCGTTTAATGCCTGTAGTGAGAGTGGAAATCATCAAGGGAGGAACGAGGGAGTACAAAAAGGGCCCTTGCCGGCAAACTTGCTGATTCGCGAGGCATCAAAAGCAAAGACATAACTATTGTCACACATGACGTGCCTCTTGAGGACTGGGGAATTCGCGGCCGTCCGGCCAACGAAATCCAATTGGGCTTCAAGATAGACATATAGGATTTCGGCCTTATGCCGTCAGGTAAAGAACTGGTGTTTGGAATTTCCCGGAGGAAGCGGGGCATAGGCGCCCGCCAGGAGTTGCGGGGCAACCGACCGGCGCGGGCACACGACCAGAATACTGGAAGCCCCCAGCACCCACCGTTGGTGTTGCTACTGGTTTGCGACCAGGCAACCCAAAGCACCGGCAAACAACTGGGCCTCCGAGAGGAGGCTCTTTTTTTGTAAACCCCGCGATGAGCATCACCCCGGGGTTCACAACCATCTCTAAACAGGTGGGCGGGACAGGACAAACTTGGGAGTTCCCGCACCGTGCTCCTCACCCGCTGCGGTGCCCTCCTCCCCCCTCCCCTTCCCCGGTCCCTCACCCTATCCCCTCACCCTGCGCTCTGAAACGGATAGACGACGGAATAGCCGGGGGAAGCAGCTTGGAAGATGGAGACGCCAGCCCGGAAATCCCCTGGGAAGTGCCGGAGATCCGCCCTCCCGGGCAGATATCTTCTCTCTCTAAGGATTCATGACGTCCCGGTAGCTCATACCCGGTTCGGCCGTCCCGGCCGTACACAGGGGAATGCTTTCCACGATGCTGCGTACATGGAAGAAAGGAGCGCTGAAGATCAGGTCTTCGTCTTTGAACCCCTTTACCATGTGGCGGCTGGAGGGATCGATGAAGGTGACGTTGACCCGGCCGGTGGACAGCGGGTAGGTTATGGCCCCGTTGCAGGTTGAACCGGAAAGTTGCGCCGGCAAGGGTATACCGGTCTCGTAAGTGGCCAGGGTGACCAGCCGGGATGCCTGGGCGGGGCTGCAGAGGAAAAGAACCAGGTCGGGCTTGCAGGCCATTTCCTCCAACGGCCCGATGACCGTGTATTTGGCCACCCCCAGCGGCGGCTGGCCCTGGCTGAGATGCCGGGAACGGAAAAAAGCGGCCGGGCCGGAGCGGAACTTTTCCCCTTCGATGAGAAACTTCCTGGTCAAAAGTGCTCTTTCCGGGGATACGGTACCCAGTCCCAGGCTGGTGGTACCACCCGGACAGATACTGTTTTCGGCACAGATGTTGAAGGTGGATCCGCGGCGGGCAGCGTGATAGAAAGCGGAACAGGCCATAACGCGGGTATCCTTGCCGTTGACAGCCGGCTCATCGCTGTATGCCACCCCTACCGGAGTACCGTCCAGACCCAGGACCTCCTTCAACTGCCGGGCCCAATCATGCCAAATCATCGTTTCGACCTCCCCGTTCCACTATTCTTATGGCCGGCGGGAAAAACCCATGTCGCCCAGGTGGTTGCCCAGAGCCCAGTACCGGCTGCCCGCGTAGGCTACCGGTGCCACTTTGCCGGCATCGATGCGGCCCTTTTCGTCCATGACGTTCTCGTCCGCGTGCACGGCCAAAATCTCGCTGATGAACATATCGTGCAGCCCCAGGTTGATAATCTGGCTCACCCGGCACTCTATGTTCACCGGGCACTCGGCAATCAACGGCGCCTTAACCTGGGTGGCCGGGAGGGGTGTCAGGCCGGTCAGGGCAAACTTGTCCTGGTCCCGCCCCGAAACCATGCCGCACAGGTCCATCTCCTTCAGGCGGTCGGCCCCGGGGATATTGAGTACGAATTCTCTGGTGTTAACCAATAGGCCGTGGGAATAGGTCTGCGGACGCACGCTGATGCTCAGCATGGGCGGTGACGAACAGATTGTTCCCACCCAGGCCAGGGTAATGATGTTGGGCCGGTCAGCACCGGCGGTAGTCACCATGACGCTGGGAAGGGGAAACAGGGCAGTGGAAGCTGGCTGGATTTTTTTGGCCAAATCATTCGGCGCCCGGTCCATCGCCGCAGGACGGACCGGCGCCGTTACACCTCCTTAAGATCAAAATAGGTTGACCGTGGTTAGGCCTGACTGCTCCGGCTATCTTCGCGCAAGCTACTGGAAGACGTCTACGAAGAGGTCCTTCAGTTGCCCCGCGCGACACCGATTGGTACTCCCCCCTCCTCCCCTTCTCTCGCTTCGTCGCCTTCCTCGACCCCGTGGATGTACCTGCTGCCGCGCAGGAAAGACGTGACGGCCGCCACCAGGGCCATGGCCGCGGATCCGTAAAAGGTTATTCTCAGGCTGGCCATAAATGCCGGCGCTATAATCGAGGGAAAGAATTCCTTACCCAGGACCAGGTTCCGCGCAGCCGCCGGCAGGTTGGCCAGCACCGCGGGCGGGATCAGATTCCCCAGGGGGTTATAGCCCAAAAAGGCGGCAAAGAGCGCCCCGGTAGGCGGCAAATGCGCCGTTTGGAGGGCCACCGCCGGCGGAATCCCGGCCGTCACCAGGCCGGCGTACAATGCCGGCGGCAGTTTGCTGGCCAGGCCGACAATGACGATACTGAAAAAGAGAGCCATGCTCAGAAGGGAGCCGGAGTTCTGAATGGTGGCCCGCATCCCGGAAGCCACCCCCCGGTATTGCGGCGGCACCGCGTTCATGATGGCCGTCGTGTTGGGAGCGGCGAACATGCCCATGCCAAAGCCCAAAAGCATCAGGATGAGCGCGAACGGCAATAAAGTGAAGTTCGCCGGCAGAGCTGAAAGGAGAAGAAAGCCAGCCACGGTAAGGAGCATACCGCCGGTGGCAAACCCCCGGGAACCGAATCGGTCGGAAAGCCAGCCGGAGAGCGGGCCCATGAGAAAGAAGCCGCCCATGAGCGGCATCATGTAGATACCGGCCCACAGCGGCGTCTCCTCGAAGTTGTAGCCGTGCAGCGGCAGCCAGATGCCCTGCAGCCATATGACGAGCATGAAAGTCAGGCCGCCCCGGGCCACGGAGTAGAGAAAGGCGCTCAGGTTGCCCGACCAGAACATGCGGATGCGAAAAAGGCTCAGTTGAAACATGGGCTCCGCAACCTTGAGTTCGATGACGACAAAGGCAACCAGCAAGAGGAGACCAGCTACTATACCGTCCCGCACCAGCGGGTTGCCCCAGCCCATTGCCGAATGGCCGTACGGCATAATGCCATAAGTTACCGCCACCAACAAAATCGTCAAACCGGCGGCAAAGGTGCCGTTGCCGACCAGATCGAGTTTTTGTTTCTTAAAAATGACACCCGTTTCCTGTAATTTGAGGTAGGCCCAGATGGTCCCCGCGATCCCCACGGGAACACTGACCAGGAAGACCAGCCGCCAGTGCACGGCGGCCAGAAAACCACCCAGAATCAATCCAAGCAAGGAACCCCCGACAAAGGCTATCTGGTTCAAGCCCATGGCCATGCCCCTCTCCGAATGGGGAAAGGCGTCCGTCAGGATAGCCGTGCTGTTGGAGAACAAAAAGCCGGCTCCCACTGCCTGAAGCAAACGGAAAATGATCAACTCCAGGGCACCCGTGTTGCCCTGGCCCGGAGTCAGGGAGAGCAGGATCGAGGCAACACTGAAAATGGCAAAACCCAGGTTGTACAGGCGCACCCGTCCGAAAATGTCGGAGAGGCGGCCGAAGGAAACCAGCAGGGTGGCTGTTACCACCGAGTAGCCCATGAGCATCCAGAGGAGATAGGTCGTCTCATCCGGAGCGAGCGGATTGATGTTTATGCCCCGGAAGATGGCCGGCAGGGAGATCAAAACGATATTGATGTCCAGAGAAGCCATCAACATACCCAGAGTGGTGTTGGAAAGAGCTACCCACTTGTAACCTGCCCCACCCACCTCTGGTGGGTCCCCGGACGAAGCGCTCTTGGCCAAAGGTTTTCTATCCGACGTCACGCTCTTTGTCTCACCCTTCCTTGCCTTGCACCGTCGTCCCGGGTTGAACCACCCATCCCGTCCCCCTCATCCCCTGCCCCGTGGATGTACTTGCCGCCCCTCAGGAAGGAGGCCACGGCCGCCACCAGGGACATGACCGCGGACAGGTAGAAGGCTATGCGGAGACTGGCCGAAAAAGCCGGCGCAATCATCAGCGGGAAAAACTCGTTGCCCAAGACCAGCTCACGCCCTGCGGCCGGCAGGCCAGCCAATACCTGGTGCGGGATCAACTGTCCCAGGGGGTTGTAGCCCAGGAAGGCGGCAAAAAGGGCCCCGGTGGGCGGCAGATCGGCCGTCTGCCTCGCCACTGCCCCCGGTATGCCGGCCGCAACCAGGCCGTGATATATCACCGGCGGTAGCTTGGTAGCCAGACCGACGACGATCAGGCTGAAAAAGAGGGCCATGCTCAGCACAAACCCGGAGTTCTGAATGGTGGACAGCATACCGGAAGCCACCCCCCGGTACTCGGCCGGTACGGAGTTCATGACGGCCGTGGTGTTGGGAGCGGCGAACAATCCAATGCCGAAGCCCAAAAGCACCAGGATGAGCAGGAACGGTCCATAGGCGAAGTTGGCCGGCAAGGCGGCCAGAAGAAAAAAACCGGCCGCTGTAAGAAGCATGCCGCCGGTGGCCAGGCCCCGGGAACCGAAGCGGTCGGATAACCAGCCGCTGGCCGGGCCCATGAGGAAAAAGCCAGCCGTCATAGGGGCCATGTAGATGCCGGCCCACAGCGGAGTGACCGCGAAGTCGTAGCCGTGCAGTGGCAGCCAGATGCCCTGCAACCAGATGATAAGCATAAAAGTCAGGCCGCCCCTGGCCACGGAATAAAGGAAGGCGCTCAGATTACCCGCCGCGAACATGCGGATGCGGAAAAGGCTGAGGTGGAACATGGGGTTGGCCACCCTCAATTCGATGAAGACAAACGCGACCAACGCAAGGAGCCCCACCGCTATACCCCCTCTGACCAGGGGGTTTCCCCAGCCCATGGCCGAAGAACCGTACGGCATGATGCCGTAGGTCAGGGCGATTAAAAGGATGGTCAGGCCGATGGCGAAAGTTGCGTTGCCGACCAGGTCGAGCTTTTGTTTCTGCACTATAAGGCCTGTTTCCTGCAGCTTGAGGTAAGCCCAGACAGTCCCCGCCAGGCCTACCGGCACACTGACCAGGAACACCAGCCGCCAATGCAGCACGGCCAAAAAACCGCCCAGGATCAGCCCGAGCAGGGATCCGCCGACGAAGGCTATCGAATTCAGGCCCATGGCCATGCCCCTTTCCGAAGGGGGAAAGGCATCGGTCAGGATGGCCGCACTGTTGGAAAATAAAAAGCCCGCCCCCACCCCCTGGACCAGGCGGAAGATAATCAGTTCCAGGGCAGCCCTGTTACCCGTCCCGGGGGCCAGAAAGAGCAGGATGGAACCGGCGGTGAAGACGGCAAAACCGAGGTTGTAGAGGCGTACCCGGCCGAAGATGTCGGACAGCCGGCCGAAGGAAACCAAAAGCGTCGCCGTTATCACCATATAGCCCATGAGTATCCAGAGAAGGTACGTGGACTCGTCCGGAGCGAGCGGATTGATGTTGAGACCCCGAAAGATGGGCGGCAGGGAAATCAGTATTATGTTGGTGTTCAGGGAAGCCATCAGCATCCCCAGAGAGGTGTTGGACAGGGCCACCCACTTGTAGCCGGCCGCGCGGGGCGTACCGTTTTGCAGCAAATTGTTCTTCTTAGACGCCACACTAACCGTCAAAATCCTTTTCGCACCTTTCCTTGCCCGGCCGGCCGCAGACCGTCTCACCCGGCACGGTGATTTGTTGCTTCAACCGCGAATAAACGCTGTTCAACAGTCCGTTGGTATCATCCAACGAACCGTCACCGCCCAGGGCATCCTTCAGGCAAGAGCAGCGGAAATCGAGCACTTCCCGGTACACTTCCCGGCCGGCCCCGGTCAGCCGCAGGTAAACCATCCGCCGGTCCCCCTGGTCCCGCACCCGCAGGACCAGACCGCTCTGGACCAGGCCGTCCACCAGTTCCGTCAGCGTAGGCGCCGAAACCAGCAGGTGACCCTGCATCTGGCTCATGTTGACCTCCTGCCTGGACTGGAGATAACGGAGAATACGGTAACGGGACATCGAGAGGCCCCGCCGGCCCAAGAACAACTGGGTCAGGTAGTTGAGGACCCTGTTAACGCGGTCCAGGCCCTCCTCGAATTGTTCCAGTTGGGGATCCAACTCGCAAAACCCCTTAGGCCACCGTATAGCTCGGTAACCAAACTAATAATAACGCTGAATTCACGGGCCGTCAAGCGGAAAACGGAGCCGTTCTCCTCGAAGCCTGTTCAATGTACCCGTTATAGAAAAAAGGCCAGAAAACCTTGTGGGCTTGCCCCAAGGATGAATGGCCCAACCTTTCGGATACGGGGGTTCATTCCCTGCCTTTAACAAAGGCAGGGAAGTCTCTTCCCGCATAAAAGAGGAAACGAAAGGTGTAACTTTCTAAAAAAGGAATACCTTGGACATACTGACAAGGCTACGTGTATGATTTATCATAGTATTAGCTCTTTGACAATCGGTACGGGGTTGTGGCAGGTCAAACGGGCTGCCACGTAAAATCGATTCCCGAAAGATGGTTCCATGCAGGGAGTTTGACTTCGCTTCCTTATCCGCAAGGATAGAAGGCGTGCGCTAATGTGGCCAGAGGGCCGCTTGTACGTCAGGGTGCCTTCCCCTGTGGTAAGT
>DATKUX010000034.1:0-31063 GCA_035530395.1 Spirochaetia bacterium
ATCCGACGTCTTTTTCAGCATCAAGAAAGAGATACGATAGCTCATTAACGGCATTTTTACCATCTTTAGTTAAACCTCCCAAGGTAATATTGGCCGCAAGACTAAAACCACCAAAAACCTTTACGACTTCAGTGGGGTAAGGAATAACCCCTCCATTCATTTTTATATAGAGCAAAGCAAGTAGTTCACGGGCTTCTTCCTTTGTAATACGTCCACTTTCTATATCTCTTTTATAAAATGGATACAGGTACTGGTCGGTCCTAAGAAAACCTATACCGGTTCCCCACCCTTCGATCATTAGAACTACGTACGTGAACCATATTGATTGTAAAGCCTCATGGAAATTTCGCGCCGGATTAGCTGGAACCCACTCACATATCTCGGCTATCTCACGAAGTTCGGCTTTTCTTTGCATATCGGCTGTTTTATCGGCCAACATTGTGGCAAGGTCTGCATATCTTTTGGCAAAAGCAGCCGCAGCATCAAGAGTTATATTTATAGCGGTCAGAAAGTGGAACTTATCAAGGTCGGCGGGTTTTGCGATATTCAATCCCGCCAATTCTTCGTCTACCTGTTTCCTTATGCCGTTCAGCCCGTTGCTAAGCACCTTTTCATAGGCAACGGATATGTGACCGTAGTACTGGTTGTTGACACAAAAGGCGCCCCCGGATTGGATCTTGTTGGTCAGCCTTTGGGCCTCCTTCGGCACCAGGCCATACCACTTGTCGGTTAACGATTTTCCCTTCCAATAGGGTAGAAATGCCTTCATTTTTTCTTTATCTTCTTCTGTCAAAGGGGAAAACTTGTCCCAGTCCCTGGTGGACAATACTTCCATTTCTTTCAGGTACCAGGTTGAATTAAGTTCCGGCGTGAGGGCGCCGGCGCGTGGTTTACTCGAAACGGTACCTACTATCAGCTCGCCATCTTCTATACGAATGGTCATTTCTTTCAGTATTTTGGCCAGGGCCTTCGCCTTTCTGATTATGGCCGGGTAATTCTCGGTTTCTTTATATGATTCAGTCAAGAGGTAGCCTCTCTCAATGCATATTTCAGGAGTGGTGAGCATTCTTTCTCGCAGTTTCTTCACTCTAGGGCTGGCATTTATGCCGATTTTGTCCATTTTTTCATTCTCCTTCGCCCTTACATACCCTACTAGTGATGATGGACGCCTTCCTCCAGAACGGCTGGAGGCGCCCGGCCGGGCATCTGCCGGGCACAAACCTTAATAAGCAATAACCATGCCTGGTAACAACAATGACCGAAGGAGGCTTCGTAACCTTGCCACCGCCGGTTTCGATACATCCCTGTATCCGTTACCCAACTAAAGAGGGAAGATTCTGAAATTTAGACGTGTGCCGTCGATCCATTTATACATCAGGTCTCGATGCAATAGCGAATCGGGGTTAGCTGCCCCTAGTATTGATCGCGTTCGGCGCCTGGGAAGGTGTATTTTCCCACCGCCCCTGCGAGGCCGCTTTGAGTCCCCCCTGGATGAGGAAGAACGTTTCTTGGGCATAAAATAACCCGGCGTGGCCGGGTTGTACTTCAGCTTTTCAGATGACGGCAGGCTTCCGGGTGTCAGTCAAGGTCTTCTTCCGAATCTTCTTCCCCGTCCGGCAGCCCGGCGCCAGACAGGTACGGGTGAGCAGGATCCTCATAAATGGGGATAAACCAGTCCTTTAGCCTTAAGGACATACCCTTAAAATCGGCCATCTCGTCATCCTCTATATTCTCCAGGGAAGGATCGAACAGAGAGGTATAATCTCCATCGACGAAAGCCAATCTTTCAAAGTTCTTAAAATCCAGGTAGGGATCTTCTTCAATTGTTTTTCCCGTCTCTTTATCCGCCAGGATCAAAGACGACGTCGCTTTTTCGATGATGGCATACAGGGCTAAGCATTCTCCGGTGGAGTGGGCAATTTCTTCGCCACTCCAGTGCTTTAAGCGGCCCGATACAGCCACCGCACAGACAATAAACTGTTTGATAAAAGGCTCGGTGTAGCGATGCCGAAATTGCCTGGGCAGGCAGTCCGCAATAATCATGGTAGCTCCGGCCGACCGGCCTTTATATATATTGGCATAATCCTCAAAGACCTCATCAATCAGGACATTTGCTCCGTCAAGAAGGGATCTATACTGGCGCGGCGAAAGGATACTGCCTTTACTGCCTACCGTTTCGTCAAAATAGTTCGGGGTGTTCCAATCGTTATGACCGTCGGCAGCCCTCATGTGTCCCCTAATCCCCCCTGCAAAGCTTTCCATTGATTATATCACGGGAACCGCCTTCGCGAAATACTCCCCCAAAAACCCGCAATCTCATCCCCAACCGGTGGGGCCCAGCCGGAGCGCGCCTACGGGGAAAGACTGCTGCAGGGAAGCGGGCGGCCATGGTATGGACCGTGCGGGCACCGGACAGGATAAAAATAGTTCTCGGAGGTAAAAACCTGCGGGGCTCTGGCGGCAATCCGGCCGCTCAAGGACGGCAGCACGACCTGGTGGCGAAGTTTTGGACTTCGCATTATTTGGAGGAACACATGAAGGTTGCCATTATCGGCGCAGGACTTTCGGGTTTGTCTTGTGCACTTACCTTGGAAAAGTACGGCATTGTCCCCGATGTGTTTGAGCAATTTGACCGCTGCGGGGGCCGGGTTCCCTTTATCACTTGTATTTTACAAATAATGTATCGTCCTATAAAAGATCCACTGGCCCACCTTAAAAAATATTATGATATCAGCATCACCCCACTATATACTTTAAGCAAAATAGTTAGGTTTAGTTCCAACAAGATTTTCAAATCATCAGGTGATTTAGGCTATGTTTTCGAAATTGGCCCATCTCCCCGGTCACTAAATAACGAATTGTATCAACAACTTCATTCTACTGAGGTTCAATTTAACACGCTCGCTGACTACAAGAAACTCTCATCCTTGTACGACAAGGTAGTTATAGCTACCGGTTCACCCTATATCGCCAAGGAGTTGGGAAGCTGGTCCGATATAATGCGGGCCTGGGTAAGAGGGTCAGTGGTAGAAGGAAACTTTGACCCAAACCGGTGGCTTGTTTGGTATGACAAATCCTACTCCAATAGCGGATACGCTTATCTGGGACCTTTCGATACCAATTCAGCTTCACTTGTCCTGATAATATCCGACGTCAAGGAAAATGAAGTAGAACCCATATGGAAAATGTTTCTGGATAAAGAAAAAATCCAATACCCGGAAAAGCAAGGTTTCATCCTCGAACACATCTTAGGCTTTTGTCATCCACGAGAAGTAGATAATATTATTTTAGTGGGTAATAGTGGCGGGTTTATGGAATCCGTCTTCGGTTTTGGCATCTTCACTGGAATTATCAGCGGGGTTATGGCCGCACGAGCGATTGCTGAAAATTCATCTTATGAAGAAAAGGTTTCGATCTTAAATAAAAGGTTATACGAATGTTACCTCCTTCGTCAAAGGTTTTTCCCGTTCAATAATAAGGACTACGATAATTTGATGACTATGTTTAATATAAGCCCCATAAACCGGCTCATATACAATACAAATCTCGATGTCATTCGAATTAACGCCAGTCTATCTCATAAATTCTATAGATAGTACGGATTACTTTTGCGCCAGCCTGCAGTAATGTTCGATGATTTCCCTTCTTCTTATTATCCCGATGAATACCATCTTGTCATCCACTACCGGAACGAAACTCTGCATGACTGCCAGGGAGATTAAATCCTCTATTTCCGCTCCGATATGAATCGGTTCAACTTGTATTCTTCGCGGAATGTCTTTCAGGAGCACCTTTTCCATGTTTTTAAAGGTCAGGTCAGGCGTATACTTGAGCTTCCGCAACAGGTCGCCTTCCGTCAGCGTCCCAGCATACTTGCCCCCATCATCGAGAATCGGCAAGGCCGTATACCCATGGTGTTCCATCTTTTCTACCGCTTGCCGCATCGTTGATCTCAGCGGCAACCAGACGACCTCTTCCTTGGGCAGGAGAAAAAAGGCAATATTCACAAACATGACCACCTTTTCCCCGTATGCTCGCGTCTACGCTCCATATTAGCGCCGGCACATTAAGATTCCCTGAAATAGCCGCAACCTACCGGCCCTTCAGGCGGGTTGGACCCGGTCGGCAGCCGCGGAGCCCCTCAGCATGGTCCCGGCGTCACCCATCGCCCCCGGTCAATGCCATCCCCCTGCGTCCGGAAACGGTGTCTCTGCTTAAACAGAGCTGACAGGGCATCCCGTCAACCACCTGATGAGCCAGGGCCAGGTTAAGCTCACCCACCTGCCGGACGTCAATCCACCGTTGCCGCCGGCTACTTCTTGCGGTAGACGTTCAAGCCAACCTTTACATCCTCGCGCCCGGGAACGGAAACATTCCCTTCGGTCGAGCCGATGATCACCGACTTGCCGCTGGACGAGACTCCGTAGTCCTTGCTGATGTCCACCGTTATGGTAAGTTTGCTTCCATCGAGCCTCATCTCCACATTCTTCATCCCCGAGGACCACCTTCCATATTCACCCAGACCTTATAATACGCCATCGCCGGCGCCGACTCCTCCAAGGGGGCCTCCAGGACCGGCAGAGAAACAAATAAGGCGCCGGATTGACCTCCCGCCCCTGTAGTATACCTGCCGGCTGTTTTCTCCGTCAGCTGTGCGAACGCGTCAGCGCAGCGTCGCACCGCTATCATAAACCGTTAGGCATGGAACTTGTCGAACAGCCCGGGCCGGCCCTTGAGTTCCAGTAGCTTTCCCTGCCCGGCCCACACATTCAGGTTGGTGTTATAGATGAGATTGTTAATAGGTGGTGTTTTCAAAACACCCAGCAGATGGTCATAATCATCGTTTTTGAACTTGTTAAGAGCGAGGCGGCCGACATAACCGCTGTACATGCGTTCTTTGAGAAAAGAGATCTTTTGTTCATACGATGATTGCTCATAGATAGACTCTGCTGCAAGGAACCCGCTGACTATGGCGTTATATATCCCAAAGCCAACCAGAGAATCCATTAGTCCAGCAGCGTTGCCCACAAAAGTAATATTCCCTACCTCCATGGGATAACAGACACCGGTTATGTGCTCCAAAACATAGTTTTGTTTTTCGCGGTAATTTATCTTTTCCGTATCTAAAAACATTCGCCATTTTGA
The DNA here is from genome assembly GCA_035530395.1 of Spirochaetia bacterium. Lineage (GTDB taxonomy): Bacteria > Bacillota > Desulfotomaculia > Desulfotomaculales > JAJYZD01 > JAJYZD01. The sequence continues at coordinate 5,146 of DATKUX010000034.1, forward strand.
TTCCAGATCTCCTTCCCCGATATCGGATACTATCAATCCAAGGCTCGCCTCTGTGGAACTGAAAGGACCCAGAAAACCATAACCGTTGTTGGCATAAGACTTGTTATACCAGGAGAGCCAGGTGCCGGGTTCGAACTGCCCCTCAATTACAGCGGTCCTCGCCCAGTTACGGAAAATATCGGACCAACACCCCATTTCCTTGGCAATACGGGTCGTGCCGGTTGCCACCACGACCCGGTCATAAAGGGCAGATAGTTCCCTGTAATCGCCCATAGTATTGAACCTTATTTTCGTAGCGGATAACTGGGCATAAAGCTGACTCTCGACGGACCGGGGGTGAGCCCCCCTGATCACAATGTAACCCAGCCAACCGCGGGCCGCGGCGACATTGCGGGGGCTGAACATGACCAACTTATCCAGGGTGTGGATGGGAGCAATACTGATCCCGTAGCGTTTGCGCAAGTCAAGGAGAGGATCCGGCGCCGGCCGGTGGGCCAGTTGCAGCAAAGCCGCGGTAAAAGGCACCCTGCCGCCGCTCCGCTCAGATAGCTCAAATACATCGGGAATTATACCATATCTCTCCAGGGCAATCGCGCAGGACAGCCCGCTCAGACCCGCCCCGATAATACAAACCCTCACCCTTCCCCCCCCCCAGATATATACTCTATCCAAACCTCGTGGTCTCATCCAGGCTAATTCTATGGACCCAAATAATGCACCACGGCAACCGGTCTTTACCGTGACGAAAGAGACAAGTCTTCACCGGCCGTTTCTCTTGCCAACAACAGGTAATACTTGTTTATGGTGACATCCAATACCTGGCTGGCGTTTAACAATTCCTGCTCCGGTGTATTACTGTTTTCCGCTAATTTATGTAGTTCTTCCCGCGATTCTTCAATTCTTGTTTTGAGCTCCTCGAGTTCAGACACTCGCAATTCCCCCAAGCAATTCTACCTCTAATGTTTGCACAAAGCAGGGGAAATATGAGTGACATATTAACATGTATTTCGGGTTATTCTACCTTCAGGAGGGGATATTAATGGCCCAGAAGAAAGACAAGAAGGCTAAGGCACCACTGAGTTCTTACACTCCGCCCGCTTTTCTCGCCAATGATCCGACCGGCCAAGTCCTTCCGCCGGAGAACCAGGGGCACGGGGCTGTACCCGGTAGCCGGGAGGCCAAAACAAACAAGAAACATCATTAGACGACAACCGAAAGCCGCCCGCGTCCCGGGCGGCTTTCGCATAGCCCAATATTACTCGATCTATATACTACATTCCTTCACTACTCCCGGCAATAATTTCCAAAACCCCCTTCACCCTTGGCCGCACCCAATACTTTGTTGACAGATCTTCCCCCTGTATGCTAAGCTAAAAAAGCTTGACAGCCCTGGATACCCTGGTACAAGGGTGTCCACTTTCATATTTACCATCAGGGGACGGCCGGAGAGTGGCCTCTTTGCCGGAGGATATCTTTGGGAGCCGGCGCGGTCTGCTGGAATTAGTTGCCGAGGTTTGTTGTGGCTTTTAGGAGGACTTGACTTGAACTACTTTCTCACCCCCGAGCAGGAGTTGATCCAGCAAATAGCCCGTCGTTTCGCCCGGGAGCGGGTCGCCCCGGCGTCGGCCGCCCTGGACGAGAAAAGCGAGTTCCCCCGCCAGTTGTTGGGAGTGCTGGCCAAGACCGACCTCTGCGGGGTGTACATCCCGGAGGAGTATGGCGGCCTGGGTGGGGGTATGTTTGCGTTCTGCCTGGTGGTGGAGGAGATCAGCAGGGTCGATTCGGGAGTGGCTATCTGCTTCGCCGGCACCGGGCTCGGCACCATCCCCATCCTCTTGTTCGGCACCGAAGAACAGAAGAGCAAATATCTGCCCGGGGTGGCGGCCGGGAAAACGATAGGCGCCTTTGCTCTTACCGAGGCCAACGCCGGCAGCGATTCCTTCGCCCAAGAGACGACCGCCGAGAAAGACGGTGACTACTATGTGCTTAACGGCACCAAGCAGTGGATCACCAACGGCGGGGAAGCCGATGTCTATACCGTGATCGCCGTGACCAACCGGGCCAAGGGAGCCCGGGGCGTCAGCGCCCTGATCGTGGAGAAGGGCACCCCGGGCTTTTCCTTTGGCAAGAAGGAAAACAAGATGGGCATCCGCTCCTCCTCCACCGTCGGGCTGGTCTTCAACAACTGCCGCGTGCCCAAGGAAAACCTACTGGCCCGGGAGGGTATGGGCCTGATCGTGGTCGGCCGAACCCTGGACCAGTCCAGGCCCGGCGTAGGCGCCCAGGCCGTGGGCATCGCCCAGGGCGCCCTGGACCAGGCCGTCAAGTTTGCCAGGCACCGGGTACAGTTCCGGCAGCCGATCATCCAGTTCCAGGCGATCCAGCATATACTGGCCGACATGGCCACCCAGACCGAGGCGGCCCGGGCACTGGTCTACAGCGTGGCCCGGGCAATCGATTCCGGTGCCAAAGGCGTTTCCAAGGCTGCGGCCATGGCCAAGGTATTTGCCTCCGACGTCGCCATGAAGGTGACCACCGACGCCGTCCAGGTTATGGGGGGCGCCGGCTACATGAAGGATTACCCGGTGGAGAGAATGATGCGGGATGCCAAGATCACCCAGATCTACGAGGGCACCAACCAGATCCAGCGCAACATCATCGCCGCCGAGCTGATCAAGGAACGGGACGAATGGTAGACCGGCCTCTTTTTCATGTTGAGTAAGTAGTTCAGGTGGTGCGTGAGTTGAACATAGTAACCTGCATCAAGCAGGTCCCCGACACCTCGGAAGTGAAGATCGACCGGGAGACCAACACCCTGATCAGGGAGGGTGTTCCCAGTATCATCAACCCGTTCGACCTTAACGCCATCGAAGAGGGCCTGTTGCTGAGAGAACGGTTCGGCGGATCGGTGACGGTGATCAGCATGGGTCCGCCCCAGGTGGAAACAGCGCTGAGGGAGGCGCTGTCTCTGGGCGTCGACCGGGCGGTGCTGCTCTGTGACCGGGCCTTCGCCGGGTCCGATACCCTGGCCACCTCCTACACCCTGGCCGTGGGGATCAAGAAAATCGACTTCGATCTAATCTTATGCGGCAAGCAGGCCATTGACGGAGATACGGCCCAGGTGGGCCCGGAGATCGCCGAGTGGCTGGACATTCCCCATCTTACATACGTAAGCCATTTAAACGAGGTGTCACCGGCTGCCATAACGGTGTCCCGCCTACTGGAAGGCGGTTACGAACAGGCTTCCGCTTCCCTGCCCGCTCTTTTGACCGTGGTGAAGGAGTTGAACGAGCCCCGCCTGCCCTCGTACCGGGCCAGCCTGAGGGCCAAAATCCAGCCGGTCACCGTCTGGGGAGCAGCCGACCTCGACCTGGACGCCGGGCGGATCGGAATCCAAGGCTCGCCCACCAAGGTGACCAGGAGCTTCGTCCCCGAACTGGAACGCCAGGGGCAGTTCCTGGCCGGCAGCCCCGAGGAACAGGCCAAGGCCCTAATAGCCGCCCTGCAATCAGCCAGGATTATACATGGTTGTTCCTAAGCGATCTAAGTAAAAACATTTACATAGCGGAGGAGGCGCGGCGCTTTCCTCCCCGTCCGCAGCGGCGGGGGTGAAAAGCCGCCAGGTGATGATGAAGCTGTATTCGGATCGATGCGCCGGTTGCGAGGCCTGTTTGAATGCCTGCCCCTACAATGCCGTGACCATGGTAAGTGGCCTGCCCGTTTTCGGCGACGCCTGTAACCTGTGCGGATCCTGCGTCGAAGCCTGCCCGTCCGGAGCCATCGAACGGCCGGGCGCTGATGCCGGTTCCTTGGTAGACGCATCCGCGTACCGGGGCATCTGGGTGTTTGGCGAGATCAGGGACGGTAGCCCGGCCCGGGTGGTGCTGGAGTTGCTCGGGGCCGGTCGCCGGCTGGCTGATCAGACCGGCCAGAGCCTGGGCGCCGTGCTGGCGGGCGACCGCTTGGGCGCTCTCCCTCAAGAGCTGATCGCCTATGGAGCAGACCGGGTTTTTGTGGCTGAACACAGCGCTTTGGCCGCTTTTCGGGATGAACCGTATGCGGCTGTTTTAGCCGCCGCGGTTAAACAATACCGCCCATCGATCCTGCTGTTCGGGGCGACCGCCACCGGGCGCTCCATGGCCCCCCGCCTGGCTGCCCGCCTACGTACAGGGCTGACCGCCGACTGTACCGCACTGGACATCGACCCGGACAGCGGGAACCTGCTGCAGACGCGTCCCGCCTTCGGCGGCAATATCATGGCCACCATCATGTGCCCGTCCCACCGCCCCCAGATGGCCACAGTAAGGCCGGGAGTGCTGAAAGCCGCACCCAAAAACGACAGCCGCCGGGGCGAAGTGGTCCGGCTGGAGGTCGGCCCTGAACTTCTCAAAGCCCGTACCGAAGTGTTAGGGTTTACGGCTGAAGACGAGGAAACAGTCAACCTGGAGGATGCCTCCATCATCGTGTCCGGAGGCCGCGGCCTGGGCAGCGCGGAAAACTTTTCCCTGGTCCGGGAATTGGCCGCCCTGCTGGGAGGCGTGGTGGGAGCCTCCCGGGCAGCGGTCGAAGAAGGCTGGATCCCTTATGCCCACCAGGTCGGGCAGACGGGCAAGACTGTCTCCCCCAGGCTGTACGTTGCCTGCGGCATCTCGGGCGCCGTCCAGCACGTGGCCGGCATGCAGGGCGCGGATATCATCGTGGCCATCAACAAAAACCCGGATGCCCCTATTTTCAAGGTGGCCACCTACGGCATGGTCGGTGACGTGGTACAAATCCTCAAACAACTGATCGAACAGGTGAAGGGCGGCTGATCCAGCCGCGCCTTTGGGCCGATTCTGCTATATCTGCTGCATCTCAATTTTTTAAACCGGAAACGCTGCACAGATATTAGTCTTCAATCCCTTTTACCATAGTACGATCATTGCCTAGATGAGATGCAGGACAGCCGAAAACTAACAACAAGTTATCATCACCTGTATTTTCAAGTTGGTGAACTTGCCCTGGTGTTATTGAAAACACATCGCCTTTTTGCACAGGTACCGAGGGATTCCAGGAAACCTGTCCGTTAATAGCACTTATTCCGGTATGAATTATTCCCGACCCCTCAACAATCAAATAGATTTCAACGCCCTCCTTGTGAAAGTGGGCCCCAACCTTCTTATGCGGCCCCAACGTCGCACAATATAGCCCCAATTGTTCATCGCCGGCAATTTTAGCGATGTCTATTCCCACTTGAGGATCTACTTTCCCGCTAGCTGAATATACATTATTAATACCCAGTAAATTCATCATTACACCAACTCCATAGAATGTTATCACCATAAGTCTATCTTCGCGACCGATTAGACCCTACTACGAGCCCTTACAAACATAGCTACCGAGCGTTCGACGTCTTCGCAAGTCTTGCCCACGAGCATATACTAATTTCGGATAACCCGTTTTTCATTCCAAACTGCGGCCACATCAACATTCGCCCCGTCCGATCGGTTTAGAGCAAGCAGCCTTTCGCCACGGTGAACACCCTGCCGCCGACAAAAACGCTGATCTTACCTTCCGCCACGTTCCCCGACAGCCTCAGCAGCGACTTACGCCCCACCTCATAACCCTGCTCCACCGTGATATCGATCTGCCCGGCACCGAGATACCCGTACTTCAAAAGATAGCCCGCCAGGCAGCCGCCGGCACTACCGGTGGCAGGATCCTCCGGGACACCGAGGCAAGGAGCAAACACCCTCACGTGCAGGGTGTTTTTCTGGTCATAGGTCTCGGGACAAAAGACCAGGACGGCGCGGGACTCGAAACGGTCAAACAACCGGTTCAGTTCCTCCAAGTTCACCCGGGCCGACCGGATACCCGCCAGGGTTTGCAGTGGCACAATCAGAAAGGGCATGCCCGTGGAGACCTCCTGTACCGGAAAACGAGGATCAATCTCCGCCGGCGGCACGTTCAAGGCAGCCGCCGCCATGTCGGCATTGAGCAGCGGCCCAAACCGCGGTTCCAGCTGTCTCATTGTCAGGTTTTCTATCTCTCCCGCCGGGTCGTAGGTCAGAGAGACGGGTATACGGCCGGCCGGCAGGTCCAGAACCACTTCCTCCACCCTGTCTTTGAGAATCTCCCGGGCAATAACGTAGGCGGTACCCAGGGTAGGATGGCCGGCGAAAGGGATCTCGTCCGCCGGGGTAAAGATCCGGGCTTTGAAGATGTGGCCGGAACTCTCCCGTGGGAAGATGAACACCGTCTCCGAGAAGTGCATTTCCCCGGCCAGTTTCTGCATCTCACTGTCAGAATACAGATGACCGTCCAAGAATACCGCCAGTTGGTTGCCGGCGTATTTTTCTTCGGCAAATACGTCGACAATATAGAACTCCCGTTTCATAAACAAACCTCACCTTCCCAACACATAAACAACCCAGAGTGCGATACTTATTTCATTGACCCATTTATATGGCTCATTTTCCCCGGCCAACGGTCTATAGTTTTGACTAATTCCAGACCGGCACGGGTTAAGACTCCCCGGTAATTCTCATCAATCGAGCGCGAAGCTTACAGCGCCTTGTGCGTGAATCAGGGTTGTATCAAATAAAGGCACTACGGAGTCCTCAGGCTTAACCAATAGGCCGATTTCCGTGCAACCCAGGATAATTCCACCCGCACCTTGTTCTATCAAGTTCTGAATGATTTTTTTATATCTGGCTCTCGATTCATCCAGGATTTGTCCCAAGCACAGTTCGTTATAAATTACTGCATTTACTATTTCCCTATCGGCCTCATTCGGAACCAAAACCTTTATCCCGTGAGCCTCTAAACGGGATTTGTAAAAATCCTCCTCCATTGTATATCTTGTCCCTAACAGCCCAACTGTTTTGATTCCATTCAACAGAACTTGTTGTGACGTTATATCTGCAATGTGAAGCAATGGAATCCTGATCCCTGACTGAATATCGTCAGCCACTTTGTGCATAGTATTTGTGCAGATAACGATGCAATCCGCGCCCGCCGCCGCAAGGCCACGAGCAGCATCTCTTAGGATCCGGGCAGCCTTTTTCCATTCACCATTTCGCTGGCAGATCTCTATTTCCGCAAAGTCTACGTTATATAGAATACATTTTGCCGAATGTAGACCTCCGAGCCTATGCTTCGCTTCTTCATTAATAATGCGATAATATTCGGATGAAGATTCCCAACTCATCCCTCCGATCAAGCCAATTATCTTCATGTATTTCCCCCTCCAACTAATTTTACCTTCGTTGAATTATCTAATGTTTGAGCATTCCCATAGCGGCCACATCCCGTAGAAACCCTATGAGCGTTTCTGCTGGCGGTAATACCCGGACTCCACAATTGAAGGCAACTTTCAGGTCAGGGGCATAAGGTCGGCACCCCCCCTTTTCTCCTTTTCCTCGTTGGCCGACCGGCGGCACAACTCCCCCAAAACCTCGCCGATGACGGCCACTCCTTTTCTGATCGTCTCCTCGTCGCAAGCGGAGAAACTTAAGCGGATGAAACCGCTCCCCCCGCTGCCGGCGAAAAAAGCATCCCCCGGGAGAAAGACCACCTTGCGTTCGGACGTGGCGGCCAGAAGGCGGGTGGCCGTCACTACCGGCGGCAGGGAACACCAGACGTAGTAACCCCCCTGGGGCCGGTTCCAGGCCAGACCCGGAGGAGCCGACTCGATCAGGGCCCCCAGCATGGCATCCCGCCTTTGGGCGTATTCCTTTCTAACGCCGGTCAGGTGCCCGGCTAAGAGCTTGCGCCGGCAAAACTCGGCCAGTGCCACCTGGGCCGGCGTATTGGTATGCAGGTCCACCAGTTGTTTGGCCAGGACCAACTGCCGAGTTACCTCGGCCGGTGCCACCACCCAGCCCACCCGCAAGCCTGGGAAGAGGATTTTGGAAAAAGTGCTGAGGTAAATGACCTGGTCCCCGGGATCCAGAGACTTCAGGAGCGGTGGCCGGATACCGTCGTAGTAAAGTTCGCTGTAGGCGTCGTCTTCCAGCACGGGAACCTGGTGGCGGTAGGCTGTTTGCATTAACGCCAACCGGCGCTCCCGGCTCATGGTCACTCCGGAGGGATTCTGGAAGGTGGGCAGGGTATAGATGAGCTTGGGGCGGTAGCGTTCCAGTAGTCGCTCCAGGAGGTCGACCCGCATCCCTTCTTCGTCCACCGGCACACCCAGGAGCCGAACCCCGGCGGCTCTAAACACCCCGATGGCCCCCAGGTAGGACGGTTCCTCGACGACCACCACGTCGCCCGGCTCCAGGAGAACCCGGGCGATAAGGTCCAGCCCCTGCTGGGAACCTGCCACAATGACTACGTTCTCCGGACCGGTGCGGACGCCCCTTTGGGCCATGTGATCAGCGATGTATTCCCGTAGCGGCCAATACCCGGCCGTCGGGCTGTGTTCCAGGATGTTGCGCCGGCGGGAGAGCAACTCCCCATACAGACAGGCAAATTCCCGCGCTGGTTGGCGATCGGCGGACGGTACGCCGGCTGCAAAGGAAATGACCCCGTCCGCGTTCAGCCATTCGAAAATGTCACTGATCAACGGGCTGGTCACCCGATTACACTGCCGGCTGAAAAGATGTTTCCAGACAAGTGGCCGGCCAGCCGGATCGCCCCCCTCTTTCCCGCCCGCCTGCGGCTTTACGGTGGTTCCCCGGCCCACCCGGGACTCCACGAGACCGTCGGCCTCCAGTTCCTGGTAGGCGCCGGTAACCGTGCTGCGGTTCACGCCCAAGAGACCGGCCAGCCCGCGCTCGGAGGGCAAACGGTAGCCGGGCGGCAGGGAGCCGCAAAGAATCAATTGGCGAATTTGATTCCTGATCTGCAGATAGAGAGGTTCTCCGTGGGTCCGGTCAAGAAAGATATTCATGCTCTTCTCCTGTCGGCAACACTTATTCAAATGGTCAGCCGGACCAATGCCTGGCCAGGACCCGGGCCAGCCTCCCGATACCCTCCCCGATCAGCGGAGGTGGCGAGTTGGTAAAGTTCAACCGCAGGAAATTCTCCCCGCCTCCGGCCGGGAAAAACGCGGCACCGGGCACGAAAGCCACTTTTTCCGCCACCGCCTCCGGCAATAGCTCGGCGGCATCCAGATGAGCGGGCAGGGTAACCCAGAAGAACATACCCCCTTCCGGCTCGTTCCATTGGATACCGGGAGGAAACGTTCCGTTCAGGGCACCGGCCATGGCGTCGCGGCGCCGGCCATACTCCCGCCGGATGGCCTCGACATGCCCCCCGCTGTCCGAACCGGTAAGGTAGCGGTGCAGGGCCCGCTGGACCAGGGTTCCCGTGTGCAGGTCGGCGCCCTGTTTGGCCAGCGCCAGTCTGGCCACCAGTTCCCTTTCCGCTGCGACCCAGCCCAGCCTGAGTCCGGGAGCCACCGTCTTGGAGAAAGTGCCCAGGTAGATCACCCGCCCGCCCGCGTCGAAGGCCTTGACCGGCGGCACGGGTATACCGCTGTAGCGCAGATCGCCGTACGGATCGTCCTCGATCAACGGCACCGCGTATTTCTCGCAAAGGACAACCAGGGCCCGCCGCCGGGCCTCGCTCACGGTCATCCCGGTCGGATTGTTGAAGGTCGGCGCCAGATAGATCAGCTTGGGACGGCTCTCCCGGATGACAATCTCCAGGGCCACCGGGTCCGGGCCGTGCTCATCGCCCGGTATGGCCTTCAGGCGGCCCTCGTAACTGCGGAACACCTGGAGGGCGCCCGTGTAAACGGGCAGCTCCGTCGCCACGACATCACCCGGATCGAGAAACAACTTGGCCACCAGGTCCAACCCCTGCTGGGAGCCGGAGGTGATAAGGATTTCTTCCGCCGTAACCGCCACGCCCTTTTGGCGCATGACGCCGGCTATATATTCCCGCAGCGGCCCGTAGCCCTCGGTGGAACTGTACTGCAGGGCTAGGCCATCCTCTTCCCGCAGCACCTGCGCAAAGGCCTCCGCCAGTCCGGTCCGGGGAAACATCTCCGGAGCCGGCAACCCCCCGGCAAAGGAAATGATATCCGGGCGTTCGGTGATTTTCAGAATCTCCCGGATGGCCGAACCACCCATCCCGCCAACCCTCTGGGCAAAAGCATAAGGCATACCAGTCCCTCCCGTCAATTGGATCGTTTCTACCAGTATATTGGCTCCTTGCAGTGGGGAAAAGAGCCAATTATCCGTTTTCCGCAACCAGCCAATTGACCAGCCAACCCCGGCCAAAGGCCGGAAGGGGAGCCAACGGGCAACTCACTGGCGCCGGTTGCTATAAGATATTTCTCAGGGTTATGGCATCCTTTTCTGGAATATGCTCCAATTTCAGCCGCAGTTCCTCCACCTGTCCCAGGGCAAGGGCACTGTTTCTCCCGGCGATATATTCCTTCAACCTGCCCACGTCGAATCTTACAATATCAATTTCACCATGATCCAGAACCACCGGCCACCAGCCCGTCGTTTGGCCCCAGGTTGTTTCCAGTTGCAGGCTCTGCCCGTAGGCGGCGTCCCACTGGTTGCTCTTCAACGCCTGGGCTGTCAGATCAACATTCTGCAATAACCGGCCGATGGAGGCATTCAGCGAATAGTCGGCCCAAAAGCCCAGAGAAACGATAACCGCAAAAACGGCGAGAACTGCCCATACAAGTTTCATAGTTGTCACCCTCAATCAAACTCTTTACATGGCTCTCCTAACAGGCGGGGTTTTCTCCTGGTAGAACAACTTGCCTTCGGTATCCAGGCTGGCAAAAAACACATCCTTCAAGTCAGTAATGCCGAACTTTTGCAGCTCTGATCGCAGCCAGTCCACACTCAGATTGAGCCCGGCCAGGTTTTTGGCCAGGATGAGCCCGTCGATGACCAGGGTAACCGGCAGACCCTCGTACACCGTTGGCAAGCTCATATCCGCCGGGACCACCGGCCTTTTTTGCGATTTCGGACACACGCTCAAATCCCCGTTGGTCTCCAAAATGGCGAACTCCACATCGGCAATATTGGGCACGTTTTTGCTCCTCAGTTGTTCCAGTAAATCGTTTACGTTGTAACGGAGCCGGGACAGTTCCCGCTCCTCTATTCTACCGTTCCTCACGAGGATGCTGGGTATGCCGCAGATTACCCCTCTGGCCCGCTCGCTCTTCATGGCGGTATAGGACAGGAGAACCTGGAGTACCAGTAAGGTCACAATCGGGAAGAGACCACTGGCGAGGGGAACCCCGGTATTTTCCATGGGGATGGCCGCCAGGGCCGAAAGCATGATTACGATGACCAGTTCGTAGGGTTGTAGCTGACTCACCTGCCTCTTGCCCATTATTCTCAGACTGATCACAACCGCCGCAAACAAAATAATGGTGCGTATGATACTGAGAACCATGTTACTCCTCCCCTGTAAATTAGTACCTGACCTTACGTCTTGGCTCCGCGTGTTAGATGTAAATATTATTGTAAATAATTGAATCTACTATGCAGCATAAAATCCCGGTCCGGGGGTAGCATAGCTTCCATAACCCGTTTATCGGAGGAGGAAAACAGCTATGACCATCGCCTCACAAGTGAAACAGTGTCTAGCCAATTTGAAAGGAGCCCAGGCCAACCTGGAATCTTTCGCGATTCAAACACAGAACCAGCAAGCCAAGGACCTTTACACAAATGCCGCCATGCAAACCAAATCAATTGTCGATCTCTTGCAGACAAGAGCCAACTTTATCGAGCAGGAAGAGCCACAGTACAAGGGTTTTTAGACAGAAAGCCATCCCCCCTGGACCGGGTCGGGCGGACCCGGCCCAGGGGCTTTAGGCAAGGACCGATTCCAAGAAGGGGATAAGCATGACCATCGCCAGCAACGTCAAACAAACCCTGGCCAGTCTCAAAGGAGCCCAGGCCACCATAGAAACCTTTGCTTCCTTAGAGAAAAATGCTGAAAACAGGGAAGTGCTCGACCGCAGTGCACGTCAGATCGCCGGGGTGGTCACGGCTATGGAAAAAAGAACCGGGTTCCTGGAGTTCGCCGAACCGCAATACAAAGGCTTTTGAAATAAGGAGCGGTCCGGATGCCTGTTTGGTTTAACATCTTGCTCCGTTCGGCCGGTTTGTTCGTGCTCCTGCTTTTCGTCACCCGCCTCCTGGGCAAAAGACAAACCTCCCGCTTAACCATGTTTGACGTCATTACGGCCATCGTCCTCGGCGGAACCACCGTTACCATTTCTCTAAACCTGGTGCCCAACCTGGCCTACGGTCTCATCGTCCTGGCGGTCTGGACCCTCTTCTCCCTTGCCGTCCATTTCCTGTCCCTCAAATACAAGACCATGCGGGATGTGGTCCAAGGGAAGGAAACGGTGTTGATCAACCACGGCAAGGTGCTGGAGGACAGCCTGCTGGGAGTCCGCCTGACCCCCGAGGACCTCCTGAGCCAGCTGCGCAAGAAAAACGTCTTCAACATTGCCGACGTGGAATTCGCCTCCCTGGAGACCGATGGGGAGGTCAGTGTGCTCCTGAAAAAAGACCGCGCTCCCGCCACGGCCCGGATTATGGGTGTCGCCTGCGGCCAGGAGAGTGTACCCCAAACCGTCATTCTAGACGGTATCATGATGGACGAACCATTGACCGCTATGGGACTGAACAGGGGCTGGCTGCACACGGAACTGGAAAAGGCCGGCGTAGCACCCGAGAATGTTTTTATCGGTCAGGTGGATCACGCCGGACAGCTCTACCTCGACCTGTTCGATGACGCCGTTGGGGTGCCCGGACCAAAAACCAAAGACCTGGTTTTCCTGACTTTGAAGAAGTGTCAGGCGGACCTGGAACTGTACGCCCTGGAGACCAGGGATCCGGCGGCCAGAAGGATGTATGGAGATTCATCTGCGGTCCTGGCGCAAACGGTCCGGGAACTGGAGCCTCTGCTCCGCAGATAAGGGGTGACGGTCAGTGTCCAACGAGAAGAAAAAGAAGCTCACACCTGTACAACAGCAGTATCAGGCCTTTGCCAGGGCCAGGGAGCCCCGGCGCCCGGTCCTCTGGAACTCGGCCCGGGCCTTTCTGGCCGGCGGCGTGATCTGTCTCCTCGGCCAGTTCGTGCAGGATTTTTTCCTCTGGAATTTCGATTTCACCGAAAAGACCGCCGGCAACCCCACCGTGGCGGTCATGATTCTTTTTTCCGTCATCCTAACCGTTTCCGGGGTCTACGACCATATCGCCCAGTGGGCCGGCGCCGGTACCGCCGTACCCGTAACCGGTTTTGCCAATTCCATCGCTGCCGCGGCCATTGAGCACCGCACCGAGGGATTCGTCCTCGGCGTAGGCGGTAATATGTTCAAGCTGGCCGGTTCGGTAATCGCCTTCGGTGTTTTCGCCGCCTTTGTCATAGCCCTGATCAAGACCATCCTGGCCATGCTGGGAGGCGCCTGACGTGCTGCAGGGACATCAGACCTGGGTCTTCCCCACCCAGCCCGTTGTCGTGGCTGCCGCAGCCATAGGCGGGCCTTTCGAAGCCCAAGGACCGCTGGCTGACGACTTTGACCTCCTGCACGGCGACCTCCGGGTGGGTCAGGACACCTATGAAAAGGCGGAAAGCAAGATGCTGGAGGAAGCCTGTGAGGTGGCCATCCGCAAGGCCGGCTTACAAAAGCAGGATGTCCAGTTTTTCCTGAGCGGCGATCTGGCCAACCAGATCACCGCCTCCAGCTTTGCCGCCCGCACCCTGGCCGTGCCTTATTTTGGGCTCTACGGCGCCTGTTCCACCTCCATGGAGAGTTTGGCCCTGGGTTCGCTGCTCATGGACAGCCAGTCGGCGCGCTACGTGCTGTGCGGTGCCAGCAGTCACAATGCGGCGACCGAGAAGCAGTACCGTTATCCTACTGAATACGGTGCCCAACGGCCTCCTACCGCCCAGTGGACGGTTACCGGCGCCGGCGTCGCGCTCCTCGCCGCCGCGGGCGAAGGCCCCCGGGTTACCGGAGCGACCATCGGGCGGGTGGTAGACATGGGCATCTCCGATCCCTACAATATGGGCAGTGCCATGGCCCCGGCCGCGGTTGACACCATTACCGCCCATTTCCGGGACATGGGCCTGTCCGGCGGTGATTACGACCTCATCGCCACCGGCGACCTGGGCCGGGTCGGACACGGAATCGCGGCCGACCTTCTGGACCAGCACGGCCTCGGGATTCCTCCAGAGATCTTTACCGATTGCGGTATTTTAATCTACGGCCCGGATCAACCCAGGGTCATGGCCGGCGGCAGCGGCTGTGCCTGTTCGGCTACGGTAACTTTCGGGCACATCCTGAACCGCATGAAAAAGGGCGAACTGAAAAAGGTCCTGATCGTCGCCACGGGCGCTCTCCTCTCCCCCCTCTCGTACCAGCAGAAGGAAAGCATCCCCTGCATCGCCCACGCCGTGGCCCTGGAGTATGGCCGCTAGGAGGTATTTTGGTGGAGACCTATTTCTGGGCCTTTGTGGTTGGCGGCCTCATTTGCGTCATCGGGCAGTTGATGATTGACGTGGCCCGACTTACGCCAGCCCACACCATGACCATCCTGGTCGTGGCCGGTGCCGTCCTGGCGGGTTTTGGCCTCTACGAACCGCTTGTTGATTTTGCCGGCGCCGGCGCCACCGTCCCCATCACCAGCTTCGGCAACGCGCTGGTCCACGGCGCGCTGTCGGAAGCCCGGCACTTCGGCCTGATCGGCATCCTCACCGGCATCTTCGAGGTCACCTCCGCCGGCATATCGGCCGCCATCATATTCGGTTTTCTCGCCGCCCTGTTATTCAAACCGAAGGGATAGAGGGGGACAAAATGGCAGGCTGGAAAACACGCGCTCTTCTCCCCATGCTCCTGCTGCTTGCACTGGCGGCAGGGTGCAGTACGCCGCCCCCACAGGGGCAACAGGCCGCCGGCTCCCCCAAAAAGGTTCACGTTGACGCCGGCCTGGCGCAAAAGGTGATCGATGCGGCCAAAACGGCGCCGGGCGTACAGGACGCTACGGCCGTGGCGATAAACCTGGATATCCTCGTCGGCGTCAAGGTTACCGGCTTTGACCGGTTGCGCTTGAAACCGGTCAAGACCGATGTGCTCAATAAGGTGAAGGCTGCAAGCCCGGGTTACAGCGTGCGCGTCACGGCGGACAAAAAGCTTTTTAGTGAACTGCAGGCCATTGCAGGGACAATACAGACCGGCGGGTATGATCCGGCGGCGATCCTGCAAAAGATCGGGAAGATAAAGAAGGACATGACCGACTAGAAGGGGGAAAAGGCCGGCGCCCGCGCGCCGGCCTTTTGTTCTCTTTTTGCCCTTGCTGATCAAGCCCTGGTTTAAGCCGTTTCGATCCGGCCGGCCGCCTCCCGGCCCAACTTCTTCGTGGCCATCTCCCGCAGCTTGTATTTTTGAATTTTGCCGCTGGCCGTGGCAGGGTACTCGTTAACAAAGATAACAGCCGCCGGGACCTTGAAACGGGCAATCCTGTCCCGGCAATAGTCCTTAATTTCTTCCTCCGTGGCGGTTTGCCCCTCCTTCAGCTGGATGAAGGCCACGACCTCTTCGCCGTATTTTTCGCTCGGCACGCCTACCACCTGTATGTCCTTAACCTTGGGGTTCGTGTACAAATACTCCTCGATCTCCCGCGGGTAAATGTTTTCGCCGCCCCGGATGATCATGTCCTTCAACCGGCCGGTGATCTTGCAATATCCATTAGTATCCATCATGGCCAGGTCGCCGGTATGCAGCCAGTTGTCCTTGTCGATGGCCTGGGCGGTGGCTTCGGGCATGTTGTAGTAACCCTTCATCACATGGTACCCCCGGGTGCACAACTCGCCCTGCACGCCGGGCGGCACGGTTTCGCCCGTCTCGGGGTTGACGATCTTCACTTCCACGTTGGGCAGGGCCCGGCCCACGGTGCTCACCCGCAGTTCCAGGGGGTCGTCGGTCCGGGTCATGGTAATCCCGGGGGACGACTCGGTTTGACCGTAGGTGATACAGATCTCCCCGGCCCCCAATGTGTTGACCACCGCTTTCATTACTTCGGTCGGACAGGGCGACCCGGCCATAATGCCCGTCCGCAGGTGCGAAGTATCGTACGATTTATGGCTCAAGGCCTCCAATTCGGCGATGAACATGGTGGGCACTCCGTGTATCGCCGTACACTTTTCCTTCTCAATGGTTTCCAGTACTTTGGCCGGGTTGAAAGACGGCACCGGCACCATGGCCGCCCCGGATACAACGCAGGTAAGGGTCCCCAGAACGCAGCCGAAACAGTGGAAGAACGGTACCGGAATACAGAGGCGGTCCTTTTCGTCCAGCGCCATACATTCCGCCAAACTTACCGCGTTGCCGATCAGGTTGGTATGGGTCAGCATCACGCCCTTGGGGAATCCGGTGGTTCCTGAGGTGTACTGCATGTTGATGACGTCGCCGGGCTCCAGGGAGGCCTGGCGGGCCGCCAACTCCCCATCGCTGACCCGGTCCCCCATGGCCATGACCTCGGACCAGGTATACATACCCGGGAGCTTTTCGTCACCGATCAGGATTACGTTCTTGAGCAGGGGCAGGCGGGCCGACTGCAACTGGCCGGGCGCGCACTCCTGCAGTTCCGGACACAGTTCGTATATCATGTCCAGGTACTCCCGTCCCCGGATCCCCGGGACGAGCAGTAAGGTAGACGAATCCGATTGTTTCAGGAGGTATTCCAGTTCAAAAGTACGGTAGCTGGTGTTGACGGTAACCATGACCGCTCCCATCTTGCCGGTGGAGAACTGGGTGATGACCCATTCGGGGACGTTATTCGCCCAGATGGAGATATTCTCTCCCTTCTGAATCCCCAGTCCCATAAAGCCTTTGGCGGCCTGGTTACATACCTCCCGAAACTCCCGGTAGGTATACCTGATCCCCAAATCGGGGTAGACCAACGCATCCTGGGCGGGAAACCGCTCCGCCATTTCATCGATGAGTTGAGCGAACGTTGTTTTTCCAACTTCCAAAAACCGTCGCCTCCTAAAATAGATTATCAGTTCCCCGGAGACCGGCCCATACCGTCCCCGCCACGCCCCTTGCCTCTTTGCTCCGGAGCCGCAGTTGACCATGCGTTCCAGCCTGGATACGGTGGGCACTTCGGGGGAGACTGCTCATTCACCCACCGGCCGCCCACCGTCTATTTGGATCGAGAACGCTCCCCGGCTGTCTTTATTCAGAATATTTCGCCGACAATCCCCAATATCCTTGTGGTCCCGGTCATGTCACCGCAATTCTTTCCGCATGAGGCCGGAATGCGAATCGGGCGGAGCCTGTCACGTCCGACCCGGTAGGATTCCGAGACTTTTTCCGGCATAGGGCCCTTGGGGCGGCCATAATCTGAACAAAGCAAAGCGTGGGAGGGACAAGGTCTTGTTCAGACCGAAAGATACGCCGGAAATGCTCAAATGCGCTCACCCGTCCCCCTATCCGGTGGTGCGCGTCGCCGGTTCCAGCCGGGATTACGCCGCGCTTTTGCTGGTGGATCTTGCCGGGGCGGTGAGCGAACTCACGGCCATCACCCAGTACCTTTACCACCATTTTGAACTGAAAGGAACGGACGACGAGGTGGCGGAGTTGGAAAGATGCATCGCCCTGGTGGAGATGCATCACCTTGACCTGTTGGCCGAAACGATCAGGCTGCTCGGCGGCGAACCCCGTTACCGCACCCTGCAAGACGGCCGGGAAGCTTACTGGTGCGCCGACAGGGTATATTACGGCTACAGTCTGTGCGACCGGCTGACCGCCGATATAGCGGGGGAATGGGCAGCCGTGGAGCAGTACCGCAGACACCAAAAAGAAATACGTGATCCGTTCGTCAAGGAACTCATCGAGAGGCTCATCACCGACGAATACTTCCATATCCGCTTGCTGAATGAAGCATTGCGGAAACACTGCCAGCCGGTAACTATTCGCTGAACGGTTCGAGAGGGCATGTTGACGGTAAAGGAAAGTGTCCTCAACGATGTGGCAACCATTTGCTAACCGAGTACTGCCATCGCTCCTGTCGACCAGGACGCCCCTCCACCTCCCGGCCGGCTACGCCTGTGGCTCCTGCTGCCGGTTGGACTGATGACCGGTTCTTCTGCCGGTCAGGCGGACAAACGATTAGGAACGAATATGTAAGTCGACAAAAAGAAAAAAGAGCCCGGAAGGACTCTCCATTCATTAGCAAATTGACCTCCGGCATATGCCCCAGATGGCTAGTGCTGTTCGGTTTCGTCAATAGCTTTGCTTATTTGTTCAACATCTTCTTCATGCTCATTATTATTTTCAACAGCGACAACCTCAGCTTTAGCTAATAAGTTTAGGCATTTTGAGACCTTATGGCTAATTATACCAACTCCAAACAATATAAAAGCAATCCCGCCATAAACAGCGATCGGTTCGAATAGTCCTGGAAGAAGTTGACTTGGTATTAATTGTTGAACGACTTGGGCGGAAGGATACCCTTGCGCCACATATTGAGCAACAGCAGCCTTGAATATAATTATATTATTAACCAGCGACGCAATTGCGATTAGACCTATAATAGATGCAACAGTATACGTTACGATTGTACCCATCGAAGATTCGGATTTGCTAAACATCTTTGTCCTCTTGAGTTTCATTGAATCTCCCCCTTATATCAAAACTCTACTCACTATATAATCCAAGCATCAATATTGTCTTATAGTATCGGGCACACTTATTAAATATCCATAAAGGCGGGAACAAAATCCAATCGCTGGCTTTATAACGTTTGCCCGAGTATATTATAGACTCCCATGTTGCCCCTTATTCAAGGATCGCAAGGCGAAAGAGCAGAGGATCGAAAAACATAATTTGCGAGCTTGACAGGAAGTAAACAAGGCACTACTTTCCCGGACGATGAAAAAGGCAGGGACAACAGTCCAGTGCCCCTCAGATCCCCTCTAAGTCGCCTGCTGCCCGGAACAGTCCCGCTGTAATGTGTCCGCCGCCCCGTTTAATACACTGGCCACCCCCACTTCTGTGTTCTTGTCCAGGCTGCTCACCGAAGTTGCCCGCGCGGAAGCCCCTGCGTTTACACATGGGGAGGAAGCGCGGCACGGGCGTCAGCCCGCAGTGGCTCCTTTTCGTATTGCCAACCGTTGGCCCTTTGTAGCAGCCGGTAATACTTCGCCGGGATCCCTTGGCAGATTCGTTTCCCCGAACCATCCTTGATGTCGAAGTACCCGGTCTTTCTTACAGCCACCCGGCCCTGCCACCTACCTTTGTACTTACCTGTTGGGACGTCGGCCGCTACCAGGTCGCCGGTCTGAAATCCGAAGTGCTCCTTTTTACGTTCGCGGTACCGCTTTGGAAAACCGTATCGATCGACGCCGGCTATCTGCCGATTGCCCCGACCGGTCGCCGTGTAGACTTCAACGAACGGCACATCGACGGTTTCCGGAAGATGTCTGCCCACACAGACCGCGTCATGGTAATGGGTCTTGGGCAGTTTCAATACCTGGGTCCGGTTAAATTTGGTTAGGCCGCCGCTGCCGGTCTCCAGAGGCAATCCAAGGGTTTTGAGCCGGTGATACAACGCCCACCTTGTCGCGTTGACCGCCGCCACGTCTTTCAGGGGTTGCTTAAGTTGCTTTAGAACATTGGGCAGGTTCTCCGCCCGTACCTGATCAATCTTCTTTCCGGAAGCCTGCAACTGTTTCAACCATTCTTCCGGCTGCAGGTTGTCCTTCGCGTCATTGCACGTCTTGCAGGCGATAACCAGATTCGAAACCCGATCCGTGCCTTTCGGTCCTTGAGCCGGGTTCCGTGGTACCACGTGCTCCACGTTAAGAACCGGATCCCCCGAGGTACCCCGACAGTAGGCACACCGATGACCGAGCTTCTCCAGGAGATACTCCCGGACCTCGTAGCCGGTCAGAGTGCCCTGCTGGTACTCAACCCCGGAGATGTCGGGGTTCTCCATCAACTGGGTGTCGAACCGGACCAGTTCCATTGCAATCCCGGTGATCGGCAGAAGCCGGCGCATCTTTTCCACCCAGAATAGGGTTTCTTCCACGCGGGCACGGAGCGACGGCGGCAGCCAGGTCTCCCGGCAGCCGTTGTCAACGAAGTGCCTTACCGCGGCGCAGGGACGGCAGTACCGGCTGCCGTGTTTCGCGTTCCCACCGCAGGCGGCGCACTTCTCCGGGTGCCGGTTGCCCCAACAGGGTTTCCTATAACGTGTCTTCCGTGCCCGGCGGCTCCGGCGTTGCCCCCGCCGGGCGTCCATCTTGTCTTTGATGTCAGTTCGGTGGTGACACTCGTAACATCCAACGACTTCTTTTCCGTCCCGGATTGCGGCTCCCCCGGTTACTTTGGAACCGGGGTCCAGTTTCAGCGTAAATCCGGGCAGGTCGGCGGCCACCACGTCCTTTAACCGGATCGTGAACGGCGCCATCTTGTGAACCACCGCCCGGCCGCGTTCCAAGAGTAGGCGAGCCCGTTTCTCGGTGCAAGGGTTCATGGGTCTCTTGCGCTTGTCCAATACATACACCATCTTGTGCATCCCCTTTCGGAGACCCCTTGCGGAGCCTGTGACGCGCCGGCTTCCGCCGGCATCTCTCCTAACCAATGTTATCCCGGCTTTTTGCGCCGACAGCACTGCTCGCTGCACCCCGGCTTACTGTTTAACCACCGGCGACAGGGCATGGGACTAGAGAAGCATCCCAAGGTGTCATGACCAAGATAACGTAGCCCGCTCGCCTGGATGTCCCGGCGGGCTTGGGTGGGTCATAGCGCGATATGGTTGTACCCGAAGGTAACTTCATACCGCTTTCTCGCCTTAAGACGTGGACTTTTGGAGTTTCCTCCGCAAGCCCCCGCCTTTAGGCGTGGGTCTATGACCGCTGAGTAACCGCTTCTACCCTACTGATCATGGGCGGCCCGCACATTAACCGTGCATTACTACTGCTTTCAGACTAACTTAACCCTTTACATTCATCGAAAAATTTCTCCAAAAACTCTTCCATAAAGTCATGCCTTTCCCTTGCCATGGCTTTTGATGTTTCGGTGTTCATTAAATCTTTCAGAAGCAGTAGTTTTTCATAGAAGTGATTAACTGTAGGAGACAAATTTTTCATATATTGCTCGGGCGATTCATGTAATTGGGGTTTAATATTTGGATCATAGATTGGTCTATTTTTATGACCGCCATAGGCGAACGCTCTTGCAATACCTACTGCACCAATAGCATCCAACCGGTCAGCGTCTTGAACAACTTTCCCTTCCAAGGTTTTCATTGGCGACTTGACTTTCGCCCCTTTGAATGAAATATCCATTATTATCTGACAGACATGATCTATAACTGTTTCGTCTAGATTGTTCTCTTCTAGCCATTCTTTCGCCAATAATGGTCCGACTGTTTCATCTCCATCTGTAAATTTCCAATCCGCAATGTCATGCAGAATGGCGGCAAGTCCAACTATTAACATATTTACATTTTCTCTTTGCGCAATTGTTACGGCAGTATTGTAGACCCTGCAGACATGCCACCAATCATGTCCAGATGATTCTCCTTCCAGTCTTTCTCTTATATAACGTTTTGTCTTTTCAATTACATCTTCCTGAGACTCCATTACAGTCCCTCCTTGGGCCGGCTGGGATGCCTACCGAAAGAAAATCTAAGGAGCGCCTTTTCTTGCGCTCCTACCGATCCCGATCATCGAACGCCCGTCCACCGATCATCCGGTTGGTAGCAAATACAGCAAAAATTACTACATGGGAACATAATATCCCACTGACCAAAGGCCTGTCAATAAGCATCTGCCCCGCTTTACTCACACCCGTCCCAGGCCAGAGGCATTGGCGCAAACACAACGTTGTCCACAGCAACCAACTGATACCGCACGCCCCGTACCTTCCACGCCGGCTCCAACCGCCCGTACTCGCCGTGGAGGTGTCCGTGGGGATCAGAAGCAGATCGTCTGGCCGTTCGAACGGATCCTACTGCCGGTTGGACTTATAGCCCAAATTTTACTGCCAGTCAGAAGGATAAACGACAAATTCCGCGAAAGTCTAGAGCGCGGCCCATACGGTGGCCCGGATTCAGGGAAAAGATATTGCTGCCATAGCACGCGGTGTCCTGTTCATTTCACACCGTTTAGCCGTTCAGGGGCAAAATAGTCACTTTAATCAGAGGTAAAAATGAGCTGTCCTTTTTGTAACCACCCGGGCATAATTCTTGATAACGACCTTGCCTTTGCCGCTTATGACCGTTATCCGGTAACACCAGGCCATATGCTTATAATACCAAAACGCCACTTCTTGGACTTTTTCCAGTGTACCGATCAAGAAAAGAAGGCGATTTCAGACATGCTCGACCAGTGCAAAAATCATCTTGATCAAGAATTCCAACCTGACGGTTATAACATCGGAATTAACTGCGGCGAAGCGGCAGGTCAAACTGTTTTTCATTTACACGTGCACTTTATTCCCCGCTATCGCGGAGACATTGAGAATCCACACGGAGGAGTTAGAGGGGTAATACCCGAGAAAAGAATATATCGCTAAAAGATTCCAAGCACTTTGACTTCTTATTACGACATTATTCCTAGGAGTGCTTTTATGAATTACTACGAAAGAAATATAAACTCCTTCCTATCCAGCGTGACGTCAAATATGTCAGCAGTTTACCTCCCTGCATTCTTTGTCTCGTTGATTGAACTGCTTGAGGATTTTTATAAGTTTGACGCTATCCCTGATGGGAACCATGTTCGGATTCAGAAGACAACAATCTTAATATCTCACCAGCTAATTACCGCCTATTTCCTTTCCCATCTCCTGAAAATTAGAAGACAGATCCCGACAATACGAATGGCCCCCACCAAGGGGAAGACTCATGATGAACGGTTCTTAGATAAACCCGAAAGCATCAAGAGCCTTGAGACACCTGGACAGATTTTAAACTCCCATATTTTCAGCGACCGGTGCAAGAAACTACTTCACGATATGATGGACTCGCAGAATATTCTTCCCGTTTTTGAAAGACGTTGTCCGGTACTACAGCTGAAACCGGATCACATAGAAATGGACATAGTAGCTGTCAACACTCTTCTCACCAATTCCATCCTCTATACCAAGATGGGTGAGTTAATTTGCTTTCAATATCTAAGCAGGCTTGCCGCCAACCGCGACTTAGGCCACCATCTTGAAGACTATTTTCTAAGGGGTACTGGTAGAATTGATTTCCCGTCAGCCGCAAAAAATTATGTCATTGAATACCAGGGGCACCACTGTTACTACTGCGAGCAAAAATTGGATGACCACGATTATCTCAAAAAACCGCGAGCCGATCACTTTATACCCTGGGTTTTCCTTAAGTCGTCAGTGGTTGAAAATCTTGTATATGCCTGTAACAGTTGTAATAGCATTAAGTTAGACAGGTTACCCAGCGTATCGTTTTTCAATAAGCTACTACGAAGAAATACCCGGGGAAGCGACTTCTGGCAAGGGTATACAGAAGATATAACGAATTTAGACGAAAGAATAAACAAATGGGCGCGCAATTATTACCAGGCGTCGGAGCAGCTGAGCACCGGGTGGATGCCTGATGGAATCGCTTAGCCGTCCGGTCAAGCGGGCTGCCTGCCGCTTTCGGCAGCATTATGACCGGTAATCCCTGTGTCTCCGATCCCCTGCGACCGGGTCAGCAGGACGACGTGACTGTCCAACTGCCGGTATATCTCCCTCTTTTCTTTCGGCGCCAGAGGCATGAGCAGGCGCCAAAGCCAGGCCAGAGGCATCTCCCGGTGTAGACGCCGGGCTTCCATGCCCATCGAACGCGACTCGACCACGTTCCAGCCGTAAGGGGCAAAGAAAGCAGGACCTTCCTCCGGGGCGAACTGCATCCGGGCATCCCCTGCGTCCAGGGCCTTGCTCCACCCCGATTGACCCAGCCACCGGGAAAGAGCGGCGGTCATCAGGTCCATCAGCCACCAGGCAAAGTTGGGCTGTTTGTGCAGATTGGCGGCCAGGACGGCCACGTCCTCCCGGGACAGCCAGGCCAGCAACCCTTCGCTCAGAACAAGCACTTTCCCGGCCCCGGCCCCGATTTCCGCAAAGAGCGCCTGGGCGGCAGCCGCCTCGGCCAAATCCTGCCTTACCAGACGGAGGTCACAAGCCGGCTGCACCACGGCCAGTTTCTCTTCCTTGTAGGCCAGGATGCCCGGGAGATCGACCTCTATCCAGTGGAGGGATGCCGGCACCGGCAGGCGGTAGGGCCGCGTGTCCAGTCCCGCCCCCAGGTTGACCACGGTGTCCACTCCATCCTCTTTGACCAGGCGCAGGATCCCCTTGTCGATGAGGCAGGTGCGCACCGTCATGGACCACCCGCTGGCTTTGCCCATAGGAATGGTACGGACAATTTCCTCACCACGCTCGCCGGCCAAAAGCGCGGCGTACGGATCCCGGAAAAGGGCGTCCCGCCGCTTGGTCTCCATGGCCCGGTAGTGAGCCACCCAGAGCGCGGTTTCGGATACATTCTTGATAGATGCGTCCTCCCGGCTCCCTCCCGGGACGCCCTCCTTTTCCCTAAACACCATTGCCAACAGGATCATTCCCCCTGATGTGGTTCCCGACAGTAACCATTACACAAATGGTTTATATCATTTTTCCCAATTCTACCCGATCTCGCTTACTCCTCCCTAAATAATGTCTAAAAAGCAACTGCGGCCGGGGGGCTTGGCCCTTGGCAAAATCCCCTTGCGAGCCGTGCCACAGTGTGCTACAATTCTAACTGGAGGATGGGGGGCGTGCCCCGTTGGTAATTAACACTATCTTATGGAACAATGATCGTGCATCTCACATTGCCAAACATGGAATAGAGATTTATGAAGTTGAAGAAGCCGTGTTCGACGATCCTTACGGAGCAACCAAAAAGATAGCCGTTTCACAGAGGGATTCCAATCAATACATATATAGGTTTCTGGGAAGATCAACCGAAGGCCGATATATTGCTTTTTTCTATATTTATCATGGCCGCAGTGTCGTTTACCCGGTTACGGCCCGGGATATGACCGAGGCGGAAAGGAGAGCATACAGTGGTTTCAAACGGTAGAAAACCATCCATACCCAAATTCACTTCCATGGAAAAGATGGCGGAGTTCTTCGACCACACGGACAGCGAGGAACTCGCCTGGGAGGATGCCGACGTAAAATATGTCAGGCCCGACATGGTACATGTATCGATCAGAATCCCTGCGGAAGATCTGAAAGTCATCAGAAGAAAGGCCGTTTCCATGGGGATAGGGTACACCGCAGCCATCAGGATGATTCTGCACCAAGCCATCGCGCACGAACCCGGACCCGGCCGGCCGGTGCGTATATCCGGCACCCGACACCAACCTGGGGTGCTCCGGGAAAATAGCTACCCGGATCCGGGAATCCGCTCCATGATCAAAAAAAGAAAAAGCAAATCCGATCAGTGATCTCCCGGCCGGCCCTACCAGTCCGACAGGGCGTAACGCATCACTCGCCGGCCACCCTGCCGACCCTCCACGTCGCGAAAGCCAACCTTCAGGAAGGTACCGGGTGAACCCATGTGCGTGTAACTAGTGCTTCCCGCTCCGGCCGGGTACCCTTCGATGACCCGGGCTCCCTGCGAACGGGCATAATCGACCGCAGCCCGCAACAGCTGCAGCGTAACGCCTTGCCGGCGGACCCGGCGGTCGACGAAAAAGCAAACGATGGACCACGTGGGGACATCGTCCAGCCGCCGAACACTTTGGACCGTTCCAGGGCAGCATAGGTCTCGCGCGGCGCAACCGAGCACCAGCCGACCGGCTCTCCGTCAAGCTGACTCCTCCACGGGGCAAGCCCCGCGGGATCTTTTCAGGGCGTTTCATACGGCTTCTCCTAATCGTACACCCGAAGGCTTTGGAATTAGGCACTGACCGTAGGGGAAAACACCCGACGAACAAGCGACCCGCTGGCCAC
>DATKUX010000035.1:0-15085 GCA_035530395.1 Spirochaetia bacterium
TAGCGCGCCCTCAAAACAACCCCTCCATCCTCCCGATCTCCCGGTACAGCGGCTGTAAACGCCGGTACAGGCGCCGGTAGACCCGCCCGTAGATCTCCTCGTAAACGGCCGCCCTCGCCGCATCGGGCATGACAGCTTCCCGGTAGCGGACCATGGCGGCCAGGGCGTCGGAAAAACCGGGGAAGAACTTGCTGCCCACGGCGGCCACCACGGCCGCGCCGAGGGCCGCCGTCTCCCAGGTATGCACCCTGACCACCGGCAGGTTGAACACATCGGCGGTGATTTCCGTCATCCGGGCACTGCGGGCCCCGCCGCCGGAAACGCACAGGCGGGTGACCGCCTGTCCGGTCCGCTTCTCCAGCCTTTCCTTCCCCTCCCGCAGGGCCAGGGCCAGACCTTCCAGCACCGCCCGGTACAGGTGGGCCCGGGTGTGGTGATGGCGAAAGCCCACGGCCGCCCCCCTGGCCTCCGGACCCGGCCTGCCCAGGCCGGGCACCCAGTATGGCTGCACCAGCAACCCCTGCGACCCGGCGGGAATCCCCCTGATCAGGGCGTCCAGGATCTCTTCCGGGGCGGCCTGCATTTTCCGGGCCTCCATCGTCTCCTGCAGGCCGAATTCCCGGATGAACCAGGACACCAGCGAGAAACCGCTGAAGACCTGCACCTCCAGGTTGTAGCAGCCCGGCACGGCGCTGGGGTAGGCCGGAAACAGGGGCAGCGGTTCGATGTAGCGGGGAGAGACCACGTCGATGGCGGCAGCGGTGCCGTAGCTGATGTTGGCCTGGGAAGGGGTTAGACACCCCGCCCCCAGCGCTTCGCAGGCCTTGTCCGCGGCCGCCGCCACCAGGGGAGTACCCCGGGGGATGCCGGTGGCCCCGGCCGCTGCGGCACTAATCCCGCCCAGCCGCTCCCCGGGCCGGACCAACCCGGACAGCCGGGACCGGTCCACCGCCAGGGCTTGCCACTTCCAGTCGCTCGCCCGGGCCCACTGCTGTCTTTTGTAGTCGAAGGGCAGGTAGCCGACCTGGCAACCCGTGGAATCGACGAAGTCGCCGGTCAGTCGATGGGTCAGATAGCCGGAGAGAAAGAGAATCCTGCTGGTCCGGGCCCAGATGTGGGGCTCGTACTGTTGCAGCCAGTTGACCTTGGCCTGGCTCTGCAGATAGGCCAAGGTGGTCTTTTGGCCGGCCAGGGTGAATAAGAGGCGCCAGGCCGGGGACAGCGGCGGCACCACCGGCGTGGTACGCTGATCCAGCCAGAGGATGGCCGGCCGCAAGGGCACACCGTCTTCATCCACGGCCACCAGGGTATTGCGCTGGGTGGTAAGGGTCACGCAGGCCACGGCTTTTTTTAGCTCCGGGTGATCCTGCCACAGCCCCTGCACGGCGGCACAGACTCTTACCCAGAAAACATCCGCCGGCAGTTCCGCCCAGCCCGGACCGGGAGCATCCCAGGGCGGCAGAGGTTCCTTGCGCCAGGCAAGTATGTTGCCGGCCAGGTCGAATACGATGGCCCGCACGCTCTGCGTACCGGCATCCAGGGAGAGGATCAATTCCGAACCGCCCATGTCTGCAACTCCCCTTTAGCCGGGCCGGTAGGCCCGGGCAAGAATTCCGCGATACCGGTCCTGTTCCCACCGCCACCTGGCGTCGTCCCAACCCAGAGCAGGGCGCACAATTGCCCCGATGCGCTCCAGCCACGGCGCCCTGGGCGCCACCAGGCCCAGGCGCAGGCGCCGCAAGAGCAGGTCATCCAGGTGGACCACCATTTCCGTCGCGGCGAGGCCCACCTCGCCCCAGTGATAAAGAGTGCCGGGTATCTGGTCCCCGGGCGGGAGACACGCACCGGCCGGCCCGTAACGGGCCAAGAGGCGCCGGGCCAGCGGATCAGCGGACTGCGCCAGATCTTCGGAGAAAACCCGGCAACCGGCCAGGGCGCAGGTGTCCAGGGAAAGCTTTTTCCCGGCCAGTTCCAGGGCCCTTTGGGCCAGCAGCCGGAAGGTGGTGAGCTTCCCGCCGGTTACGGTGATCAGGTTCTTCTCCTCCCGGAGGAACATATCCCGCGACTCCCGGGAAGGATCCCGGTGCCCCGTGCCCACCACCGGCCTGATTCCGGCGAAGGCGGCCTGGATATCTTCCTCCCGCAGTCCGAGGGACGGGAAGAAAGCCTGCACTGCCTCCAGTAGGTACGTTTTCTCCGCCGGGGTGACCGCCGGCTCCCCCTGAAGATCTCCCCTGTGGTCCAGATCGGTCGTGCCCACCAGGGTCACCCCTTCCCAGGGGAAGGCGTAAAGGGGCCGGCCGTCTTCCGGGTGCACCAGGTTTACCCCCTGCCCCAGGGGCAGGCGCGTGGCGGGGAAGACCAGGTGACTGCCCCGCAGGGGTCGCAGCACGGGAGCACCGCCGATGTGCTCCCGCAACCGGTCGGACCAGGCCCCCGCGGCGTTGATGACCATCCCGGCCTTGACGGCAAAACAGCGGTTGCTTACCTCGTCCGTGCCGGTCACCCCGCTGACCTGACCGGCCCCGCTGGTCAGCAGGCCGGTCACCGGCGCGTAGTTGAGGGCAAAACCGCCTTCCCTTACGGCATCCAGGATCAGGCGCAGCACCAGCCGCGCGTCGTCGGTGCGGGCATCACGGTAGCTGAAGCCGCCCACGAGGTCCGGGTGATCCAAACAAGGTTCCCGGTGACCCAGGTCCGCGGCGTCAAATGATCGCCGGGTGCGCTGCCCGGCCAGCCGGTCGTACAGCCACAGGCCGGCCCGGTACCGGATCTTCCGCCCCGTCTGCCCCCGGTAGACCGGCAGCAGAAACGGCTGGGGCTCTACCAGGCCGGGGGCTTCAGCCAACAGGCGCTCCCGTTCCCGCACCGATTCCCGGGTCAGCCTGACCCGGCCCTGCGCCAGGTAGCGCAGGCCCCCGTGCACCAGCTTGCCGGAGCGGCTGGAGGCTCCCCAGGCAAAATCACGCTGCTCCAGGAGCAGGGCCCGCCACCCCAGCCTGGTGGCCAGTCCCAGGATACCGGCCCCGGTAATGCCTCCCCCGACAATGAGAACGTCCCACGGACCAGTCAGTTGTTTCAGGTCCCGCCACATTAACCCGGTCAAACCCCGTCCCCCCCGGTCAGAACAACTTGCCGGTATTCAGGATTCCCGCCGGATCGAGGACCCGGCCGGTCTCGCGCAACAGTTCCAGGCCCAGTTCACCCTTTTCCGCCCCCAGGTATTCCCGGTGGTCGGTACCCACGCCGTGCTGGTGGCTTATAGTGCCGCCGGCAGCCACGATGGCCTGGCTGGCGGCCCGTTTGAGGGTTTGCCAGTTGGCCAGGGTCCGCTCCGGATCTTCGGCCAAACGGAAGATATAGGTGACGTAGATACTGCAGCCGTCCGGATAGACGTGGGACAGGTGGATGAAAACGTGGACTCTCTCCCCCGTCAGACTCAGTTCTTTCTTTAACCGGTCAACCAATTGACCGGCCTTGGACCAGGGCAGGGCTGTTTCCATGGTATCCACGGCATAGCCGGCTTCCCAGAGGCTGTTGCGCAGGTAGGGCAGAAAGAAGCGGTTTTTGTACCACTGCCGCCCGGCAGCGGGACCCAGATCCACCCCGCCGTAGGACCGGACGACCCTGCGCAGTTCACCCCGGGCAAAAGCCACGTCCTTCTGGGAGCCTGCCACGCCGTAGACGAGAAGACTTTTGTCTCCCGCCACCCCCCGCAGCCGCAGGTAGCGATCCAGCCAGCGCACCATTTGCGGCCGGCCGGACAGGACCAGACCGGTTTCTTCGGCCGTGGCCAGCCGCAGCATAACCAGGGCCAGGCGACGGCGGGCCAGCTCTTTTACGGCGCTGACGCCGGCGGCAAAAGCGGGGAAGAAACAACCGCCGCAATATTCCTTGTCCGGTACCATACGAACCCGCACGGTAACCTCGGTAATAATACCGTAGCGGCCCTCCGAGCCCAGAAATATCTCCTTCAGGTCCGGCCCGGCCGCGCTGGCCGGCTGCGCCGGCAGGACCATTTCTCCCCGCGGGGTCTCGACCCGCAGGCCGGCCACCAGCCGTTCGACGCGTCCGTACCCGAGGGAGAACTGGCCGCTGGAGCGGGTGGCCACCCAGCCGCCCAGGGTGGAATATTCGAAGGACTGGGGGTAATGGCCCAGGGTCAAGCCCCGGGCCTGCAGTTGCGACTCCAGAAACGGGCCGCTGACGCCGGCCTGGAAGGTGGCCAGGTGGCTCGCCTCATCCAGCCCTACCAACTGCTTCATCCGGGCCAGCGACAGGGTCAGGGTGGGACGGTCCGCCACCACGTTGATGTGGCCGGTGACACTGGTACCCCCGCCGTAGGGAATAACGGCTACGCCGTGTTCCCGGGCGTAGGCCAGCAGTTCCCGCACCTCCTCCCGGGCAGCGGGAAAGGCCACCCCGTCCGGAACATAGGGTATCCTCCCCGTCCGCAGGGCGATCCAGTCCGGCAGGCTCTGACCGCGGGCGTGGGCCAGCCGCTCTTGGGGACTGGTGTCTACCATAGGGTGGAAGGGCAGGCGGCTGGGCCCCACAAGGGCCAGCACCTCCGCCCGGGACGCGTCCCGGGGCGGTTCGCCCAGACCGATAAGGTCGCTCAGAAACCGTCTCATCTCAGCGGTGAAGATGTACTCCCGGTTCTCATCCCCCCAGCCGTTCCAGCGCCGCATCCTTACGCACCCCCTGTAGAGTCCATCTCCCGCCAGAGGCGGCAACTCTCCTTCATGGCCGCCACCGTATGCCGGTAGGCCGCCCGGGCATCTCCCCGCACGGCGGCTTCCAGCAAACGCTGGTAAAACCGGAGGGAAGCCTCCCGGCAGCCCGGATGGCTGAAATAAAGGAGACCTGCTTTCCGGCTCAGGACGGTAAAGCTGTTCAACAGTAGTGGATAGACCCTGTTTTCCGAGAGACGAGCCAGGGTAAGATGCAGTTCGAAGTCAAAGCCGGCCAGCCCGGCCGCATCGGCTTCCGTAAGGTCTTGGGCCAAATACCGCACCACCTGCAGGGGGTATCTATCCACCGCCTGTAGGGCGTAGGCCGGCGCCAGGACCCGGCGCACCGCCAGCAGGTCGCCGACAAAGCCGTTGTCATCTATGTTTTCCGCCAGGGCGTTGAGAACCGCCAGGTTACCCCGGGACCAGAAGTCGTTGATCCGGGTGGCATACCGCTGCCCGGTGGTGAACCAGCCCTCCCGGGCCATCCGCTGAATGACACCCTGCACGTTCTGGCGGGTGACGCCCAGACGATCAGCCAGTTCCCGTTCCCCCGGCAGGGTGGTGCCGGGCGGGTACGTACCGTTCAAGAGGGCCTGAATTAGGTAGTGTTCCACTTTTTCCGTCTGATCGGACATGCCTGCCTCCCTGGTTGTACCTGATATATTTCTGGTATAGCCAGATTAATTATGTCAGAGAAAAGCCCGTCTGTCAATTCAGAATATTTGCACGGAGGGACGGACGGGAATCAGACTGACCCGGCCGGCCAACTGACGTCATACAAGGGGGGGAAATCCATTATTGTCAGTGGGACCGCGTTGTGATAGGCTATAATTAGGACAGCAGGGGCGACATCTTGGGCTGAATAACTACGAAGTAGGAGGTTGGCGGCCCTATGGATGACGCCAGAGCTGACCATGACCAATGGTTTAAGCGACTGCTGGAACTTTTCTTTGCCGAATTCATGCAGGCTTTCTTTCCCGAAGCCGCCCGGATGATAGATTTACAGGAAATTCATTTCGAGCCGGAGGTCGTTTACACCGACACGCCGCTGGGCGAGAAGCGTGAACTAGATGTCCTGGTGAAGACCAGGTTAACCGGCGAAGACGGCCTGATCCTGGTTCACGTGGAGCCCCAAGCCTATTATCAAAAGGGCTTCCACGAGAGGATGTTCCGGTATTTCAGTCATCTGTACTACAAGTACCGGCTGAGGATATTACCGGTGGCGGTGTTTAGTTACGATCAGGTACGGGATGAACCGGACAGTTTTGAGCTTGGTTTTCAGTTTCTCGATGTCTTGCGCTTCCGTTTCTATAAGTTGGAGCTGAAGAAACTCGATTGGCGGAACTACATTCGGAGCGACAAAGCGGCGGCCGCCGCTTTGATGAGTAAGATGGGGTTCAGAAAGGAGGAAAGGATCCAGGTCAAGATAGAGTTCGTGCGCATGCTGGCACGGATGAAGTTGGATCCGGCACGAAGTCGTTTTCTGGTAAGCTTCTTTGAGAGTTACCTCAAGTTGAACGAACAAGAGGAAAAATTATTCGCGCAGGAAGTGGGTAAACTGGATAGAAAGGAGGCTGCCGCCGTCATGCAATTGACCAACAGTTGGGAAGAAAAAGGTCGGGCGGAGGGAAAGGCTGAAATAATCAACAGGTTCCTGAATGCTAAGTTCGGCGATTCTTCTGTAGAGATGCAGAAAGAGGTAAGACGACTAGCCGATCTAGATCTCTTGGATGGAGTGCTGGAAAAGCTTTTTGCCGCCGGATCCCTGGAAGAAGCCAGGAATATTGTTCTGGGGGCCCTGGAGAAATAAGGCGCATGGTTGATGACGCAGACGAGTGCCTGCAGCGAAACGCTGTTGCCCGCCCCTCCCGGTGGGCCTCTTTTGCCCGTTAGCAGGGACATTTACGGCCGCAATGAACAAGGAAGAAGGCCGACCTTTTCGGGCCGACCTTCCAGTAACACCCCTGTTGCGCTTTGCACCGTGGAAGACCTTTGGGACCTTACACCCTGCAACCCATTCGAGACCAGAAACTGATTCCTCGTCCCTCCTTAAGGGAAAACAAGTTTTAGCGCAACGGGGTTTAATGAGTACATGATACCATGATCCGAATTTTCTGTCAATAGTTAAGTAAACTATATTGTGCTCCCGGCTGGCCGGTAATATCCGCCATCAGGCATGGGGAAGCCGGTTCCGTACGTCTCCTCCCGGGCTATCCAGCAGTTGTGATGACTACTGTAGCCTGCTATGATGGTTACATCGGGTAACCTCCGGGAATATCGATGGCTCCCGCCGCAAGACCGGAGGCCACGAAACCACCCGGAGTTTCACGGTCGAACCTGCCCCGGGCAGGGAAAAGGAGGAAATGCACTATGGAAAGCAAGATCACCTACTTCGAGAACCTCGGGCCGGAGAACACGGAAACCACTTTTGGCCTGGTCCGGGAAAGGGCAACCGCCCTAGGCATCGGGAAGTTGGTGCTGGCTTCGACCACGGGCGCGACGGCCCGTGAAGCTCTGGAGTTCTTCAAGGACCAGGGCTTGAAGTTGATAGTGGTCCCTCACCAATTCGACTTCAAAAGAAAGGAAAACCCTTTTCCCCAAGAGCTGGTCCAGACCCTCCGGAAAGCCGGACACGAGGTCCATTTCGGTACCATGCTCTTCCACACGGGAGACTTGTACGGATCCACCGCGCCGACGCAGATGGCCAACCTCTTGCGCTGCTTTTCCCAGGGAGTGAAGGTGTGTTTCGAAATAGTGCTCATGGCGACAGACGCCGGCTTTTTGACAAGCGGGGAGAAGGTAATCGCGGTGGCGGGAACCGGGCGGGGGGCGGATACCGCCCTGGTGATGCAGGCGGCGTCTTCCCAGCACCTGAAGAGATTGCGGGTAAACGAGATCCTCTGCAAGCCCCTCAACCCGCTGAATATAGATGAGGCGCTGGAGAAGACGAGGCAGGACATGACTGTGGGGGATGTGTAACACGAAGCAACGATCGCATCCCGGCAGCGACGGATGTCCGACCCGCTGCGCCCCGAATGCCTGGTCGGAATATTAGCGGGCTCGCCAAGTTCCATTTACCATCCCCGCAGACGTTGTGGTCGCAGGCCAACAAACAATGTGGGCGGTTATTCTTGGTTTGTTTTCGGGGTTGCGACTTCTCGAATCAGAGCCTCAATTTCAGCAAGCAGCACAGGTATCTTTTCTGTCGCGGTAGCCCAAACCGATTCCATGACGACGTCTTCGTAAACGTGGGCCAAGTGCTGTCTAGACTCGATGAATTGGTCCCAAGGGATCTCAGGATGACTTTTCCTGAATAAACGACCTAACTTACCTACGTTCTCACCAATTTGTTCAAGAAGTTTGGACATTATTAACTGTTTATCTTCGTCCGCAGCGAAGTCCTTGTAAGCCAGATCCCATCTAGCCACTCGTTCAATGATCTTTTGACAATTGTCCCGTATGTGAAAGAGGTATAAATCCGGTTTCTTACCTCCTCGAACGTTCTTAATTTCTGCGTTATTAATCTCAACGAAAGCATGGGGGCCCTTAGTCTTTCTTAAGGCTGTTTTAGGAGAGGTGCTTATAGTAGTAACCCCATCGCCTGTTCCGTTAAACGTAGCATCAGTTCCCATAGAAACGTTGACACCATGGGGAGCATTAGAAGCGCCTCCTGTTCCCCTGCGTTTTGGCATGACTACCCCCCCTCCCCCGTTTCCAAAAGATTGATAAACAATTACACGATCACGAATAACATCGTCTCTTATATATTTATCTAAAGATTCTTTGCCAATTAGATCGACTTTACGGTGGAATAATTCCTTGAAGTCTTTCCTTATGGCGTACCAGCTATATTCGCTCATGAAGAGTGCTCGTACCGGGGTGTCCGGTAGAAACTCGACCAGCACGTCAACGTCGCTCCTAGCTGGGTTAAAATCATCGCGTGTGACGGAGCCGAAAAAAGACAGCTCGGCAATGCGGTATTTCTCGCAGAGTTGAAGAAGAGTTTGTTCATCAAATGCAATTGGTAATTCATCCATGGCCAGAGCAATTGGCATAAGACAAACACCCCATCTCTTTTTACCCCGTGAACGGCGTTACATCGTCACTACATCTCTGTAGTCGTAATGCCTTCAAAACGGTACTGCCAATTGGAAAATCCTTTTAACCTTTATCTATCCAGCAGGTCCGGCATGCTTCATTCACAGTTCGTCAAGTCACTAAAATGACCTTACACTCCGCTTATTATAACAATATTCTTCCAAAAGAACAACTACCGGTTCCTAAAAATATCGATTAGTCGATTGAGGGTGCTCCGGAGAAGTATGGTTGGCGGCTTAAGGGTACGGCTCTGACCCGGC
This sequence comes from Spirochaetia bacterium, assembly GCA_035530395.1. Taxonomy (GTDB): domain Bacteria; phylum Bacillota; class Desulfotomaculia; order Desulfotomaculales; family JAJYZD01; genus JAJYZD01. The sequence continues at coordinate 9,095 of DATKUX010000035.1, forward strand.
ACGGTCGTGCGCTTGGCCGTTGCGGCCATCTTTCCGGCCACCAGATTCCACAGATAACCGTTAACGGCAGGGGGGGAATAGGGATGACAGGTTGAAACCCCAACGGAAAAGGAATTTGCAACCCTCGGTAGTCCCCCGCCGGGCTCCCACATAACTGGTTTAAGGAGTGGTGAAACCCAACACGAGTGTGTTTGGGACCGGTTGTAAACGGGGAGACCACGAGTAAGGCCCAGAACTATGCTCCAACCTGTCATCCCCCAACGGAGACCCCCGTTATAGCCACCCCTTCTCCTACCAGTACCGGTATTCCCATGGCCAGCGGTCCTGGCGCCTTATCATCACTTCCCGGAAATAAGCCCGCCGGGACTATATCTCCCTCAGTTGCTCCGGAAACTCTTTCTTCAACGTTATCACTGCCACCAACTGAATACCCAGTTGTCGGGCGTCGCAGGCCGGTCCCGACTCCGGATCCACCGGTCCGTCCTCCAGGTGCAGGCCAGCTTGCCCACGCACTGGGCCGCCAGCCTCATGAAGAGCTGTTCCAGGTAGCCGGCCGTATCCTCTCGTGCCCGGAGCCGCCTGCCGTGGCCACCGCCGCCCCGTATTTGCCCAGGAGCCTCTGGCAGTGGATCGCGTGGCCCAACCGGTCGATGAACATCTTGAGTTGGGCCGAAGCCTGGTAGATGTACACCGGGCTGCCCAGGACAATGCCGTCCACCGCCTCCAGGACCTGGTTGAAGCTTTTGTTGGCCACCCGCAGAAGTTTCCATAGGGGCCAAGAGCGGAAAGGGCCGAGATGTGGTTGCAGATAGTGGGGTAGCGCGTTATACTGGTAGTGAGACGGAGCAAAAGTGTAACCCCATGTTACAGTCGTGTTTTGTGTAAATATGTCGAGGGGTGACGGCGCAATGGCCAACATTGATAATAACTATGGTTGGGAGGCGCTTACTGCCCTTCCGCTACCTTGGCAGGAAATCGTCCGTGCCTTACGGGCCAAGGTATCCCCGGTTGCCGCCTTGCTTTACGGGTCGCGATTGCCGGGGTGGCCGGAGCCGCCTCTGGAGCAGAGTGATTATGATCTTATTTTGGTGGTCCCCGAAGGACGTCGGCGTGAGTACCGGGGTTACATTCCCGGCCGGGTCGATGGGCCTAAAGTGGACTTGACTGTGTTAACCTGCAGTGGCGTCCGATCCAGCCAGATCCTTTCTCCGGAGTACCACGTTATGGAACGGTACGGTTTGAAGCTAGGTGATTGGTCCTGGTATGAGCCGGGAGTACCGTTGTCGTGGCTTGGGGCGGATAACACCCTTGAGATGCTGCAAACAGGTGAAGAGGCGGAGAGGGCATGGACGGATAACGGGCCAGATTACGCCGCCCGGTGGGCTGTAAAGATAACCCGTGGAGCTTTGCTCCTTCGCCATGCCATAGGAGATATTGATAATCTTCCGGGATGGGGGGACGTGGCACGTCGGTACGGGTTGCCGGAAGAACTGGTCAAGGCTGCTCGCACCGATGCCGGATGGCCGGAAGAGAAAACGGCGCGATTGTGGGGTAAAAAGGCTCTCAAGGCTGCCAGAAAGGCACTTAGAGAGACCAAAAAGGCTGTTGCCGCCTACCCCCGTAATGTTAGCGATGCCGAGTTTCGGGCGCATAGGGATGCCGAATTGGCGCAGGCGCAATAGTTTTTGTTTTTTTGTGGGGGGATGGCCATGACTAGCCGCAGAACTAACCTGCAGTCAATTGGTTCTCTAATCGGCCAAGCCGTTGCCCACGGTCTCTTGTACGGTGGGAAAAACCGAGAAAAGTTGCTCTATGAGTGGCAAGCCCGCGACAAGGCGGAGAGATTCGGTCGCATCAGTGACGAAGAGAGGGACTTTGTGACGGTGGAAGCTGTACGTAAGGGTGGCAGACAGATCCGGGAGGCTGAAAGGTCCGGGAAAATCACTGTAATCGAATCTCGTAACGCTGAGCGTTTACTCGACAACGAAGTTGATTCAGTTGTTGGAAAACTCTTTCCTGCTGATAGGGGCGGACACTTGGAGGAAGTTTCAAGAGATAATGAGGAATGGGACAGGTGATGTCCCACCCCACCACCCCCCCCGGGGAGACCCGCGGGTATCCCGAAGCAGCGATGCCTGGGTACGTACCGCCCCGCCAAGCTTCCATACACTCAATCGCAACACGAGTTGCGTTTGAGACCGGTTATAAACGGGGAGACCAGGAGTAAGGCCAAGAACTGCGCTCCAACCTGTCATCTCCCAACTCCCCTTATAACCACCCCTTCTCCTGCCAGTACCGGTATTCCCACGGCCAGCGCTCCTGCCGTTTGAGAATGACTTCCCGGAAATAAGCCCGGCGGGATTCTATCTCCCGCAGTTGTTCCGGAAATTCCTTCTTCGCCGCGATACCCTCCACCAATTGGCCACCCAATTCCCGGGCCGCCCTGGCCGATTGGGAATCCGGATCCACCGGTCCGTCCTCCAGGGTGCAGGCCAGCTTGCCCACGCACTGGGCCCCCAGCCTCATGAAGAGCTGTTCCAGGTAGTCGGCCGTATCCTCGTGCCCGGAGCCGCCTGCCGTGGCCACCGCCGCCCCGTATTTGCCGAGGAGCCTCTGGCAGTGGATGGCGTGGCCCAACCGGTCGATGAACATCTTGAGTTGGGCCGAAACCTGGTAGATGTACACCGGGCTGCCCAGGACAATGCCGTCCGCCGCCATAATCTTCTCGAACAACTCGTTAAAGTCGTCCTTCTGGACGCAATACCCCAGGTGGTGGCAGCGATCGCAGGCCAGGCAGGGGTTGATTCTGAGGCGAGTGACGTCGAGGTATTCGGTCTGGGCACCTTTGTCTTGCGCCCCGGCCAGAACATCCTGCACCAACCAGGCGGTGCGGCTCTTCTCTTTCCTCGGGCTGCCGCAAATGGCGAGAATCTTGACCGTCATGGGGGGCATCTCCTTTCTGCACCGTCCGTACCCAAGGCAACCACACCGAGGAATCGGCCCGAGGCGTCCGCCGGGATAGAGGCCTGATTTTTTTCCTGCCCTACATCTCGTCGCCGTCTTCCTCACAAACATTTTCTCCGGGCCGTACCGGCTTCCCTTTCGCCGCACGAGTCACCGTGTACCTGGATACTTCTATAGCCGCCATAGTCAGCACCTGCCTGGAACCCGGCGGCCACGGAAAAAGAACTGTTATTGGCCAGGGGAGTGCCAGGTGATCGGGCGGCCAGGATCGCGTACCGGGTGGCAAGGTTGACCGCGCAATGATGATACTTCACAGATTGAGAATCTTCCTCGCGTTGAGTTCGTAAATCTTATGCAATTCCTGGGATCCAAGCTCGAGAGAATCAAGGACCCGTATTGTTTCCCGTATAAAAAGCGACCCGCCTTCCGGATCGAAGGGGCAATCGGAAGCAAACAAAACTTGGTCTTCACCAAAGAACTCGTAACCACATCTTGTTGCAGCCCGTGCTCCGAAGAGGGCTGTATCAGCAAAGAACTTTTTAAAGTATTCAATGGGGCGCTTCTTCAGAGGGCTATACTCCTCCCCGATCGTGCGTTGCCCCATCACGTCTAGACCAGGGGTGATACGGCCCTCAAAATAAGGAACCATTCCGCCCATATGATGGGTCACGACCCTAAGATCAGGCAGTTTATCGAACATCCCGGAATAAACCATGCGCGCCATCGCTACGCTGGTATCGTACGGCCATCCAAACGCCCACCACAGTTCGTACCTGGACTGTTTCTCGGCGGAATAATCAGAAAATTTTGCACCACGCGCAGGATGCACAAAGATGGTGACGTTGCGTTCGACGGCGCGTTGGAAAATCGGAAAGAAACGAGGTTCGTCAAGGGGGCGTCCGTTCACATTACTAAAGACCTGCACGGCGGCGGCATGCAAATTATCAATAGCATGGTCGATCTCCGCGACCGCCGCCTCCGGGTTGTTCATCGGTAGAGAGGCAATGAAATTCGGAAATCGGTCATGGTGTTTTTGGCAGATCTCCGCCATCTCCTCGTTGGCAAACCGCGTAAGCCCAGGCGAGACATCTGGACCTGCACCGACTTCAATCGGTGGCGAGGCAAGTGAAATAACCTGTTGTAAATCGGGAAACTGCTCAATCATCCTCAATCGGGCCTCAATATCCCAAAGTGTAGGAATATTTCCGTTACGCTTCAGCATCTCACGATCGCTTGAGGTCTGGCGCATCCTCTCCAGATACTTCTTCGGTATTACGTGATTAAAAACATCAATCTTCACGATTAACCCTCCATATATTTGATATCATACCAGGCCCAGAAAGCCCCTCCGCACCAAACGACAACTATCAGGCCATGCATCTGCCCTGGTTTTCGTCGCAGTACGGAGTTGAACATTTTGACCACCCCCTCACTGTTCTCCCAGGCATGCCACTCCTTCAATTATTCAGTGTCCTTGCAGGCGGTCAGGGTGATGTCGGCATCACCCTGACGTAAACGCCCGGCTGTTGCTCACGAGAAAGATGCTGCCGAGGACAATCTGCGACTATATGATGTCACATGGCTTAATACGCCTTTCCTCACTAAGTCCATTCAGGGGATAGCTTCAGATATGCAATAATGTTCGCGCGTTTTCTTCATAGATCTTCTTCTTTGTTGAATCAGACAGGACCATTTTCTCTATGCCGTTGATAGTCTCCCTTATCGAAACGCCACCATTTTCTACGTCGTAAGGCATATCTGTACCAAAAAGGATGTGATCTTCTCCAAAAAAGGAAAGACCGCACTCAAGGGAGTAATTACTGTTGCCATCCAGGGCGGTATCGGCATAGAACATCTTGAGATAATCAAGGGGATGTTTCGTGAGACCAGGGAAGTGTTCTGTCCCAAGACGCTCCAAGCCATTGTTATAATGAACAACGATTCTGTCGGAAAAATAGGGGACCATTCCGCCACAATGATGGGTTATGAACTTTATTGTAGGTAATTTTTCGAATATACCCGAGAAGACAAGCCGGACCATAGCCGCCGTGGTGTCATACGGCCAGCCGAATATGGAAAATAGTTGGTTATGCGAAACCATTTCCTCAGCATAATCTGGCTGGTTGGAACTGCGCATTGGGTGAAGCCAGATGGGTAAATCGAACCGCACCATAAGTTCGTAAAGAGGCATCATATCATCTATACTCAGGGGACTTCCATTGACCCTAGTGTGGATCTGGATACCCTTAAAGCCCAGTTCCCTTATAGTCCGCTCTGTTTCCTTTAAGGCAATATCGATGTTGTTTAATGGAATATTGGCAATGGCGGCAAGATGTCTCTGAGAATACCTAGCCACTGCTTCAGCCATCTCATCATTGCATATCAGCGCCAGCTCCGCTGCCTCTTTGGGACCTGCAATCTCTTCAAGGGGAGGCATTGTGGCAGACAGTACCTGAACCACGTCTTCATAAGGATCCAGTATGCGCATCCGTGCTTCGCAATCAGTAAGGGCAGGTCGCCTGTCTTGCACAGCCCTTTCGGTAGGAAATTTATCAGCATATTTATAAAGGGCTTGCTTATACCGAGGGAGCATAACGTGGGTAAAAATGTCGATCTTCATTTGTAAACCTCCCCATTTACATGCTGGCACTACTGGGAATTATTCTATGCAGCGCTGGATACGTCTAAAACAAATCCGTTAGTAACTTTATCTTCCCTTTTTACCCCACGGTTGAATTGCCGGCTAAAACCTCCTTACGCCACCGCCGGCTCTCATCCCCGGCATAGCTAAGCAGCGCTCACAGGCGGAAACACATTTCCCGTCTTTAACCGGCGTGGTGCTGATTCCGGCACCATTACCATAAACACCGCTACTAAGAGTATTGCAGCTGCAGCAATAATTAGCGGGCTCGTCAATCCCCATTTATCTGCCGCCCATCCCCCCAGTGAAGGCATTATGAAGGTTCCGATGATTACGGCAATGAAGTTTGACGTGCCGATAGCTGTGGCGTGCAGTCTTTGGGGTAC
>DATKUX010000036.1:0-25479 GCA_035530395.1 Spirochaetia bacterium
AACATTTTCACCTTTTCGGTGGCTATGGCGGAGGGGTCACACCCGTTCCCATCCCGAACACGGCAGTTAAGCCCTCCCGCGCTGATGGTACCCGGGGCGCAAGCCCCCGGAAGAGTAAGTCGCCGCCGGAATTATTTTAGAGAGAGACCCTGCTCAAAAGGCAGGGTCTCTCTCTGTTCTGGGATTTTTAGCGGGGCCTAATTGGCAGGCCCTTGGCCGGGCGCTACAAAACGTACGGGGGTTTTCATCAACTGCCCAGGGGAGCAGGAAAGCAAACGGGAATCCTGCCTGGAAGGGTCAGGGGAAGACAGTCCATTCGCACGGCGGGCATGGGGCCCCCATCGGGATTGCTACCGACCCCCCTGGCGGACAGGCTTTTCCCCGGTATCCCGGCATGGAAAAGGAATATCTAGAGTTATGGCGAAAATATTAAGGCCGTTCTTTTGCCTGCGGCTAACTTACGACATCAAACAAAATAGAGAAAGCCTGGTAACGGTGCAGAAACAGCATATTAATGAAGTAGATTACCTGCGGGTTATTGGTCTGGTTTCCATAGTAATTATTCATTCCTTCGGATTTTATTTGGCCATGCCTGTAACCGGCCCGGCAGCGCGTATATTCCAAGAGCTTACTGTTAATGTACTCCGGTTTGGACGATATGTCTTTATGTTCGTCACGGGTGTGGTCCTGTTCTACGGCTATGATGGCCGAAAAATTAACATAACCTCCTTTTATCGCCGTCGATTAAAAAATATTTTTATCCCCTATGCTGTTTGGACGGCCATTTATCTTCTGATAGATCGCTGGTCAAACATCATTTACTGGTCAAATGCGGGCGACTTTGTGATTACATGGGCCGAGAACATTGTCAGCGGCAAGGCCTATAGTCATCTATACTATATTGTAGTCGCCATCCAGTTTTACCTTTTGTTCCCCTTGCTTCTGGCTATTTTTAAGCCGCGCAAGGCGGGACTTGCCGCCTGGGTCGTTTTAATCGGGGGTCTTGCTGTTTATAGTATCTACCATTACGTGTTGGAACTCCACCCGTCTTTGGTAACGGCGATGACAGGTTCATTCGGGGCCGGAATATTCAACTGGTTCTTGCAATATAAGGACCGCCTTATTATTTCCTACTTGCCATGTTATCTTCTTGGCGGACTGGTTGGTATACATATGGTAGCGTGGCGAAAGTGGCTGGAGAAGCACCTCGCTCTGATCATAGCCGGCCTGATCTTAGGTATCGGCCTGGTCACAGGAGAATACTTCTACCTCTACCGCCACCTGGGTGAATCCTGGGGGATGACGGTCAGTGTCTTTAAGCCCAGCATCTATTTCCTTAGTTTGGGCGTTATTGCTGTCTCGTTCAAACTGGCCCAGGTCTTGGAACGCCGGAAGACCATCCGTCCGCTGATATCCCTCCTGGCGGCCAACTCGCTAGGAATCTACCTGATTCATCCGGCCGTACTTTATGTCGTCCATAGCTACTTATGGACATATCAGAACCTGCCGGGCACGGTTCTGGTGATTCTCGACACGTCGTTCGCAGTAGCCGTATCGTGCCTGATCAGTTATCTTCTCGCCAGAAGCCGCTATACCCGCTTTATCGTTGGGGAAGCTGGCAACATATCAAGGAATCTATCGGCCGCTAAAAAAGCGGAAACGAAACCGGGGTCGGCGAATCAGAAACGGATTCCCCCTACGGGTACTGCCGCCGGCTGACGGATGGTCAACAACAAAACTTTGGGAGGTGATATGGTGCAGTACCGCGAGGGGAAAATGGGCCGGGTCTTCGTGTTGAAGATCGAGCATGGCGAAGATTTGCTGGAATCCATAAAGAAGGTCGTAGTTCAGGAAAAGGTCGAGGCGGGAATCCTGTTCCTTTTGGGTGGGCTGGACAGCGCATCGGTTGTGGTGGGGCCAAAGAGGAAAGAAGTCCCGCCGGACCCGGAATGGCGATCTTTCCAGGATGGTCGGGAACTGTTGGGGACCGGCACCGTCTTCTGGAGCGGCGAGGAGCCGATGATCCACCTGCATGGTTCCGTGGGCCGGGGTGATGCCGTTCTGACCGGATGTATCAGAGAGAAGGCCGTCATATACCTTGTAGGAGAGGTTATCCTGCTGGAGATCCTGGGTACCGGGGTACGGCGCCAGTTTGACGAAGCCTTCCGGTTGCATGTCCTGGGATTTGCGCCCGAAGCGTAATGCGGTAAACTATAAGGAGAGGGAACTGATAATCACGGAGGCATCTCCATGGAGCTTTTTGTGCGGGACTCCGGGCCCCCCGGTGCTTCAACGGTTGTTCTGCTGCATGGCGGGGGACCCAGCGGGTGGATGTGGGATCGTTGCACCGCGCTGATGGACGACTTTCGCTGCCTGGTTCCCGACCTGCCCGAGCACGGCCGCAGCCGCAAGATTAAGCCCTTCACCATTGTGGACAGCGCCCGGCGGGTGAAAGAGTTAATTCAGTCCCGGGTGCCCGGAGGCCGGGCGCACCTAGTCGGACACTCCCTCGGCGCCCAGGTGCTGGTCGCGCTCCTGGCCATGGCGCCCGAGGTAGTGGACCGCGCGGTTGTAAGCAGCGCCCTGGTGCGGCCGCTGCCGCTCGCCGGTCTGCTGTCCGGCATTTCCCGGGCCGTGTTGCCGCTGACTCGCAACCGCCCCTTCCAGAAGCTGCAGGCCCGGGCTTTCCACATTCCTGAGAGCGACTTCGAAATTTACTACGACGACGTCAGAAAGTTTTCGTCCGGCGCCCTGGGTCGCGTCCTCGCCGAGAACAGTTCCTTCCGGCTGCCGCCGGAGCTACAGAACACGGCTGTTCCCACCCTGGTGCTGGCTGGGGAGAAAGAGCTGGGGGTCATGCGTCGTTCGGTGCGCGACTTGGCGGCTACGCTTCCCAACGCCCGGGGCTGCCTCATCCGGGGGGCCGGCCATGCCTTCGTCTTTGAGCACCCTGGGCCGTTTACCGGCATCCTCAGAGCATGGTTCAACGGTCAGCCCCTGCCGGAGGCCACCCTGATCTTTTTATAGACAAATTATTACATTTGTCAGTTATTATAATTTGCAGGTTTCGGTATGCCTATGATAAGATAATAATGTTGAGCCAAAATCATTTCCGGGGGCTGGTGGAACGGTTTGCAGAAACTCGCTGACAAACTAGCCGGGTGGTTAGAGGAACAACTGGCGAGAACCGGTGCCAAAGGTTTCGTGGTAGGCTTGAGCGGGGGAATAGATTCTTCCGTGACCGTGGCCCTTTGCCGGAAGGCCTGTCCCGGCGGTACCATGGGCCTCATCATGCCTTGCTACAGTAATCCCAATGATCAGAAGGACGCCGAACTGGTCAGTAGCACACTGGGCGTTCCCTCAGAGGTAATAGTTCTCGACGACGTGTTTGAACTGATGGTACGAAAACTGACCGGCGATCCCTACCGCAACGAACGGGACATACCTGTGGCCAACATCAAGGCCAGGCTTAGGATGATCACCCTGTACTATTACGCTGCCCGGCGGCAGTTCTTGGTGGCCGGGACCAATAACCGCAGTGAGATCGTTATGGGTTACTTTACCAAGTACGGGGACGGCGGTGTCGATCTGCTGCCCATCGCGAACCTGCTCAAGCAGCAGGTTCGCCAACTGGCGCGCGTGCTCGGTGTTCCCGACAAGGTCATAACCAAGGCGCCCTCGGCCGGCCTGTGGGCCGAACAGGATGATGAAAAGGAAATGGGCGTAACCTACGACGAACTGGACCGTTGCATCATGCATGGCGAGGGCTGCGAGCGGGTCAGACAGGTGGTCATGGATTTTTCCAGTAAGAGCGTGCACAAGATGCAACTGCCTCTAATGCCGCCTTTTTAGAGTCTTTTTCATTTTTCGAGGGGGAAACCTGAATGTCCGGACACTCCAAGTGGGCGACGATCAAGCGTAAAAAGGCCAAAGTAGATGCCACCCGGGGCAAGATATTCACCCGGTTGGCCCGGGAGATAATAGTGGCGGCCCGGGAGGGTGGGGGGGATCCCGAAGCCAACTTCCGCTTGAAGTCCGCTATCGCCAGGGCCAAGGAAGCCAATATACCGGGAGAGAACATTGCGCGGGCCATTGCCCGGGGCACTGGTGAAGGCGGCGGCGCCAGCTTCGAGGAGGTTGTTTACGAAGGCTACGGACCGGGCGGGGTAGCCATCTTGGTCCAGGCCCTCACGGACAACAAGAACCGTACGGCCGCGGAGATGCGGCACATGTTTTCCCGCCACGGCGGTAATCTCGGTGAGGCCGGTTGCGTAGGCTGGATGTTTGAGCCGAAAGGGCTTTTGGAACTGGACCGCGAAGGCGTCAGCTTGGAGGAGGATGACCTTCTGCTTATGGCCCTGGAGGCCGGGGCTGAAGACTTCCGGGCCGAAGAAGATGTCTTCGAGGTTGTTACCGAACCGGTTGCGTTGGAGGCGGTGCGGGAAAAGCTGGTCGGGCAGGGCCTGGCGTTCGCCGGTGAACTGACCATGGTGCCCAGCGCCACCGTAACGGTGGAAGGCAAGGTGGCCGAGCAGGTGGTTGAGCTCTTGGAGCTCTTGGAAGAGTACGACGATGTCCAGAACGTTTACGCCAACGCCGACGTCAACGGCTGACCGGCAGACGCCCTGGGGCCGGTCTGACGGAAGGATGTCCTTCCGGGAGTGGGGTAAGGGCGGGGAGCGGTCTTTGGGGTGATGACTTGCGTGTACTCGGTATTGACCCGGGGACGGCCATAACGGGTTTCGGTATCGTAACGGTGGAAAACAGGCGCCTTTTTGCCCAGGGTTACGGCGTGGTTCGCACCGAGGCCGGGCAGCCCCTGGAAAAAAGGCTTTTTTATTTGCACGGGGAAATTGAACAGCTTATTGCCAGATTTGAGCCGGCGGAAGTGGCTGTGGAGTCGCTATTTTTCAATAAAAACGTCCGCAGCGCCCTGGCCGTCGGCCACGCCCGGGGAGTGGTGCTCTTGGCCGCCGCGCAGCACGGTCTGCCGGTGTTCGAATACACACCGCTGCAGGTCAAGCAGGCCATGGTCGGCCGGGGCCGCGCCGAAAAGGCGCAGGTGCAGTTCATGGTCAGGGCCATCCTGGGACTGCAGGAGACGCCTTCACCGGACGATGCCGCCGATGCCCTGGCCGTAGCCGTCTGCCATGCCAATTCCGTGGAAAGGAGCTGGCTGAGATGATCGCCTACCTAAAGGGCGTCCTGGCCGAGGCGGGCCCGGACAGTGCCATAATCGAGGTTAACGGGGTGGGCTATTATCTGGCCATGCCCGCTCTGGACCTGCAGGGCCTGCCGCCGGCAGGTCAAGTCGTTCGCGTGCACACTCGTCTGGTTTGGCGCGAGACCGGGGGACAACTGTTCGGTTTTCTGAAGCCGGCGTCCGTAGAGGCCTTTGATCTCTTGCTGGAGGTAAGCGGCGTCGGACCCAAGGTGGCTCTCGGTATTCTGTCGGTACTTAGACTTCGGGAACTGCGGGAGGCCTGCCTGACCGGCAACGCTGCCCTTCTTAGCCGGGCGCAGGGTGTGGGAAAAAAGACGGCCCAGCGGATCATCATGGAACTCAAGGACAAGTTCGGCGCCCTGCCCGGCGACGGACCGGAGGATGGCAGTCTCTTCGCGACCGCCACGGAGGGCGGGGCCGTGGGTGACGCCTTGAGCGCCCTGACAGCTCTTGGTTACAACCAGGCGGAAGCCGGTCACTTCGTGGCCGCGGCCGTTAGGGAACTGGGCGGCGATGGGACAGTGGAGGAAATCCTGCGCACGGCGCTGCGGCTGATGGCTGCCGGGTCGCGTTAAGGTTCCTGGGAAGGCAGGGGAAGGCACATGGACTTGAGGCTGGTTTCCCCCGAACTGGCGGATAACGAGGCGGAATTGTGCTTACGCCCGCGCTGGTTGCGAGAATATATCGGGCAGGGCAAGGCCAAGGAGACCCTTTCCGTCTTTATTACGGCCGCCCGGGCCAGGGGGGAGTCGCTGGACCATGTCCTCCTCTTCGGCCCGCCCGGCCTGGGAAAGACGACCCTGGCCAACATCATCGCCAACGAGATGGGTGTGGGGATCAGGGTAACTTCCGGACCGGCCATCGAGCGGGCCGGGGACCTGGCCGCCATATTGACCAACCTGGCTCCGGGCGACGTCCTCTTCATCGACGAGGTGCACCGTTTGAGCCGGACGGTGGAAGAGGTCCTTTATCCGGCCATGGAGGATTTCGCCCTGGATATAATTATCGGCAAGGGACCGGCGGCGCGTTCCATCCGGCTGGACCTGCCCCACTTCACCTTGATCGGGGCTACCACCCGGGCCGGACTTTTGACGGCACCCCTGCGGGACCGCTTTGGCGTCATCAGCCGGCTGGAGTTCTATCAGGCCGGGGAACTGGAGCAAATCTTGCTCCGGGCGGCCGATATTCTGAAGATCGAACTGAGCCGGGAAGGGGCCGGGGAGATCGCCGGCCGGTCGAGGGGAACGCCCCGGGTGGCCAACCGCCTCCTGCGGCGGGTACGTGACTACGCCCAGGTGCGTGCCAGCGGTATAGTAGACCTGTCGGTAGCCAGGGACGCCCTGGATTTCCTGCAGGTGGACGGCCTGGGTCTGGATCAGAGCGACCGCCGTATCCTGCTTGCCATCATCGAGAAATTCGGCGGCGGACCGGTCGGACTGGAGACGCTGGCCGCATCCACCGGGGAGGCTCCGGATGCCCTGGAGGACGTTTTTGAGCCCTTTCTATTGCAATTGGGCCTCTTGGCCCGTACGCCGCGGGGCCGGGTGGCCCTGGAAGCGGCTTACCACCACTTGAACTGCGCCCATTTGGCGCCGCGCCAGATGATCCTCCGCGGGGAGGGGGATTAAGGCTGTGCGTATCCTTTTGCACGTCTGCTGTGCGCCCTGTTCCATCCACCCGCTGGCCCGCCTGCGCGGAGAGGGCCATGAGGTATCCGGCTATTTTTACAACCCCAATATCCACCCCTATACCGAATACCGGAAGAGGCTGACCACCCTGCGGGAGTATGCCGCCGGGGAGAATTGGCCCCTCATCGGCGCCGAGGATTACGCTCTGGAGGAATTCTTACGCAGCACGGTCTACCGGGAAAAGGACCGCTGCCGCTTCTGCTACGGCCTGCGTCTGGAGGCTTGCGCCCGCGTGGCCAAACACGGCCGCTTCGACGCCTTTACCACCACGCTCCTGGCTAGCCCCTACCAGAAGCACGACCTGATCCGGGAAACGGGTCTGGCCGCGGGCGAGGCCGCGGGTGTACCTTTCCTCTCCCTGGATTTCCGGCCGGGTTACCGGGAGGGGTATGCCCGTGCCCGGGAACTAGGTATTTATCGCCAGGCCTACTGTGGGTGCATCTACAGCGAAAAAGACCGCTACTGGCGCGAATCGAAGTAACAGCAAGGCCGGACGCGTCCACTACATAATTAGTAAGATACGGTTTTGCTATCAAACAGTCGTTGACAAAACTCAACTAGGGTCAATGAGCCAATTGCAATCAGTCCATCATGAATTCCGGCGAATATATTGGGATTTGATGAAACATATTGTGGTTGATAACATAATCCAGTAAAGGCCGCCTGTTTAAAGTCAGGCGGCCTTGTCGAATCTGTAGATTTGTCCAACCGTTTATCCGCTACCCATAAGCAGGTCTCCAGGCAACTTGGTTGGTGGATGGTGGCTGGGTAAGGTAGAATAAGACGTTCTGACGCTGTTGGTAAGAAATACCATAAAATACTTGTGCTAATTGCAATAGGGCGGAATCGGAATCCACTAAAGGAAGGTATTTCTTTTTACTCTATCCGGGCTGAGTTTAATAAGACCCCGCATTTGATTTTGGCTTTTCGGGAGGCTTTGGTTTTTTGGGCTGCTTTGGTTTTTTCGTCTCTTTTTTCTTGGGGCTCTTATCACCCATCGTATTTCACTCCTTTTGTACTAACCAAAGTTTCGAATTAGGTGCATAAAAAGCTTGCCATGCCTGGGGTCCCTTTTGTCTGGTCACTACAACCTTGATCCGGCCAGACGGTGCGTCCTTTTCAGGGGATTTATCACCCCGAGTAAGCGGTGAATTTCCTGGTGTTCCTTCTCCGGCATAGCGAACATTCCCGTGTTGCGTTGATAGCTGTTCCCGACTCGTAGACCATCTGCGGGGGGCTACCTTGAGGAGCAAGCTATTCTCAATGCTGACAAGCAACGCTAGATAGTCCAACGTTCGGCCCTACACGCAGGACGTGGGCCAGCTAAGCGGACCAGTTGGTCGGGCCTGGAGTAGGTGACAGGAGCCAACGGGTCAGAGTATAAACGAGTATGCCCGGTAAAAGTCCGGTATAATCCAACCTGACAAGTATTCGACAGTAAGGATAATAATCCTTCTTAGGTTTGACCAATGGCGTCGGGTGCTTGCGTTAGCATTTTGTTCTTGGCTTACTTGGTGTTTCGGGCCGGCTAGGTCAATGTGGGACCGGTTGTGCTTTGCCGGAGAAGTCCTTTCGGCAGGCTGTTTGGGACAGGAGTCGCTAGTCCGGCCTCTGTCCACCCGTTCCGGCGGGATTATGACCTGCTTGCCAGGTAGGTGCCGAGCAGGACGATACAACCGCCGGCGATGATGAATAGGCCGGGCGGTTGCCGGTAATAGATGGCCGCCATGGCCGCGGTCAGAACCGGGATCAGGTAGATGTAGGAGGCGGCGGTGACCGCGGATACCCGGGTGAGGGCCAGGTTCCAGATCAGATAGGTGAGGGCCGAGGCGAAGAAGCCTAGGTAAAGGATGTTCAGCCAGCCTGAAAGGGTCACGGCACCGAAGTTGATGGGTAGCTCTGCCAGGCTCAGGGGCAGCAGGAACAGTGTTCCGAAGAGGGTGGTGTAGGCCAGTACGGTGGTAGCCGGATAGCGTTCCAGCAGGGTTTTTACCACGGTGCTGTATATCGCCCAGGCCAGCCCCGTGAGAAGGATCAGGGAGTCACCGTAGAGCCGGAGCGGGTTCAGGGCGAATCCCGTTAGGTTGCCATTGGTGACTACCAGGATGGAACCCATCAGAGCGACAATGATGCCCAGAACCTGAACTCTGGAGATCCGCTCCTTAAGCAGCAGCCACGCGAGCACTGCGAGGAACACCGGTGCCATAGCCGCCAGGATGGCGGCGTCGGTGGACCCGGCATACCGCAGGCCCTGGTTCTGCAGAAAGTTGTACAAGGTCACACCGGTCAGGCCGCAGGCAGCCAGACGCAGCCAGTCGCGGCGCTGGATCGCCGGTTGGCGGGTGCATAGAAGGTAAAGTCCCAGAGCCAGGCTTGCCAGAAAGAAGCGCATGAAAGCGATGGTGTTGGGCGGTAGCTGAAGCAGGACGACTTTGATGTTGACGAAGGTGCTGGCCCAGATGGTAGCAGCCAAAAACAGGCCCAGGTGGTAGGCTGCCGGTGCCCCCTTCCCGGTCGGGCGCTGCTCTTGGGAGAGGATTGGCTGAGAATCGGGCATGGTTGGACTCCTTTCCCGCTAGATACATACAACTTCTCCATGCGCAACTCCCCTTCCTTTTCCCAGAACGGTCCGCCCCCGATTGTCCAAGCAAAAAACCGGGACCAATAGGGGTAGCCGGCCACCATTATTTCCGGGCGTGGTCTCCTCTACCAACGTCAGCGGTTGGTTCGCAGCGGCTCAATCTGGTCTGCCGGGCCTATTTGTTTGACCTTGCTCCGGCTGGAGAGCCAATTCCCAGGTTTCCCCGACCAGATCATGGCCAAAGCTGTGGTGGGCTTCCTCGGCGACGAGCGAGAAGCCCGCCTTTTTGTAAATGTGCCGGGCCTCATGGAGAACGCTGTTTGTCCACAGCACCAGCTTTCGGTAGTGAGCCCCTGTTGCGAACCGAATACACTCTTCGACCAACCTGGTGCCAAGCCCCATGCCGCGCGCCTTGGGCTCGACCAGGAGGAGCCGGAGCTTTGCTACTGTCTCGTCGGCCTGCACGACGAATACGGAGCCAACGATTTCACCGTTCATCTCCGCGATCCAGCAACGCTCTCGTGCGGGCTTGCAATCCATGATGAATTCAGTGACAATCCGGGCTACAAGGGCCTCGAACCGTGCATCCCAGCCGTACTCCTGAGCGTAAAGAACGCCGTGCCGGTGAGTGACCCACCCCATGTCACCCGGCTCGTGCGGGCGTAGATAGAACGGCTCGGAGAACTTGAAACTCTTATCGAGGATACTCTTTATGGTATTCATGGCTGTGAGGAGACGTTGCTCTTCGTCCCCGGTCAGATCGCTGAGCATATCGGCCACTTCGTCACGCGAGCGACGGTCGAGGAGGGAGAAGGCGTCGGCTCCTTCCTGGGTTAACTGCAGGAGGCGTTGACGGCCGTCGTGTTCGGCGCGAACTCTGTCGACGAGCCCTTGTTGTTCGAACCGGGCCAGAATCCGGCTGAGGTAACCCGGGTCCAAGCCCAGTTCCCGGCATAAAGCGGCGGCGGTCAGGTTCTCGCGTTGGGCGACCTCAAAAAGGAGGCGGGCTTCGGTCAGGGAGTAGGGGCTATGTAGGAGGCCTTCGCGGAGCAAGCCGGTCTGCCGGGTGAAGAACCGGTTGAAGTCGCGTACGGCGGCAATTCTCTCGTCGAGGGAGTCAGCCGTCATAATCTCACAACCTTTTTATTTGACATGGTACAGTAGATATTTGACTTTGTCAACTAAATTGGTTGCGCTTATCCGGTAGGGAAAACAGGATGGACACGGGCCCCGTTCACCCGGCGGCAAAACAAAGGCCCGGCTTGTGCCGGGCTATGCATGACCATCGTTTAGGGTTGGGTTGTGCCGGAAGCGGGGAAGGTTGAATTTCTTGACCGCGGGAAATACTCAGCTACGGTTTGCTCGACTTCCTTCAGCCATTCAAGTCTCTGCTCAGGTGAACTTGTGACGACGGTTCGGAACATCCTGTGGTAAAATTGCCCAATACCGCACAAGCCAAAAATACAGTTCTTCCAGATAGTTTCCAAAGGATCAAGAAACAGATTTGTTTCCCTTTCTTTAGGTGTGTTGGAAGTATTGAAGACCAAGGCGGTATCGGCTTTCAACAGCCCGACCGGGATACCTTCACCGCCATCATTCTCCGCAAACTCATAAGCGACTCCCGGACGTATAATGCGGTCAACCCAGCCCTTCAGGATGGCAGGCGGCTGGCCCCACCAGTTGGGGTGGACAATTATTATGCCATCGGACTCGGAAATCTCATGGCAGTAGCTTTGGGCAAGCGGATCTAGCGGGGCGTTTTTCGGAATCTCCTCTTTCAGAAGAACGGGAGCAAAATTCTCCTCATACAGGTCATGAAAAAAGACCGTATGGCTATTTCTGTCAAGAACATCTAGGGCGGTCTCGGCTATGGCTCGATTGAAGCTGTATTTATCCGGATGGGCAAGAATCAACGATACGTTCAATTTATCCATCTCCCTATGTTGGGCATTGTTTCCCCAGTCCTTTTCGACACGATTGCCGTGATACCTTCTCCTGGGCGCACCGCGGAGAAATCTCAACCAGCAGTGAGATCACGCCATCTATGTGGGGACCGCCCATTCCGTCTCGCCCGCGATGGGTCTAAACGGCGAACGCCTGCGGGTGTGTTCCCTCAGTAAAAAAGTGAGTGAACGGGAAAACAAAAGCCCGGCTTTTGCCGGGCCGTTCAGGAGCATCAGTTAGGATTGGATTGTGCCTGAAGGGGCCGAAGATGTTGTATTATTGAGCCGCTGTTCCAGGCGCTGGATCATCTTGTTGGCCTGGTCCTGGGTCAGTTTACCATTCGACATGGCCTGGTTGATGGCCTGTTCCTGAAGGGTCAAAACCTTCTGTTTGTTTTTGCCGCCGAACATGAAGCCGGGCCCCCTGCCCTTACCCATGCCGAATGCAAACAAGCCTGGCCTGGAGGCAACAATATTGTTAGGGCGACCCTATCATTGAGGGGCGGCTTCATGAAGTCAGGTCTTATCTCGGCGATGGACTGCAGGCAGGAAAAACCGGATGTTTTAACTTAGGGTTATTTTCCGATGAAGTGTTTGTTAACAAAAAATCAGGTTTAAGGTCCCAAACCTGATTCACGATAGTCACAGTTGTCCGGGGGGGGGGAATAATAGCAATATTTTGGAAAGCTGAGCAACGGTGTGGGTTCAGAGGACACGGCAAATTGGGGCCGGCCCTAAACTGGAAATCTTGCGGCTGTAGGGATATCATGATAGACTACATTAGTGTCCGCCAAGAAGGGAGATCGAGGGCCCAATGCCTGGTCTGACATCACTGGGCAAAACCCTTTTCCTGGCCGGAGCCGGGTTGGCTGCTCTGGGCCTGGTTCTCTGGCTGGCCGGACGGGTCCTTGGTCTGGGCCGGTTACCCGGGGACTTTTACGTGTGGCGGGGGAACTTTTCCTTGTACTTCCCGCTGGCGACTTCTTTGCTTTTGAGTCTCGTCCTGACCCTGGTCCTGAATTGGTTTTTCCGGCGCCGCTAGGACCAGCGGCAGGACGGGGAATACCGGCTACGTATTCTTGCTGTGGGGGAACTTACTTGCGGGTAGCCGACTTCGATTACGAACTCCCCGCGTCCCTGATTGCCCAGGAGCCGCTGGCCGAGCGCGACCGCTCCCGTCTTCTGGTCCTGCACCGGAACAGCGGCGCGATGGAGCACCGCCATTTCCGCGATCTGGTGCAATACCTCCGCGCGGGGGACGCCCTGGTCGTCAACGATACCAGGGTGCTGCCGGCCCGCTTGTTTGGCCGTAGATCAGGGGGCGGACAAGTCGAGGTGCTGCTCTTGCGCCCGGTGGGGGAAGGGGCCTGGGAGGGTTTGGTGCGCCCCGGCAAAAAGGTGCCGCCGGGAGCTACACTGACGTTCGGCGAGGGGGTCATGCAGGCCAGAGTTAGGGAGAAGACCGCCTCCGGCGGCAGGATCATGTCCTTTGAGTGCCGGGGCGATTTTTGGCAGTGCCTCAACACTCTGGGCCAGACACCGCTACCCCCGTACATAAAAAAGCCATTGGGTGATGCTTCCCGCTATCAGACCGTATACGCCCGGGAACCCGGCTCGGCAGCCGCCCCCACCGCCGGTTTGCACTTCACGCCGTCGCTTTTGGCGGAGATCGAAGGGTGCGGGGTCGTGGTGGTTAAAGTCTTGCTGCATGTCGGGCTGGACACCTTCCGGCCCGTTCGGGAAGACGAGGTGGAGGACCACCGGATGCACCGGGAGTATTACGCGGTGGACGAGCCGGCGGCCGCTGCCCTGCAGCGGGTGCGGGCGGGCGGGGGGCGCATCGTGGCGGTGGGCACGACCGTGGTGCGCTGCCTGGAGAGTGCGGCCGGCGACTCCGGCGAGGTGCGGGCCGGGGCCGGCGATACGGCTCTCTTCATTTACCCGGGCTACCGCTTCCGCATGGTGGACTGTCTGGTCACTAATTTCCACCTGCCCCGCTCCAGCCTGCTTATGCTGGTCAGCGCCCTGGCAGGCCGGGACTTGGTGCTGGCGGCCTACAAGGAAGCTGTGGCGCAAGGTTACCGCTTCTTCAGTTTTGGGGATGCCATGTTGATTGTTTAACGGGGGACTGGTCAGACGAAGATGGCTTTACAGTTTACCTTATTAAAAGAAGACCCCGTTACCGGCGCCCGCCTGGGCCGGGTAACCACCCCGCACGGGGTGATCGAGACCCCGGCGTTCATGCCGGTGGGTACCAGAGCCACGGTCAAGACGCTCGCGCCGGAAGAGATAACGGCGGTGGGGGCCCAAATCATCCTGGCCAACACCTACCATCTCTACCTGCGGCCAGGCCACGACCTGATCAGGGAGGCGGGCGGCCTGCACCGCTTCATGAACTGGACCGGGCCCATCCTGACCGACAGCGGCGGCTTCCAGGTCTTCAGCCTCAGCCATCTGTGCCGGGTCACGACGGAAGGAGTGCTATTTCGCTCCCATCTGGATGGTTCGGAGCACTTTTTCACCCCGGCTCTGGTTTCGGCCATCCAGGAAGCCCTGGGATCCGACATAGCCATGGTCTTGGACGAGTGCGCGCCCTATCCGGCGGATTACGAACGTGTGGCGCAAGCAGTGGAACGCACTACGCGGTGGGCCGGAGACTTCCTGGCCGCGCACCGCCGGCCGGACCAGGCGGTTTTTGCCATCGTGCAGGGCGGCATGGACCACTCCCTGCGTGAGCAGAGCGCCCGCTCGCTGGTAAGCCTGCCTTTTTCCGGGTATGCTATTGGAGGGCTCTCGGTGGGAGAACCCAAAGAGCTCATGTATGCCACCCTGGACTACACCGTGCCGTGGCTACCGGCGGACAAGCCCCGCTACCTCATGGGGGTCGGCTCGCCGGACTACCTTGTGGAGGGGGTGAGCCGCGGGGTGGACATGTTCGATTGTGTTCTGCCCACCCGCATGGCCCGCAACGGAACCATTTTTACCCGACGGGGGAGACTCACGGTACGCGATGCGCCTTACGCCCGCGATTTCGGACCTTTGGAGGAAGGCTGCACCTGTTATGCATGTCGCCACTTCAGCCGGGCCTACATTCGGCACCTGATCAAGGCGGGTGAGGTATTAGGTATTCGCCTGACCACGATCCACAACCTTCATCACCTGTTACAGTTGATGAAGGAGATGCGCGAAGCCCTTGCCGGGGGCCGGTTTTCCACATTTTTGGAATCTTTGGGGCCTGATTACCGTCCAGGGGTGGGCTAGCGCGATATTTCTCGGCGGAAAAGAAGGGGATTTGCCCAAGGCCGAGAATAGGTATGTGGTGCAGAAAGGAGGGAGAACAAGATGTCGTTCTTAGGGTTGAACCAGCAAAGTGCCTCGATCGTGTATATCATTGTCCTGTTTGCCATTTTATATTTTCTGATGATCCGGCCCCAGCAGGCCCGTCAGAAGAAGCACCAGGACATGGTGCGTAAACTCGGCGTCAATGATGAAATTATTACCATCGGCGGGATTTACGGCACGGTGGTTAAGGTCAAGGAAAAGAGCGTGCTCGTGAGGGTTGCCGACAACGTCCGGATGGAGTTTACCAAGTCGGCCATTTCCCAGATCATGGGCAGCAGGCAGGACGAGGGAAAAGAATAAGCGGCCCAAGAAATCTATGGTCAGGAAGAGTAGGCTGCCTGTCTACTCTTTTTCTCCGCCACGGGGGGCAACATGGTTACGCTGGAGGAGATTAAGAAGCACCCGGTGATCGACAGCTTCATCCGGAAGGGGAATGAACATCTGGGTGTGCTGGGCTTTACGGAACACAGCTACCGGCACGTTACCCTGGTCTCCTCCGTGGCCCGGAACATTCTGGAGAGGCTGTCCCACCCTGAGAGGCCGTCGCAACTGGCGGCCATAGCCGGCTACGTGCACGATATTGGCAATGTGGTCAGCCGCAACGAACACGGTATATCCGGAGCCTGTCTCCTCGCTCCTTTGCTGTTGAACATGGACATGCCGCCGGACGAGGTAGCCATCGTCATTTCCGCTGTGGCCAACCACGAGGAGCAATACGGCCAGCCGGTCAACAACGTGTCGGCGGCCCTGATTATAGCCGACAAGTCGGACGTGCACCGCTCGCGGGTGCGTAATCAGGATTTTGCCACCTTCGACATCCACGACCGGGTCAACTATGCCGTGGAGCATTCGTTCATCCGGGTGGATGAAACCAGCCGGGTGGTGACCCTGGATTTGACCATTGACATAAATATTTGTCCGGTTATGGAATATTTCGAGATTTTTTTAACCAGAATGATGCTATGCCGCAGAGCGGCGACCTTTCTACAGTGTACTTTCGAGATCATGGTAAACGGGGCCAGGCTTCTATAGGCGTTGGACGGAAAGGGGATATAGGCCGGAATGAGTTTGAAACGGATTCTACAGATGATTGTGACGCTGGTCCTGGTGGCGGCCGCCGCGGTGGTGGTTTTTGTCCCGGTTGCCAACTGGGCCGGGCTGCCGGTGATCCGTGACATTCCTCTGGGACTGGACCTGAAGGGCGGCGTGTACGTGGTCCTGCAGGCCGTGGGTACCCCGGAGGCCCCGGTGACGGCGGATTCGATCAAACGGGCCCAGGCCATCATCGCCAACAGGGTCAACCAGTTGGGTGTTTCGGAACCGGTTATCCAAACTCAGGGCAGCGACCGGATCGTGGTCCAGTTGGCCGGGGTAAAGGATCCCGACCAGGTTTTGAGTACTTTGATCAAGCCGGCTTTTCTCGAGTTTAAGAACGCAGCCGGGCAGACGGTCCTGACCGGCGGCGACCTGCAGGATGCCCAGGAGAGCACGGGTGCCGGCGGTACGCCCGAGGTGGACCTGACCCTGACCGCGGCAGGTGCCAAGAAGTTCGATGCGGCGACCAAAGCAGCGGTGGCGGTTACACCTCACCAGAGCATCGGCATGTATCTGGACGGCAAGCTGCTGCAGAATCCCACGGTCAAGGAAGAGATCGCCAATGGCAACGCGTCCATCTCTCCTTTTGACACCTTGCAGGACGCCCACAACATCGCCGTATTGTTGCGGTCCGGCGCCCTGCCGGTGCAGTTGAACGTACTGCAGAAAATGACCGTGGGCCCGACCCTGGGAGCGGACTCCCTCAACAGTTCCATCAAGGCCGGCATCGTAGGTGTGATCGCCGTCCTCCTCTTCATGCTCCTGTACTATCGCATGCCCGGCCTGGTAGCCGATCTGGCCCTGATCATCTACACCCTCCTGATGGTGGCCATCTATGCCTCGCTCAAAGTGACCCTGACTTTGGACGGCATCGCCGGCTTCCTTCTGACGGTAGGCATAGCGGTGGACGCCAACGTCATCATCTTCGAGCGTTTCCGGGAGGAACTGCGCTCGGGCAAGACGGTGCGTGCGGCCATCGATGCCGGATTTAAGCGCGGGTTCACGGCTGTCTTCGACTCCAACGTCACTACTTTAATCGCGGCCGCTGTGTTGTATGAACTGGGAAGCGGCGACATCAAGGGATTCGCCATAACCCTGGCGGTGGGCATCTTGGTCAGCCTCTTCACCGCCGTGGTCATCACGCGCTGGCTGTTGCACCTGGTGGCGGAGGCCCGACTGGTCAAAAACAACAAGTTCTTTTTTGGCATATAGGGGGGCGGGAGAACATGGGATTCAACTTTATTAGGGCGCGACGGTACTGGTACGCCCTATCTCTCCTGGTTATCATTCCCGGCGTTATTTCCCTGCTTTTGCACGGCCTTAACCTGGGCATCGACTTTACCGGCGGTAGCGTGCTCGAGGTGCGCCTTAAGCAGCCGGCCACGGTGACCGAAGTCAGAGATGTCCTGGGTGCCCAGGGAATCAGCGGACTGGCCGCTGACTCTCAGATCCAGGAGTCAAGCCCCACTTACTTCATCCTGCGCATGCCGGTGCTCTCCGAGGCGCAGAGTACTGCCCTGGTCAGCTCGATGGGGAGTAAGTTCGGCGGTGTCACGGTCGATCAGGACCAGAAGGTGACCCCCGTGATCAGCGGGGAACTCATTCAGAGGGCATTTTTGGCCATAGCGGTCGCGGCCGTGCTGATCGTGATCTGGGTTACCATTCGCTTCGAGTTCTGGCAGGGCATCGCGGCCATCATTGCCCTGTTGCATGATATCCTGGTGGTAACCGGTCTGTTTTCCCTGTTACGCATCCAGGTCGACAGTTCCTTTGTGGCGGCCGTCCTGACAGTTACCGGTTATTCCATCAACGATACCATCGTCATCTTCGACCGGATCCGGGAGAACGGTAGGAGCGCAAGCCGCGGCGTAGAACTGGAGGACCTGGTCAGCCTGAGCCTGTGGCAAACCGTGGCCCGTTCCATCAACACCGTCCTAACCGTTATCTTCGTGCTGGTGGGTCTGCTCCTGGTGGGCGGCGCCACGCTCAAGACCTTTGTTCTGGCGCTGCTTATCGGTGTCATCAGCGGGGCTTACTCCTCCATCTTCAATGCCAGCCCCCTGTGGGTGGACTTCAAGCTGTGGGAGAGGCGGCGCAAGGTCCGGCGGGCTCAGGAAGCCGCCTGAGCCTGCGGGCACCTGCCTGACCCCTTCTTTTTCGGCCCTCCCGGTATATATAGAGCAGGAGAGGTTCGGGAGAAGGGGTGCCGGATGGGAGAGACGGCCCGGGTCATCAGCCTTATGGTAGGGCGTGCCCTTGTATTTGATTCCTCCTGCCGGACGGTCCTGCCGTGGCATTAGCCGCCGTGGCGGCGGCCCTGGTCTGGAACCTGGGCACGTGGTACCTGGGGCTACCCAGCAGTTTTTCCCATGCGCTGATCGGGGCCCCGCGACAACCGCCGGGGCTGGTATCTCGTGGCTGTCGCAGTCTTTTTCCCGCGGCACCAACGACGCCCAGAAGCCCATGGGGGTTGTTACCCTCGCTCTGGCGGCCTGCTTTGCCGACGGGAGCCTTGGCCTATGGGGGCCTGGCTGCGGTCGGTCTGAGAGCAGGGACAGCGCCCTCGGGGTCCGCCAAACTATAACGTAGAAGAATTTACTACCCGGTCGGGCTCATGGAACGCCCCGCTTCGGGCACATTATCCGACAGGGGGATATATGCGTGCCGGAGGAAGACAACGAACTGCTCAGCCGTTTGCGGGAAGAACTCTACCGCTTTAACCTGAATGTAGAAAAGATGAAGCTCGGCCAGTACGTCACATTGCTAGAAAAGCCGGGCCGGCTTCTGTATGTGAACTTCCTGGGCGGCTTGGGCCGCGGGCTGGGCATTGCCGTAGGCTTTGCCATCCTGGGAGCGATTGTCCTTTATGTTTTGCAGCGCCTGCTCCTCCTGCACCTCCCCCTGATCTCGGGCTACATTGCCCAGGTGGTTCAGCTGGTCAAACTGAGGCTCGGCTATTGAAAAGGGGGAGAAAAATGCGGGAAGACGATCGGAGAATGTTCGGGGCCAAATTGGCGGAAATGAGGGTGCGTCTGGCCAGCCTGGTGCAGGGGATAACCGACGACGGACTGGGTCACTCCTTGAGCGACTCGACGGGGGAGCTGTCCACTTACGACAACCACCCGGCCGATGTGGGCAGCGAGGTGTTTGAGCGGTCGAAGGATTTTTCCCTGCGGGAGAACGCCCGCCTGACCATGAGCGCGGTGGACGAAGCCCTGGAACGCCTGGCTACAGGCCGGTACGGTACCTGTGTTTCGTGCGGGACGGACATTCCCCTGGAGCGCCTTTTGGCCGTACCCTATACCGACAAGTGTGTGGCCTGCAAGAAAAAGGACGAGGAAAAGGACCATCAGGGAGCGCGTCCGGTGGAAGAGGATGTTCTGCAGGACCTCCTGGTCCGCTCGGGAACGGATGGAACTGGCGATATCCAGTATGACATGGAAGATGCCTGGCAGGACGTGGAACGGACCACGGAGCACGCCGAGGGGGCCGGTAGCGGCTCTTATTACGGGGACAGTTTTGCGCAGGAAGAGCGGGGCTACGTGGAGGAAGTAGAGAATATTCCCTGGGAGATGGACTCGGACGGGGTGTTTTACCGCAGTTCCCGGCCGCCCGGCACCACGTAATGTTGCTGGGCCGGACCGAAGAGGGGCGCCGCTATGGATGACAGAATCAAAGCAATTCGTATCTCAATAGTATCCAATACCTGTTTGACCCTTCTCAAGCTGACCATAGGTATAGCTATGGGCTCCATGGGGGTCATCGCCGAAGGGGTCCACTCCGGGCTGGATCTTGTGGCTTCGCTGGTAACCTTCTTCTCGGTGCGGGAGGCAGTCAAGCCGGCCGATGATGTCCACCGTTACGGGCACGGCAAGTTCGAGTACCTGGCCGGCCTGGTGGAAGCGGGTCTGATCCTGGTGGCGGCCGCATCCCTTATCTTCGGCTCGGTCCAGAAACTGGTCGGCGGTTTGGTGGTACACAGCCTGGGCTGGGGTGTCGCCGTCATGGCCGCATCGGCGCTCGTCAATTGGTTCGTTTCCAGCCGGCTTCTGGCCGCCGGCAAGCGCATGGACTCCCCTGCCCTGGCCGCCGACGGCCACCACCTGCGCACCGACGTATTCACTTCGGCCGGCGTGATGGCCGGCCTTCTCCTCATCTACCTGACCGGCTACAGCGCCTTTGACCCCATTATGGGTCTGGCCGTCTCGGGGTTGATCCTGAAGGTCGCCTACGACCTGTTCCGGGATGCGCTGCAGGGTTTTTTGGACGTACGCCTGCCGCCGGATGAGGAAAAAGTCATTCTGGATGTTCTGGCCGCCAACGCGAAAGACTTCATCAATTACCACGCCCTGCGCACCCGCCGCTCCGGTTCCCGCCGCCTGGTGGACCTCCACCTCATGGTACCCAAAGACCATCCCATCGGTCAGGTGCACGATTTGTGCGACCACATCGAACAGGAGTTGGTCGGACATCTGCCCGGCTGTGAGGCTCTCATCCACATCGAGCCCTGCAAGCGTGAGTGTCCGCACTGCCAGTTGACCGATCAGACTTCGGTGCAAATGGAGTTCGTATGCCGGTCCAGCGGGTGCTCTTACTGCCGGAAGAAGGGTTGATGGGTGGCCATGGAGGTATGTAAAATGGCTGCGAAGGACCGGGATGGTCAAAAATGATTAGAGGGATGTTAGAGTCTGACACGTCGAGAGTTTTGGAGATCTACGAAATGGGAATAAAAACTCAAAATGTAACCTTTGAAACTACGGTTCCATTATGGGAAGAATGGGATCTCAAGCACCACTACCATTCTAGATTTGTATTTGGCGAAGAGGTTAAAGTGCTTGGATGGGTTGCGCTCTCTCCAGTTTCAACAAGAAAGACCTATGATGGTGTGGCAGAAGTAAGTTTATATGTCGATGTAAATTACTCAGGAAGAGGTATAGGAACTGCGCTAATGAACAAAGCAATCGAATCATCGGAAGCAAATGGTATTTGGACACTTTATTCAAGTATCTTTTCTGAAAACACAGCCAGCATAAGAATACATAATGCGTCCGGATTTAGGCGGATAGGTTTACGAGAAAAGATTGCTTGTTTGGGCGTGGTTTGGAGAGATACGGTGATAATGGAGAGAAGGAGTAAGATTGCAGGAGTCTAATTTGTATATTATAAAGGGTGCGATGTATTTCAACCTTTTCTATTAGCCTAAATGTGCAAGATGTTCATGTCCCTCGCATATCCCCGGGAATGTCTGCTCTGGCCATACGCCAAAATCTTTGCTATAATGACACCAAAATTGGCGCAAGGGGCGAAAGGTTATGGTCGGGGAGGGCTTCCCCGTAGGCAACATCGTACCCGGTAGCGACCTGGTAGGACGGGAAATGCTGATCCGGTCCCTAGTCAACCGCTTGCAGCGGGGGAAAACCTGATCCTGGCCTCCCCCCGGCGCACCGGAAAAACTTCTGTGGCCATGGAACTCCTGGCCCGGTTGCAGGCCAGCGGAAATATGACGGCCTTACGGGAGAGGCGGGCGAAAGCCCTCTTCCTTCCAGGTTACTCGGGCGGTTCGCTTCCTCCTGGAGGAAGGCGTGATTGAAAAGGTGGCCCGCGGCCGTTACGCCTTCTGGGAGAAGATGTTTGCCGACTACATTCGCAGCCTGGAGCCTTAAGTTCTGGCCCAGAGGCTCCCTGTTAATTGAAATCTGAACATATACTTTTCTGAAGGGCATCGCAAGCACGTATATAAAATGCATCCTCAAACGTAGACCACGGGTATTTGTGATCTGTAAAAATATAAGTAGAACGGCAATTTTCCAGAAAGCGATCCGCCCTTGCTAGATCGCCCATATTTACAGCCGCATAACCAAGAATAGCCCATGGAAATGGATCCCCCACTTCCAATTCAGCCCAGTTGGGCAGTTCATTGTTGAGTTTTTGATAAGATAGTATTGCTTTGTCACTGGTTGGAGCAATAACTCCGAAGGTAACAGGGTATATTTGGGCAAAAACTCCTGGATAAGATTGGCCGCGGGACAAAAGATATTTCTTTCCCTGATTGTCCATCGCCCATGCAAAACTTGTTGTATTGTCATCCCAAAGCTGCTTCAGGATGCCATTCCTAATAAGCTCGGCTTTGCTGTCACATAACTCACTCTGATCTTTATATCCCAAGCTAGATAAAAGAGACGACCAGTCTTTCAGCCCACGGTAGTTCTCACAGTTATCCATGAGGTACTTGAATTGTGAATTAGGCTTTGTCCAAACCAGACCATCTTTGTCCTGAAGGGTAGTTATAATTTCCGATATCGTGGTAAACTCCTGATAGTGTTCCAGGATAAACTTTGAATCACCGGAAGAATGGTAATAGGCCGCTGCTAATGAGAGCAGGGTAGCCGCATAGCTGTCTGCGGAATCGTATGAGTATACAGATTGGATAACTCCATTTGTCAAACGGTAATTATAAATGGTTCCATTTAAACCCCAGATGTCTGGTTGATTAAGATTGGACAGGGCCCATTGTAGATACTTTTTGACTCCGTCCAGGTATTCCGACTGGCCAAGTTGCGCCATCTCGGTCAGGTTTTCGAAGTATGGATCGATGTCCTGCCTCCCCCCTGACATAGTTATGTACCCATCATTACTTTGAGCACTACTTATCCACTGACGCTCCCTCTCAGTTTGTGCTGCCAGGAGCTGTTCTTTTAAACGCAAGATAACGACGCAGGCTTCAGCCCTGGTTAAACCGCGGTTTTCCTCCAGGTTACCATCCGGGTAACCCAGGATTATACCCTTTTCTTTGAGTACAGCCGACCAATTAATTCGTTGGTCATCTACTGTAGCTGGAACACCCGGTAGATGTTCCACTACCATCAATCGCCCAACCAGGGTCGCCATTTCTGATCTTGTAATAGGCCGATCCGGTCCAAAAAAATGCCCGGTGTTTCCTTCTATCGGCACGATGCCCGAGTAGACGGCTGCTTCAACATAGGGGTAAGCCCAATGTGCCCGCCCAACGTCCCTAAATGTGGGTTGTGCGTTTGGGGGGAATGGGTTAACCCAGCCGGCATTTACAAGTATCTTGATGAATTCTGCCCTGGTAATCATTTGGTCCGGCTCAAAAGTTCCGTCCGGGTAATTCCCTGCTATTCCAAGATTTAAAGCCGTTTCTATATCTCTTTTCGCCCAGTGGCTTTGAATATCTCCGGGAGTTGTTGCTTGGACGCAGGGGATCCAAAAACCATAAAAAATAGGTAAAATAGCAGAAATCAAAGAGATTATCTTTTTAAATTGCAAAACACGAACCTCCTTTCCAACCTTTTAGGATGGTTCTCACCTGACATCCCGGCCAGCAGGAATAAGCCGACGATTAAACCGCCTCATGGCAGTCCCGGCTTTGCGCCTCCGGAAATCATCAGCTTATAGAGATCATTAACTCCCGGGTAAGCCAGAACGAAATACTTCCCCGCATTTTCCAGGACCATCATCTGGTCGGTAGGCTGGTAGGAGAAAACGGCGGCCGGCTTTTGGTTGTGCAGAGTGAACTCGCCGGTGGTAAGGCCCGGCGCTCCAGTCCCATTCGTTCGGAGGACCGGTTCCCATGGGCCGGTGGACGATACCAGGGCGACCTGTGTCGACGGCAGTTCGAGAGAGGCGGTGACAGGGGGGTGCCTTGATCGTCAGGACATCATTCTGTAGTTGCCATCCCGCCCCCACTTCCTGGGCGGAGATGATCAGGAGCATGACCACCATGACCAGGAGAACGGAACAAGCCACCAGTACATTCGTGCGGAAGGCCGGCGTTCCCCTGTTCTGATATGCCCTGTAAGCCATAAAGAGCGTTACAGCTAACGGGATCAGGATAATCACAGCAGACGTGGCACCTATGGGCAGGAACATGCTTTTCACCAAATCGCCGTGCGGAAGCCCTGGATTTATCCATGGGGAGGAAGCGCGGCACGGGCGTCAGCCCGCAAGGAAACCTTTTCGTACTGCCAGCCATTGGCCTTTTGTAATAGCCGGCAATACTCCGCCCGGATCCCCTGGCAATTGCGTTTCCCAGTGCCGTCCTTGATATCAAAGTACCCGGTCTTTCTGACGGCCACCCGGCCGCGCCACTTGCCTTTGTATTTGCCCTTCGGGATGTCGACGGCCACCAGGTCTCCGGTCTGGAAGCCAAGGTGGGCCTTCTTCCGCTCCCGCCACCGGTACGGAAAACCGTACTTGTCGATCCCGGCCATCTGCCGGTTACCCCGCCCGGTTGCCGTGTAGACCTCGACGAACGGCACATCCACCGTTTCCGGGAGGCTTTTCCCTACGCAAACGGCGTCATAGAAGTGGGTCTTGGGTAGCTTCATAACCTGGGTCCGGTTGAACTTCGTCAGACCGCCGCTGCCTGTTTCCAGGGGAAGGCCGAGCGCTTTAAGACGGTGATACAGCGCCCACCTGGTGGCGTTCATCATCGCCGCATCCTTCAGAGGCTGCTTCAACTGTTGGAGCGTCTTCGGCAGGTTCTCCGCCCGGATCCGGTCCAGAGCCTTCCCGGACGCCCGCAACTCTTCCAGCCATTCTTCCGGCTGCAGGTTGCCCTTGGCTTCGTTGCACGTCTTGCATGCGATGACCAGGTTGCTGATCCGGT
This sequence comes from Spirochaetia bacterium, assembly GCA_035530395.1. Lineage (GTDB taxonomy): Bacteria > Bacillota > Desulfotomaculia > Desulfotomaculales > JAJYZD01 > JAJYZD01. The sequence goes on from DATKUX010000036.1 coordinate 24,503, forward strand.
CCGTACCCTTCGGCCCGTGGTCCGGGTTCCTTGGGACCACATGTTCTACATTCAGAACCGGGTCTCCGGAGGCACCCCGACAGTAAGCACATAGGTGGCCGAACTTCTGCAGGAGATACTCTCGGACCTCGTAGCCGGCCAGACTACCCTGCTGATACTCCACCCCGGAGATCTTCGGGTTCTCCATCCATTGGGTGTCGAACCGGACCAGCTCCATCGCGACCCCGGTAATGGGCAGGAGCTTGCGCATCTTTGCCACCCAGGACATAGTTTCCTCCACCCGGGCCCGGAGCGACGGCGGCAGCCAGGCCTCCCGATGGCCGTTGTTAACGAAGTTCCGGGTCTCGCCGCAGGGCCGGCAGTACCGGCTCCCGTGTTTGGCGTTCCCGCCGCAGGCCGCGCACTTCTCCGGATGTCGGTTATCGAACCGCGGCTTCCGATACCGAGTCTTCCGGTTCCGACGGGAACGACGCTGGCTGCGCCGGGCGTCTAGGTTCGCCTTGATATCCGTCCGGTGAGAGCACTCACAGCAGCCGATGGTTTCCTTGCCGTCCCGGACCACCGCGCCCCCGGTTACCTTCGACCCGGGATCCAGCTTCAGATCGAGGGGTTGCAAAACACTGTCCTCAACCAGGCGGTCCCTGAGCCGGATCGTGAACGGCGCCAGCTTGTGGACCACCGCCCGACCGCGCTCCAGGAGCAGCCGGGCCCGCTTCTCGGAACAGGGCATTAAGGGTTTCTTGCGCTTGTCGAGTACATAAACCATGATTTCATCCCTTTCTCTCCTTGCGGAGATCCCTTACGGGACCGGTTCCGCGCCGGGTTCGGCACCGGGGCACCCACCGCAGGTGGGTCATCTCTCCTCGCCGATGTTATCCCGGCTTTGCGCCGGCGGCACTGCTCGCATTAAGTACGGGGATTACCACGAATGTGGTACGTGCACTGTTACATCCACCCCTGCTCGCTTTTTAACCGGG
>DATKUX010000037.1:0-6008 GCA_035530395.1 Spirochaetia bacterium
GTGATCATGTTCCCTTCGAGATGAGACACCTCAAACGTTCCCCGAGCACGCAGACCCGTGATATACCCATACATTTTTACCCCGTTGCGCTCAATAAAGGAAACTTTATCATGCAAGTGGAAGCCGTTAACTCCTCGCACTGCTGGCGTTTTCTCACATGTCTTTCCCGTTTTGTTCTCATTTGAGAACCGATGGAAGGGTTTACGCGCTTTCAAACGTCTATCGACAACGCATTCCGCCGGCAGCCCGAAGCTGAGTTCACCAGATGCTATTACCATCGCATCAACCACCTGGGCCTTGGGCAACCCCATCTTCAACCGGTAATATTTCGTCCGGTAGCCGAACGTCGCCTCGACTGGTATCCCAAGCTTTTGCAGTTCCCGCCAGAGCGCCCATTTGTAACTTTGAGTCAGGGCGCTGTATCGGAAGGCCCGATGTTTGGCCGCGTCTATTTGGATATTGGGAAACCCGTATTCGGTCGCCGTTCGGGATCCCTTCCCTTGATTGCATGTCTTGCAGGCGATCACCAGATTGGATATCTTGTCGGTGCCGCCCCGGGACTTAGGAATGACGTGCTCGATCTCCAAAAAGGGGTCCTTGCATTTACCTTTACAGTAAACGCACTTGTGCCCGTGCTTACGGAGCAGGTACTCCTTCACCTCGTACCCAAACAAGGTGCCTTGTTGATATTCCATACCTTGAATATCGGGTTTGGCCATTTTCTGGGTGTCAAAGGCGGTCAGCTCTACCCTGATCCTTGTAATCGGCATTACCTCGACCAACTTGTTAGTTTCGGCTATTACTGACTCTTCTCCACGGCCTCAAGACGATCCAGGACCTTGCCGAAATACTCCAGGACCAACTGCTGGAATTCTCCGTTGTCCATAGCCTCACTCCTTTGGCCCGGTTGTGGTACAACCATTGTAAGACAAAGAATTCAGCCCGGCAAGGGCCAAACTTTTGTTTGTCATCACCTCTGGAACCGGGGATGGTCTTGGGGCGGCCAAACAAAAGACAGCCGCTCTCAACTCTCCTCTTCCGCCTGGCTCACTAACTGGCGGACGGAACGCTCAAACTGCGGCCGGGCCAACATGAGCACCCGGTCGCACTTCAAACAACGCACCCGGAAGTCAATGCCGGTGCGCATGACGGACCAGAGATCCCCGCCGCACGGATGGGGTTTCTTCAGCCGTACCACGTCACCCACCCGGTATTTTACCGGGACGGTCACACCCATTCCTCGAAGAAGGCCTGGTAGGCCCGGAAGCAGGACCAGACGTCCACCACGCTGGTCACCTCGAAGGGTGAGTGCATACCCAGGAGCGGCACCCCGCAATCCAGGACGTCCATGCCGTAGTTGGCCAAAAGGTAGGCGATGGTCCCGCCGCCCCCCAGGTCGACCTTGCCCAGTTCACCGGTTTGCCAGGAAATGTCGCGACCGTTGAAAAGCCCCCGCACCCGTCCCACGAATTCGGCGGATGCCTCGCTGGCCCCCGATTTGCCCCGGGACCCGGTATACTTGGTGATGGCCACACCCGCCCCCACCCGGGCCACGTTGCGCTTGTCGAAGGCATCGGGGTAGTTGGGATCGAAACCGGCCGTAACGTCGGCCGATAGGGCGCTCGATCTGGCCAGGGCCCGCCGCAGGTCCAGTTCCCGGTAACCTGGGGCAAGGCGCGCGTAGATTTCCGCCGCCGTATCCTGGAAGAAGGCCGCCGCCATGCCGGTGTTGCCTACGGAGCCAATCTCCTCCTTGTCGCAGAAAACGGCCAAGGCGGTGCGGGAAGGAGGGACCGAGAGGCCCAGAATAGCTTCCAGGGCGGTGTACGTACTGACGCGGTCGTCCTGCCCGTAGCCACCGATGAAACCGGCGTCCAGGCCCACTGCCCGTGCCGGCCAGGCCGGTACCAGCGACAGGTCGGCCGAGACGAAGTCCTCCTCTTTCAACCCGTATTTTTCCGACAACAGCTTCAGGATGTTGAGTTTGACCTTTTCCTTTTCCTCGCCCTCCCCGGGTAGCCATTCGCCGCCGATCAAAGCGTTGAGGGCTTCCCCGCTGACCGCGTCGCTCATTTTTTTATCCATCTGGTCCTTGGCCAGATGGGGCAGAAGATCTGTTATGGTCAACACCGGATCGCCGGGATCCTCCCCAATGGTTACCTCTACCTCGCCGCTTCCGGCCAGGGAAACGACTCCGTGCAGGGCCAGGGGAACAGCCAGCCACTGGTATTTCTTGATTCCCCCGTAATAGTGGGTCTTTAAAAGAGCCAGGCCTTCCTCCTCGTAGAGGGGCTGGGGCTTCAGGTCCAGGCGCGGCGCATCAACGTGGGCGCCGATGATGTTGAAACCGGACTGGGGCCCGTTTTGGCCGATCATGGCCAGGATTACCGCCCGGCCCCGGTTGACGAGGAAAACCCGGTCGCCCGGGTGCAGTTCCTGGTCCGCCAGCGGAACAAACCCGGCCTGTTCGGCTCTCTGCACAATCTCCTTGACCGTCTCGCGCTCTGTTTTGGCGCGGTTCAGAAATTGCGTGTATTCGCCGGCCATCTTACGGGCTGCCGCGCGGTTTTCCTCACTCAAGGACTCCCAGCCCCAACGAGTCTTGAATTTCAAATCCTGGTGGCGGGAGTTGCTCTTTTTACTGTTTTCGTCCTGCACGGCCGATACACCCCTTCAAACCAAATTTACAAAAAACCTGCCGGATATAATATGTCCTGTTTTTCTACATCACCAGCGGCCAGGGCACGTGGAAGGTCCTGGTTACGGCTAGTAGATAAGGCAGGATCACCGACCCCTGCCAGTCTGCGTTGGGCGCGAGGCGGGTTGCCACCACGGTCAGGACGAGCACCCACACGCCGCCCCAAAGAATGCCGAAAACAAGCCCGCCCATGCGGTCCAGTACCACCAGGGGAGTGACCGCCACCAGCGAGGACAGAGAGCGGGCTATGGATTGGATCACCATCTCCACCGCCAGCAAGATCACCAGAAAGGCTATGGCCTGAACCACCCCGGTGGCCATGACCAAGGATGAGGGGAGCGGCAACGCGGGGGCAGCCACGGTCATACTCACGGTTCGGACCGCCGGGGAGGAGACGAAGGGCAGATGCTGGTCCAGAAAGTTCTGGATGACGTGGACCAGGTTCCACTTCTCGGTCAGGTAGATGCTGAGGGGATAATAATAGTGGGAAGCGCCCAGAAAACCCAGCACCCAGGCAAAGAGCCCGGCCAGCGAGGTTAAAAGGCCCGCCCGATACCCCTTCCAGGCCGACAGGGCCACGATTATCAGGATCACCAGGTCAACCCAGTGCATGCCGTCACCTCCGGAGCATGTTTCGCAGCTAATATTTCGCCGCCGGGGGAGATAATCCCTTTTCCATACCTTTCCTTGGGAAAAGACCGGCCGGTTCGTCAACTAACTGTAATATTAGCTGCTAAGTCCGGAATGGGTTGACCCGCAACACACCTTCCCGAATAGGGTGGCCAAGACCACGATTGGTTACCCGGCAGATTCGTCGTTCGATCAGCCTGAAGAAGTTGTTCTCCATCCTTTCAGGAGCCAAAGAAGAAGTCTTTGGTCCTGGTTTGAATTTAACCAAATTGTCACTGGCCGGATAAAAAGCATCGTGCAGCACGGAACCAAGAAGAGACCGCTCTTTAATCCCGTTCTTTTGGCTAAGCGCTGCAATCCTTTTGTCATCTTCTTTGAGTAGGACCATTTCTTTCGAAGCCAGCATTGGAATCATCTCCAGTCATCTTTAACTCGACGCTTTGCATTATACTACCTTTTCCATATTTATACAAGTAAACTGGGCCGGAGGGAGAAAAAGTCTGCCCCCCGCCGGTCGCAGGTGGTTAAATGACCACTAAAGTAGTGATTTTCGGATGGATCCCCGGAAAGGGCCCGGAGCCCCCAGGCGGGACAGCCACTTACCCGGCATAACACAGTTTCTCTGGTCAGACTGCTACTTATCGCCGTTGCCTGAAGGCGGGAAGTATAATTGGCTGCCGTTACTGGATATAAATACATTAGTTGTCCGTATCTGGAGGGATATTTATGCAGGCCGTACAGGAAAAAACCATGGGGAGTGCTCCCAAGGCCAAAATACATATGGAGGACCTTGAAGCGCCGTCCAAACTGGCCCGGGAACTGATCGCCCGGATAAACGCCCCGTCCTTACGGGAGCGAGAAATCGTGCTCCTGTGCATCGGCACCGACCGGTCCACCGGGGACGCTCTGGGGCCGCTGGTGGGAAGCCGCCTCACCAAGACCCGGCAAAAACTGTTTACGGTGTACGGTTCCCTGGAACAGCCCGTACACGCCTCCAACCTGCGGGAAAAATTGGCGGAAATCCAGCGCTGCCACCGCAATCCCTTCATCGTCGCCGTGGATGCCTGCCTGGGTCACCTTGATTCGGTAGGTTGCGTAAATGTGGGAGAAGGTTCTCTTTTACCGGGCGCGGGCGTGCACAAGCCGTTGCCTCCGGTGGGTGAAGTGCACATCACGGCCATCGTCAACGTGGGTGGCTTTCTGGAATACCTGGTTTTGCAAAACACGCGCCTCAACCTGGTCATGCAACTGGCCGACCTGATCGCGGACGGCCTGCTCCTGGCGGCCCGGGAAATAGCGCCGGCCCGGGAGGATTACGCCTGAAGCCGCGGGGAAAGACCGGGGACCTGCCGCACGCTTACTGATACTAGATCGTCGTCCCAGCCTAACGTAAAACGGCATGACATTTGCTTGTTCTGATAATTTTCCGACACTTAGACTCCCGGAAAGGATGCCCCGGAGGCCCTGCAAAGGGCCTTTTCCCTTTCGCCCGGGGAGCACCGGTCCCCGGGCTGGGGGGCCTATATGAAAATAAAATGCATTTCCGCGTATTGGTAGCAGATACCAGCAGATACGATTTTCCCCACCCGGATCTTTTTGACGGCGACTATGAAAAAGGCTTTTATAACTTATACCGTCAATTGCTACTAAACGGTCTCGATTATGGGGATCTATACCATGTTCGACTGGCCAAAAGAAACATCAAAAAGGCATCAGCCACTGATTGCGAGCAAGCAAGGCTCTTTTCCTTGCTCGAAAAGGTTAATTGCCTATTTATCCGCCGGCTTACTAAACATGGTACGCAGCCCACAACTCCTCCGATATTGAGCATTGAGGCACGGCCTGCACGTGAGCGAAGGCTTATACAACTATCAGATATTTTGATGGGAACTGTAGGTACTACTGGAATGCTTAACACCTTAAGAATGACGCGTTCGTCCTGGGAAAATTGCGCTAGCAATTACATATCTAATCACATGGGCCCTAAAGATCTGCTTTCCACTACATCTTGAGAAAGTTCAATATTTTCCTTTTTCGATGAAAAAATAAAGACCTCCGTGGGCCAAATGCGACATGATTCGCAGTTATATCTCCACACGTGTCGCCACCGTTCTTCTCCTATAATCACAAACCTATTACATCTGTTTCTCGGATACCTACCAAAATTATATCCTTATTATATCACGGACCTTTACTCGTATAATAACTTTTTAATTTTCCCTGGGACACCCAGCCCTGCAAAACGTCAGCGCCCAGCCGGCCTGCATTGGATTTTAGCGAAACATTCAAGGTAATAGCTCCAAATCTCAGGACGATCGAGAAAACCAGACAACTCCCGGATGGCGGGATCAAGGTAGTCTCTGTCGAGGCTGGCACCCCGGGTAGCGATAATCCCCTTTACATCTTCCCGGTCGATGGCCCTCTCGGAGATGACCTTGTGAATTACAAGGTCCTCCGCAGTACACACCTTCACGTTTGTGCCTTCGAACGGGACAAAGACGGCCCGGCCGATGGCTGCCTCTTCGTAAGGAAGCCGGGCAAACATCAGGTCGATGGGGGTCCCATCCCCGGCGATTAGCGGCAACACATGGGTTTCTTTCACAAAGGAGACGGGGTCGCGCGGCAACACCCGGAAGGATCGCTCCAACCGCTGCAGGAAAACCGGGACACTCTCCTGACT
>DATKUX010000038.1:0-8307 GCA_035530395.1 Spirochaetia bacterium
TTAATATCAAAGGGAGGTGAAGCCGCATGACTGCTGGTTTAAACGTTATAGATGATAGGGTTTATACCATTGAAGATTATATGAAGTTAGACGATGATAGTCATTATGAGTTGATTGGAGGTAAGTTGCTTATGGTTCCTAGCCCCACTCGGAAGCATCAAAAAATAAGTAGCAGGCTGAATACTCAATTTGAAAATTATCTCACGCAAAATCCTATTGGCGAAGTTCTATGGGACTTTGACGTACACTTTAACGATAAAGTCGCCCGTCCGGATGTATTGTTTGTTTCTAAAGAACGTATGGCCATCATAGGCGAATTAAACGTTCAAGGGGCTCCCGACTTAGTTGTTGAAGTATTGTCTCTGTCTACAGCCGCCCATGACAGAAAAACAAAAAGCCAGTTATATTACGAAAACGGAGTTAAGGAATATTGGATAGTGGATCCAGATGGGGCAGTAGTGGAGGTATTTGTGCCTGGCGAAAAGAACTGGACATTAATGGGCGCATTCGACCATGAGGATGTCCTAACCACTACGCTTTTGCCGGGACTGAAGATAAAGCTGCAAGATGTTTTCGCATAACTATTTTGTTAGCCCGGCCTGATGTCTAACAAGATGGATGCATCCCCGTTGTTCGACGGTATCCGCCGTCACCTTTGAGCAGGTGCTCAAATTTCTATAAATGAATTAATGACATCTCTTTCAAAACTACTTATTGCAAAGGCATTTTTGTCCCGTTGCTTTTTGAGATATTCATGATCAATAGAACCGAAGAAATCTCTAAAATCAAACTAAGATCTAAATACCTTCGTGTAGTGACCCTGGAGGATAGTAAAACAATACATAATGCCTTTTTCGATCGCGGTTTTAAGGGGGACGGTAAGTCATGAAGTTTCATTACTACGCCGAAACAGATTCGTTGTATATAGACCTCCTAAACAACCCGGGCGTACAGTCTCAAGAAGCTGCTCCGGGGATTGTACTTGATTTTGACGTGGAGGGCAGTCTAGTCGGGATTGATATCGATAATGCTAGTAGGGTAGTTGACTTGTCGGAGCTTGAAGTTTGGGACTTGCCCATAAAGAAGTTTTCCGTAACCGGATCTTCCGCGGAGAAGGAACTGAAATTGGCTGAGGGGACGGATATTTACCGCCCCAAACACGGCGGTTAAGCCCTCCTGAGGCGATCGTACCCCGGGCGCAAGCCCCCGTAAGAGTAAGTCGCCGCCGGAATTATTTTAGAGAGACCCTGCTAAAAGGCAGGGTCTTTTCGTAATGCCTACTCGGGGGAAGAAAAAACGTTTTCCAGGTCCACGGTGAATCCGACTAGGACGTTGGAGGCTATTGTCCCCTGTCCGGCGACCTGCTGGTTGGAAAGGAGCCTACCGCCTGTGGCCACGAAAATCTCCACACTTTTCTCCTCGGGATCCACCACCCAGTATTCCTTGACGCCGTATTTCTCGTAGTTCCTGAACTTGGTTGTCAGGTCATCGTAGGCGGTGGAGGGGGAAAGGATCTCCACTACCAGATCCGGGGCGCCTTCGATTTTCTTTTTACCCTTGATCCCCAGCCTGTCCCTGGCGATGTAGATAATGTCCGGCTGGTAGGTCTCCTTTTCGTTTAAGTAGACATCCAGGGGGGCGTAACGGACGATGCCCATATCGTTCTGAAGGACGAATCTGTCCATCAGCCGGTTCAGGTTCGACGAAACGTCCTGGTGGTAGGGCGTGGGGGAAGGGGCCAAGACCAGGTCACCTCCGATCAACTGGTAGCGCGGGCCCTCCGGCAAGTTGGCGTAGTCCCTGTAGGTGTAGTTCCCATTGCGGTAGGGCAGGGCGGTTTCCCTGATCTCGTCCATGGTCGACCCTCCTTGGCTGTTGGGCAGGTCTTATTTCTTCTGATTATAACGATGTGCTGGTTTTGGTCAAGAAGGAACTCCTGTTCTCCAAGGCCCGGCCGCAGATGCCGCGCCCATGTTGCGAGAACTGGCTATATGCTTAATCCCGTTCTTCGATTCCCCGAAATAAGGGGACCCGGTGGCGCCGTGGCTGGGGCATGGTCAGGATCACCAGCCCAAGCAGCATAGGTCAGGCCTCCCCGCTCCCCCCTTTATCTTCCCCCCTCCCTGTGCTACAATGGATAGGGTCTGCGCCCGGGGTATCCCCGGGTCTAACCATGACGAGATTTAGAGGCTTTCGGGGGAATGTGGCTTGCCAAAGAGAACAGACCTAAAGAAGATCCTGCTCATCGGCTCCGGTCCCATCATCATCGGTCAGGCCTGCGAGTTCGACTACTCCGGGACCCAGGCCTGCAGGGCCCTGCGGCAGGAAGGCTACGAGGTGGTGCTGGTCAACTCTAACCCGGCTACCATCATGACCGACCCGCAGACGGCCGACCGTACTTACGTGGAACCGATTACTCCGGAAGTGGTGGAGAAGATTATCGCCCGGGAGCGGCCGGATGCCCTGTTGCCCACTCTGGGCGGCCAGACCGGGTTGAATACCGCCGTCGAGCTATACGAGCGCGGTGTCCTGGAGAAATACGGCGTCGAACTCATCGGAGCCGACTACAAGGCTATCCAAAAGGCCGAAGACAGGGATGCGTTCAAGAAGGCCATGAAGACCATCGGCCTGGAAGTCTGCCGTAGCGCCCACGTCAAGACCTTGGACGACGGCCTGGCCTTCGCGGCCGGAGTGGGCTATCCCGTCATTATCCGTCCCTCCTTTACCATGGGCGGTTCCGGCGGCGGCATCGCCTACAACGTGGAAGAGATGCGGGAGTTGGCGGCCAGCGGTATCGACCAGAGCCCGGTGGGCGAAATCCTGGTGGAGGAGTCCATCATCGGCTGGAAGGAATACGAGCTGGAAGTCATGCGGGATAAGAACGACAACGTGGTGGTCATCTGCTCCATCGAGAACTTCGACCCCATGGGCATCCATACCGGTGACTCCATTACCGTGGCTCCCGTGCAGACCCTGACCGACAAAGAATACCAGATCATGCGCAACGCCTCCATCGCCGTCATCCGGGAGATCGGTGTGGAGACCGGTGGCTCCAACATCCAGTTCGCCGTCGATCCCAGGACCGGCCGGATGATCGTGGTGGAGATGAACCCCCGGGTGTCCCGGTCCTCGGCCCTGGCCTCCAAGGCCACCGGTTTCCCCATCGCCAAGATCGCGGCCAAGCTGGCCGTCGGCTATACCCTGGACGAACTGCCCAACGACATAACAAGGGAGACCAAGGCCTGTTTCGAACCCACCATCGATTACTGTGTGGTCAAGATACCGCGCTGGGACTTCGCCAAGTTCCCCGGCGCCGACCAAACTCTCACCACCCAGATGAAGTCGGTGGGCGAGGTCATGTCCATCGGCAGGAACTTCAAAGAGGCCCTGCAGAAGGCCATCAGGTCCCTGGAGCAGGGGCGCCTGGGCCTGGGCGTGGACGGTAAAGAGGAGATCGGCTGGCCGGTCGCTCCGGAGGATTTGGGCGCCGTGATGGAGGAAGTAAGGGCCAGGTTGATCACCCCCGGTCCGCAGCGGGTCTTTTACCTGCGCCATGCCCTGCGGTTGGGGGTAAGCGTGGAAGAGATCTACGCCTTGACCGGCATCGACCCCTGGTTCCTGGAAAACATCGCCGATATCCTGCGGCTGGAAGACGAACTGCGGGAGGTTCTGGGCGGGGGCTTGACCGCTCTTAGTGACGAGCTGCTCTTAAAGGCTAAAAAGTATGGCTTCTCCGACCGGCAGCTGGCCTTTCTGGCCGGGACAGACGAACTGACGGTGCGGCGCTTCAGGCTGGGGAGGGGCGTGCGGGCGTCCTTCAAGCTGGTGGACACCTGCGCTGCCGAGTTTGAAGCCTACACCCCCTATTTCTACTCCACCTACGACCAGGAGAACGAAGTGGAGCCCAAGGAAGGCCAAAAGGTGATGATTCTGGGGGGCGGTCCCAACCGCATCGGCCAGGGCATCGAGTTCGACTACTGCTGCGTCCAGTCGGCCTACGCTTTGAAAGAGGCCGGTTACCAGGTCATCATGGTCAACTGCAACCCGGAGACGGTCTCCACCGACTACGACACCTCCGACCGCCTGTACTTCGAACCCCTGACCATGGAGGACGTTTTAAATATCTGCGACCTGGAGCAGCAGGGCCTGCGCATCCTGGGTACCTCGCCGGCCGGTATCGACCTGGCCGAGGACCGGGAGAAGTTCTCCGCCCTGATCCGGAGATTGGGTCTGCGCCAGCCGGTCAGCGGCACCTGTGTAACGGTTGCCGATGCCCAGCGGATCGCCGGAAAGATCGGCTACCCGGTGCTGGTGCGGCCCTCGTATGTGCTGGGCGGCCAGGCCATGGAAGTGGTCTACGATCCGGAGCACTTGGCCGACTACATGACCCGGGCGGTGGAAGTGTCCATGGAGCGGCCGGTGCTCGTCGATAAGTTTTTGGAGGATGCCACCGAGGTGGACGTGGATGCCGTCTCGGACGGCGAGAACGTGGTCATCGGCGGTGTGATGGAGCACATCGAGGAGGCCGGCATCCACTCCGGGGACAGCGCCTGTTCCCTGCCGCCCTTTAGCCTGGGGGCGGAACAAATAGAGGAAATGAAGCGGCAGACCAAGTTATTGGCCCGCGAGCTTTCGGTCATCGGGCTTTTGAACATCCAGTTTGCCGTGGAAAACGGGCAGGTTTACGTGCTGGAGGTCAATCCGCGGGCTTCGCGGACCATCCCCTTCGTCAGCAAGGCCACCGGCGTGCCCCTGGCCCAACTGGCCACCCGCGCTATGCTCGGGGTCAGCCTGCCCGGAATGGGCCTGACGGAAGAAGTTGTGCCGAAGCACGTTTCGGTGAAAGAAGCGGTCTTCCCCTTCATCAAGTTTGCCGGGGTGGACATCATCCTGGGACCGGAGATGCGCTCCACCGGCGAGGTTATGGGTATCGACGAGAGCTTCGGCATGGCCTTTGCCAAGTCCCAGCTGGCCGTGGGCATACCCCTGCCGATGGCCGGCACCGTGTTGTTGACCGTCGCCGACCGGGACAAGGAGGCGCTCCTGCCGGTGGCCCTCGGCTTTGCCGGCCTGGGCTTTTCCCTTATGGCCACCCGCGGTACGGCCGGATTCCTGGCCAAGCACGGCCTTAAGGTGCGCACCGTGCACAAAATGGGCAAGGGGCGGCCCGATATCATCGACCACCTCAAGAACGGCGACATCGACCTGGTGATCAACACCCCGGTGGGTAAGGGTTCCAAGTATGACGAGTACCAGATGCGCCGCCAGTCTATCGCCCGGGGGGTGCTGATCATCACCACCCTGCGGGGGGCCCGGGCGGCCCTCGAGGGTATCGCCAGCCTGCGGGGCGGCGGCCTTTCGGTGCGCACCCTCCAGGAATATGCGGCCGGTCTATAGAAAGACCGGGGAGGAGAGCGTCCTGTGGTCAAGTTGCGGGGTCACCACCTGGTTTGTCTCCACTTCTTCTCCGGCGAAGGCCTGGACGAGGCCTTTTTGGCGAACTACCGGCGGTTGCTGGACCGGCTGGCCCGGGGGGAAGCGGTGGAAGCAGCGGCCGGAGCCGACGATGTCTGCCGCTGGTGTCCCCATCTCGGCGGGGAGTCTTGCGGCTGGGACGAGGCCGTAGTACGGGAACTGGACCGGCTGGCCCTGGAGGAACTGGGCGGCGGCAGGGAGATGACCTGGCCGGAGGTAGAAGCAAAGGTGCGGTCTTTTTCACCCCGGTGGTGGGAGGAGTTCTGTACGGGGTGCGACTGGGCGGAATTTTGTACTAGACCCCGGTGAAGGGGTAGAATAAAGGGAGAAGGAGATAGATTTATGGCTGAAGATGCTTCCATGACTACCTTTGGCGGGGACGACCTGTTCCGTTTTGCCTGCCACCCGGGCGTAGCCTGTTTCAACCGGTGCTGCCGCGACGTCAACATCTTCCTCACTCCTTACGACGTGCTGCGCATGCGAAAGAAACTGGGGATGTCCTCGACGGAGTTTCTGGACAAATACACCCGGGTGCTGGTACCGGAAGAGACGGGCCTGCCGGTGGTGATGCTGAACATGACGGACGACGCGGAGAAGAAGTGTCAGTTCCTCGGCGGGTCCGGCTGCAGCGTCTACGAGGATCGCCCCTGGTCCTGCCGGATGGCCCCCCTGGACATGGCCGGGGAAGGGGAGTTCCGCTTGATCTTCGAGTCATCCCACTGCCTGGGACTGGCCGAAGACCGGGAGTGGACCCCGATCGATTGGGCCAAGGACCAGGGCCTGGAAGAGTACGACCGGGTGGAGGCGCCTTTCCGGGACTTCACCAGCCGGCTGAAATTCCCCGAGGGCAAGGTGCCCGGACCGGACGTGGCCCAGATGTTCTACATGGGCTGCTACGACCTGGACCGGTTCAGGCGGTTCGTGCTGGAGTCGCGGTTCCTGGACGTTTTCGACTTGCCGGTGGGGCTGGTGGACCAGATCAAGACCGATGACTTGGCCCTATTAAGCCTGGGCATCGCCTGGCTGGACTTCGGCCTGGCCGACATCAACGCCATGCGGCTGAAAGAGAGCTACCGCCAGGAGATAGCGGACAAGGTTCCGGATAAGCCGCTCCAATAGGCGGGTAGGAACCCGCCCAGTAGATACCGGCAGGAATTCCGCCCCGGGAGGGCGAAGACATAGGGCGGCAGCCCTTATTACGAGAAAAGCGGGTGAAGCGGTAAGTGGCGAGGGCAAAAGCAGGCAAGAAGAAAGTCAGAACACCGCGAGCAACCGGTCCGGTCACTCCCCGGTCGTTCGATCCGGAAAAGCCGCTCCTGGCGGCGGAGATTCTGCCGGCGGGGGGAGTTTCGCGCGGCAATGTGCCTCCGCCCAAAGCGGACCGGGTGGAGACGGAAGAAAAGAATTACTACGGGGAAACCGGCCCCCAGATGCTGGGGCGGGTGCGCCGGGAGTTGCGCAACATCGCCATCCTGGCGGTGGTAAGCTTCGGCGTGGGTCTTTTGGCGGTCCAACTCGTCAAGTTTTAGCGGGCGGTTGCTTGTTACAGGGAAAGGTGATACGGGTTGGAAAAACTTTTTGCGCCCTTTCAACTGGGCCGGTTATCCCTGAAGAACCGCATCGTCATGGCTCCCATGAGCACCGGCTATGCCGACGGCGGCGGCCTGGTCACCGACCTGATGGTCCGCCATTACCGGCGGCGGGCTGAGGGCGGCGCCGCGCTTTTGATCGTGGAGCCTGGTGTGGTGCATACCCAGGCCAGACTTTTCCCCAATTCGATGGGCATCTGGACGGAGGAGCAGGTTGGTCCCCTGGCCGGCCTGGCCGGGGCCGTGCACCGGGCCGGGGCGCATGTGTTCCTCCAGCTCTGCCATGCGGGCCCCAAGGCCCGCAGCCGTTTTTCCGGACGCCCTCCGCTTTCGGCCTCGGACATTCCCCTGTTCAGGAATGATCCGCCCCAGGCCATGACCAGGGGGGAGATAGACCAGACGGTGGAGGACTTCGTGCGGGCGGCCGCGCGGGCGGCCCGGGCCGGTCTGGACGGGGTGGAACTGCATGCCGCCCACTTCTACCTTCTCAGTGCCTTTTTGTCCCGCCTGACCAATGGGCGGGCGGATGACTATGGGGGCAGCCCGGCCAACCGCTCCCGCCTCGTGGTGGAGATCATCCGGGCCATCAAGCGGGAACTGGGCCCGGATTACCCGGTAGTGGTCCGCTTCAACGCCCGGGAATACGGGGAAGGGGGCATCGGCCCCGAGGAAGCCCTCCAACTGGCGGGCCTGTTCGTTGCTGCGGGGGCTGATGCCCTGCACGTCTCCGCCTTCGACCGGTACCGGCCGGAGTTGGCCAAGGCCGTCACCGTGCCCGCCACCGCCATACCCGGACCGGAGGACCCGGAGGGCGTCTTTTTACTCTATGCCCGGGAAATCAAGAAAACAGTGGCCTGTCCCGTCATCGGGGTGGGCCGTATCACGGATCCGGTTACGGCCGGGGAAGCCCTGACCCGGGGAGACTGCGACCTGACGGCTGTGGGGCGGGCCCTGCTGGTCGATCCGGACTGGCCGCAAAAGGCCCAAAGCGGTGGTTACACGCCCTGCCAGGGCTGCGGTGACTGTCTGACTACTCTGGGCGACGGCGGGGTGCGCTGCGCCGTCAACCCGGAGGTCGGCCGGTAAGGCGGTTGAGGCAAGCCCTGTCACCCCTTTTAATTTACTGAAGATTATTATAAAATGGGGTTGGGACGATTCGGAGGCCTGAAATTACGGGAGATGATGGCCTGTGATCCCGAAGAGGCTGGCGCTGATCCAGGTTCTGTGGCGCTGGGGCGTGGTG
>DATKUX010000039.1:0-9062 GCA_035530395.1 Spirochaetia bacterium
AGGAAAGCTTTTACCACAATTTCGGCGATTTCAGTAACTGCCTGATATTCCGGATATTAATGGCCAAACGGCGGCGTACCCAATACTGGTACCGCGACCATGCCGCTTAAGCCAGTAAAACTTTCAACTCTCAAGATAATAGGTGCAATGGGATAAGAGAAGGAGGGACAATTTGGTGTACAAAAGGAACCTGGTATTATTCTTCCTGCCGTTAGCGCTGGTTCTGGGCTTGGTAGCCTTCCATGCCGGGACAAGCCCGGCCCGGGCAGCCGACACGACCACGGCTGCCACTGGCGGCAGCGCCATCACGGTCAACGGTACCGGTACGGTGGAAGTGGCCCCCGACCAGGCCCTGGTAACCGTCGGGGCGGAAGAGGATGCCGCCACCGCCGCCCAGGCCCAGGCCGCCCTGGCGCAGGATACGGCCGCGATGCAAAAGACCATTCTGGCGGCCGGCATAGACCAAAAGGACATTGCCACCTCGGGTTACGACCTCTCGCCGTCCTATGACAACAACGGCAAGGTGAACGGCTACCGGGCGTCGGGCTATTTCACGGTTACGGTAAACAAGCTGGATTCCCTCGGGCCCTTTCTCGATTCCATGGTGGCGGCCGGTTCCAACCGGATCAACTCCATCCAGTTCCAGCGTACCGACATCGCCTACTACCAGAGGCAGGCCCTAATGCAGGCCGTGGCCGATGCCCAGGCCAAGGCCCAGGCCATTGCCAGTCAACTCGGCAAACCCCTGGGGCCGGTGACCAAAGTGACCGAAAGCGGTCCGGATATCGTACCGGTTTATGGAAGAGGTTTCCAGGGATCGATGCAGGAGGCCGGTGCGGCGGCTCCGTCCACCGCCGTCCAGCCGGGCCAGTTGCAGGTAACCGCCTCCGTAACCCTGGAGAACTCTTATTGATCAGAATGCTTCTTAAGACTCGGCGCCAAGAGGAACTAAGCTGTGGCACATTCCGAGGACGAATTTGAGGCCATCTATGACGCCTGGGCTCCCGCTCTGTTCAATTTCGCGGCCCGGCTGGTAGGCTGCCAGGAGGCCCGGGACCTGGTGCAGGAGGTCTTTTTGCGCCTATTCCGGGCCAGGGTGGCCCAGGACAAAGTCAGGCCCTGGCTTTACCAGGTAACCTACCACCTGTGTATCGACCATCACCGGAAAAGCAACGCGGCCCGCACGTACCCGGTCCCGGACTTCCCGGACCGGGGCAGCCCCGACGCGAATCCGGAAACGGTCTACCTGGCCAAGGAGTTCACGGCCCGCTTCCTCGCCGCCTTCCGGGACCTGCCGCCCGAACAGCAGGCTCTTCTCCTCCTGCGCGAAAGGAACAACGCCTCGTACCAGGAAATCGCCGCCATCACCGGTTTCACCGTGGAGGCGGTCCGGTCCCGGCTATACCGTACCAGACTGGCCCTGCACCGGGCTCTGGAGAAAGGGGAGGCGAATTAGCGTTGGCTGACTGCAGCTACTGGGAATACCAAACATCGCTTGCCCTGGACGGTGAACTGAGTCCCGGGGCCAACGACGAAATGTTCCGGCATCTGGCCGAATGCCCGCATTGCCGGCTCGTCAAGGATGCCTTTGAAAAATCCGCCCAAGTTCTGCGCGCTTTGCCGGACCTGGCCGACCCGGACCTTTTGGCGGGGCTTGAACACGACATAATCCAAAAGACTTACCGCACCCGGCGCAAATTAAACGGCCGCCTCCTCTGGCCGGCGGCGGCGCTCCTGGTAGCCTTTACCGCCGCCAATCTCTGGCTGGGCCCCCTGTGGCAACGACCCGCCTTGCTGGCCGCCGCCGTCGCCCAGGGCAACCGCCTGGAACTGACCTTTAACCAACCCATGGACGGCACCTCCTGGCCGGAGACCGTAACGAAAACCGGGATCACGGCCGGGCCGGAGTACGCACCCCGGGTAGGCAGTTCCTCGCCCGCCGCCCCTCTTTCCCTCCAAGCGACAGCCAATTCCCTGGCCGGACCGGAATTCGGACCCGCGAGAGGCGGTCCCGCAACCAGCGCAAATCCCGCCCTTCCGCAAACGGCCCAGTCTTTGCCTGCACCAGCGGCCGGCGGCTCTTCGGCCATCAAACACTCCGACGACTTGGCGCCGAGCCACCCACTGACCGGCCCGACCCGGACTTTTTCCGCTGTGGCTCCCCCGGCAGCCGCCCCGCCTTATACCGTGACCCGCCAGGGGAACACCATAGTGGTTTCCTTCGCCGGCCCCCTACCGCAGGGCCCGGTTCAGATCCTGATCCCGGCCAGTGTCCGGGACCGCTGGGGCCGGCCACTGGGTCAGGCGTACCTGATAGTTATTGATCACGGGAAAATTACGATCAAAAGCCCCTGAGGGGATGGTCCGGGCAGATAGCGAACCGGTCAGGCAGGGACGGGGAAGGAAGTAGCGCCGACCGGGTCGGGGGGATGGTCTTGAGAGGATCAAGATCGTTATTGATTGCTCTGTCGTTAGCATTGATGTCCATCGGCTTATGGTTCGCAGTACGGGCTCTGACAACTTACAGCGATCAAAAGAGTTTTGCCGATTTACTGGGCGCGAATTGCACGAGGATAACAAAGATCGTTGTGACCGATGGAACCAATGGGAGAAGAGCTTCTACAACGGACAAACACAAGATCAGCGAGTTTCTTGCCTTTGTAGACAACAGAAGTTACCATAGGTCTTTTGATCGGCGGCCGACCGCGGGCTACACATATTCCTACGTATTTTTTATCGGGGATGAAATGGTATTAAGAATGACAGACACTGGAAGCCACTTAGATATTAACGGTACTTATTACGATGTAAACAAACCTATTCAGACCTCCGACACAAGAAATTGGTTTGATTTAATTCCCTCCACACCTCTTGGTGCTTACCTGTCGCCTTGTTTGATACCAAAACGTGGCATTACAGCTACCCTGATTCAGGCCGAAACAAATACTCCCCACCGTCAGTCCCTTAGCTGATAGATTGAGGGAGGATAATTCCCTGGTGTACCGGCAACAGTTACAATCAATTAGAATGCTCGAAATGCTCATTAGGGAAGGCCAATTAATCAGAGAACGACTTTCCGGCGGCTTCCTTCGGAGTGATGTGTTCCATGGTGCGTCTCCGGTCTGGCAATTTATGATAGTCGGCCCCGGTTGCCGTTGTTCGGCCGGAAGATACGGGCCCACTCAATCCCAAACCTTACTTCTCCACAGCCCCCAGGACCGTTTTCTCAGCCTGTTCCAGGGAGTCGGCGGCAAAGAGCTTTTCCAGGACTTCATCCAGGACATCAAGATCGGTCATCCGTTGTACCTCTTTCTGGATCTCCGCAGAGGCAGCACCAAATTTAGAACCCAGTAACCGGTTGATGATCTTCTGAGTCTGCTCGATCTTCCCCTCGATCTTCCCCTCGATCTTCCCCTTCGCCAGGGCCTTTTCTTCCCAGCTAGTGGTCAATTGCATAACGGCTTCAGCCTCCTTCTTATCAAGTGTACCCAGTTCCCGCTCAAATGTTTCCTGTTCCTGGTTGTTCAACTTGAGGTAACTTTCAAAGAAGCTCATCAGAAAATGACTTCGCGCCGGATCCAGTTTCATCCGTGCGAGCATACGGACGAACTCTATCTTGACCTGCACCCTTTCCTCTTTTTTGAAGCCCATCTTACTCATCAAAGCGGCGGCCGCCGGATTGTCGCTCCTGATGTACTCCCGCCAGTCGAGCTTCTTCGGCTCCAGCTTGTAGAAACGAAAGCGCA
Organism: Spirochaetia bacterium; assembly: GCA_035530395.1. Classification (GTDB taxonomy): domain Bacteria; phylum Bacillota; class Desulfotomaculia; order Desulfotomaculales; family JAJYZD01; genus JAJYZD01. The sequence goes on from DATKUX010000039.1 coordinate 3,747, forward strand.
AGACATCCAGAAATTCAAAACCAAGCTCAAAGCTGTCCGGCTCATCCCGCACCTGGTCGTAAGTGAATACCGCTACCGGTAATATCCGCAACCCGTACTTGTAGTACAGGTGGCTGAAATACCGGAACAGCCTCTCGTTGAAGCCCTTTTGGTAGTAGGCCTGGGGCTCGACGTGAACCAGGATCAGCCCGTCTTCCCCTGTCAACCTGGTCTTTACCAGGACATCCAGCTTACGCTCCTCTCCCAGCGGCGTATCGGTGTAGACGACCTCCGGCTCGAAGTGGATTTCCTGAAAATCTATCAGCCGGGCGGCTTCGGGAAAGAACGCCTGCATGAACTCGGCTAAGAATAGTTCGAGAAGGCGCTTGAACAGTTGGTCGTGTTTCGCCCGGGCGTCATCCACAGGGGCAACCCCCTTCCCCATCGTTACCCAACCCAAGATGCCGCCCGTGCTGTCTTACGTATACACTACCACAACCCTGGCCGACTGACAAGAATGGGTTTTTTCACCTGAACGGCCGGCTTGACTGGGCTCGGAAACCGAAACACCGGCACACTACTGGCCGCGTCATGGACCTGGCTGAGAGAGATCCGCCTACCGGAAGGAAAGAAAGCGGCTTGGATACAACCCAGCCGCCTTCCAGGAAACCGTGCCCTTTCCCCACCGTGGCTACTTCAATATCCCAGCCACAACCGTCACCGCTTCCGCCCGGTTGGCGTTGGCAAACGGTCGGAACGTGCCGTCCGGGTAGCCGTTGATGATACCGTCCTTCACCGCGGTGATGACATCCTCCCTGGCCCGCGGATCGATCCGGCCCGCGTCTTCGAAGAACAACTCGCCGGTCACCGGCGCCAACTTGGCCACCCGCACAACCATCGCCGTAATCTGCTCCCGGGTGACCAGGTCGTTCGGGCCGAAGTGGGACGAGTCAAAGCCGCTGACGATGCCGTAGGCCGCCACCGTGGGAATATGACCCTGAGCCCAGTTCCCCCGCGTGTCGGTGAAGACCGGCCCGGTCTGCGCCATGCTGGCCTACGGGGGTTACAAAACCCAAACGGTACGTTCCAAGGGGAAGGCCCCTCTCAAAAACAAAAACCCCCGCCCAAACGTGGCGGGGAACGGCAGGACAACTGGAACATACGGCGAAGGCCTCTTCAAAACCCTTCGAAGGGAGAAAAGTCAAATGGCCAAGGATCCTGGCATAGGCAGCAAGATCTCGGCTACCGTTATCGAGGTCAAAGGTCATTGCAGCGCAGGCCACCAGGTGGGCAACACCTTCGAACTTTCCGCCCACAACCCTTCCCAGATGTGCGGCTTTTTCTACCACGACGTCTTCCCGAGCCTTTGTGTCCTGCAATTTGGTGGAAAATTTCCCTGGTGGGAAGGAGACACGGCTTTCGTAAAGTGTCCCGATCCCATTAATACCGTTACCGTAAAGCTGGAACGGTCGGACAGGTAGCCGGCGCTACCGCATAGAAGCGCCCGCCTTCCGCCGGGGAGCCCGCCTCCGGGAACACGCCGGAACAGGCGGCCTCCCCGGCGGGGCAACTGTTCCTAGTCCCAATCGGCCAATAGCGGCGCCGGACCCCGCTGCGGTCTGGGCACAAAGGTGACGGCAATGGCGCAGTCGGGACAGATCAGCTCACAGTTGCCGCACAGGATGCAGCGCGAGTCGTCCACCAGTACCGAAGGCGTACCGTAAACCCCCAGGACATCCGACCAGCCGATGCAGGACTGGGGACACCGCTCCATGCACAGACCGCAGCCCTTGCACAACGCCGGCATAACCGTCACATAGCCCTTGCGTACCCGCGTCGGCTTGCCCTTAAACGGCATTTCCGCCATGCCCTTACTCATCCTCGCCCACTCCTGACTTGCCCGGCACCTTGATTTCCCCGGTGTGGAACACCTCAGCCATCTTTTCATCAACGAAGGCGATGGTTTCCTTGGCCGACGTCCGCCAGTTAGTCGGACAAAACGACAGCACCTCTACGAAGGAGAAGCCTCGCCCCAGCATCTGGTTTTCCAGTGCCCGCCGGATCATGACCTTGAGCTGGCGGGGCTTAGTAACCGTGCCCCGGGCCACATAGGCATGTTCGTTGGTGAGAGACGCCACCATTTCCGGCCCCTGCATCGGCCGCCCTGTTTCCGCCACGTCCCGGCCGAAGGGGGTGGTTTCGGTGCGCTGGCCCGGCAGGGTGGTCGGCGCCATCTGTCCCCCGGTCATGCCGTACTGGGTGTTGTTGACCAGGATCACCGAGATGCGCTCGTTGCGGCCGGCGGCGCTGACCAGGTGCTGCGCCCCGATGGCGTAGCCGCCCCCGTCTCCCATGTAGGCCACGGTCAGCAGCCGGGATTCGGCCCGCTTCAACCCCACCAGAACCGGCGTAACCCGGCCGTGGTGGGCCTGAACGGTATCGAGGTTGAAGAAGTCCCAGGCCAGGAGCGAGCAACCGATGTCGCAGCCAAATACGGTACGGTCGCCTATGCCCAGTTCGTCTACAGCCCGTCCCAGCATCTTGAGGATGATCCCGTGGCCGCACCCGGGACAAAACTTGTGCGGCTTGGTATCGACGCGCCAGCTCGCGGGCATGGCACCGGGAGCGGTTGCGCTCAATGAAGTCCACCTCCTGCCAATGCATATGCTTACAGATTAGTTATTTATCACTTTATCAGAATCTTCGGCCAGGCTCAAGGATCAATGGCCCAATCGCCGCCACGGCAAGGGGAACGACCGGCTGTCGGGGCGGGAGCGGCCCGAGTGCCCGGCCCTTGTTCTTCCCCGCCACCTTCCATATCCACCGCCCCGTCGGCGCATGCCCGGGCAGCCGGTGGAATATGATGGTATTGTCCAACCATAGGATGTCTGCTAAACTGGAGAAGGTCATTTGCGCGACAAGGAGCTTTACCGCTATGCCATTCCGGTCCGTTCTCGGATTTGCCTATGTGGCCATGGCCGCCGTCCTGTGGGGAGCCTTCGGCACCCTGGCCAAGTTCTTCTTCGTCAGCCAAGTGGTTGGGCCCCTCACCCTCCTGGAAATCAGACTTTTTTTGTCCTTCGTCCTCCTGTTTCTCTACATAGCCCTTTTCCAACCCTCCCTGTTACGCGTCGGCAAAGCCGATGTGCTGCCATTAATCATTTTCGGACTGGGTGGACTGGGCGCCGTTCAGCTATTCTATCTCCTCACCATCAGCCAACTGAGCGTGGCCAGCGCTGTGTTCCTGCAGTACCTGGCCCCGGTGCTGATCGCCCTCTGGGGAGCATTGCGCTACCGCCAACCCCCCGGCCGACTCGGTATAACCGCCATTATCCTGGCTACCTTAGGTGGATTTCTGATCATGTGGGGAACGCACGCCTCCTCCGGTCTCACGCTGGGCGGGCTGCTCACAGGTCTGGCATCGGCCGCCGCCTTTGCCTTTTATTCCGTCTACGGCAAACAGATCTCCCACCTGCCGCCATGGACGGTCCTCCTCTACGGCCTGGGCATTCCCCTGTTCGCCTGGTCCTTCGTGCGCCCACCCTGGACGGCGCTCGCCGGCCACAGCGCGTTGGCTTACGGTGCCTTTTTCTACCTGGCCGTCTTTTCCACCATCCTCCCCTTCGGTCTCTATCTCAAGGGGCTCTCCTTCCTGACCCCTTTGCGGGCCGGCCTTACCAGCACCCTGGAGCCGGTGGTAGCCGCCGTGTCCGCCTACTTCGTCCTGGGAGAAAGCCTGCACTCCCTGCAAATAGCAGGCGCCGCCCTTATATTGGGCGGCGTCATCCTCATCCAGCTACAGCGAACCAGCCAAAGCGACTAACCGCTGTTTTCGGTGGCCATAAACTTGGCCTTGGCCCTGGCCACCGGTTCGCCGTCCATGGTCATCCCGGCCTCCAAGAGGTAGAGACCGTGCGAGGGCCCCCTCCGGCAAGCAGCGGTGACCACTACCTCCCGGCCGACCGGGACGGCTTTAATGAACCGTACTTCCATCTCGGCGGTCATGGCCACGATATCCTTGTGCCAAAGCCACTGGGCCATGGTCTCGTCCAGCACGGTGGCCAAAATACCGCCGTGGGTGAAACCAGTCCAGCCCTGGTACCTCTCCTGCGGCACAAAGCGGGTCCGGCAGATTTCCCCCTCAAATTCAAAGCTCAAGTGCAGTCCGTACTCGTTTTGGGGACTGCAGGCAAAACAATGACTGGTGTCGGTGTTAATCTCGAACCTGGCCAAAAACCCATCTCCTCCGGGTAATCTATCTCCCGTCACCCGAAAGATTATTCGCGCTGCCGGTAACGTTTTCCTTCCTCGGGCTCAGACCAGCCGGTTGTGCGGGCGCCAGCCGGACGGCCCGGTTCCTCAGAAAGATTCTCCTTGGGCATAGCTCTCTTGGAAAAGGCGCAGATATCCTTCTTTGCCGATATCCCGGCAATTACTGGGAGTCGATCCGTTTCGACAAGCGGAGTCCGCCAGATGTTCAAAGTCCTTCGGATTGACGCAAGAAAGGTTGACAAAGGCCGGGATGCCTATATCCCCGGCCAGTCGGGCTAGTTCTTTCACCAACAGGGACGCCGCTTTCCCTTCGGAAAGCCCGGATACCGGGAGACCACAGGTTGCAGCCACCCGGGCATGTCTGTCCGGATCCACTTGCGCATTGTAAGCCGTGACAACGGGAAGGAACATGGAATTTGCCACACCGTGGGCTGTATCGTACAGACCGCTTAGAGCCTCCGCCATGCAGTGCACGGCGGCCACATCGGCGTGGGAAAAGGCGATTCCCGCTAGCAGTGACCCTACCATCATGTCGTACCTGGCTTCTTTGTCCGTCCCGTGATGAACGGCCGTGCGCAAGGAGGGAAAAATTTTCTCCATAGCTGCCAGGGCCACGACATCCGACAGCGGATTGGCCAAACGGCAGGTGAACGCTTCAATGGCGTGGATGAGAGCATCCATACCCGTGGACGCGGTAATAGCCGCAGGCAAAGAATAAGTGGTTTCCGGATCGACGATAGCCAGGATCGGCGCGAGCTTTTCATCCTTCACCGTCATTTTGAAGTTACGGGCCGTGTCCGTGATCACGGCAGACCTGGTGACCTCGGATCCTGTTCCGGCAGTGGTGGGAATGGCCACGACGGCGGTGACTTCCCGGGTAACTTTACCCCTTCCCTCGAAGTCCCGGATATACCCCCCGTGAGTCTGCAAAAGAGCGATGGCTTTCGCCGAATCCAGAACGGAACCGCCGCCGACCGCCACGATAACATCGGCTCCCCATCGGCGGGCCGCTTCGCCACCGGCTTCGCAATCGCGGTCCCTGGGATTGGGCTGCACGTTATCGAA